>DAITMW010000019.1:0-47175 GCA_036834945.1 Steroidobacteraceae bacterium
CAACCATTTGACCACGCGTCGACGCCTGCGTGTGGTTCCGTTACGACAGCCTGGGAATGGGCAAGGAGTTGGATCGCGCGACGCGCTGACGCAGTTCACTCGGCGTGACGCCGAAGTGGTTGCGAAAAACGCGACTGAAATGTGGCAAACTGTTAAAACCGTGCTCGAAGGCGATGTGCGTGATACTGCGGGCGGATTGCATGCAGTCCGACAGGTTGCGGTGACATTCCTCCAGGCGCCGGCGCAGAATGTAACGGGAGACCGACTCGCTGCTGTCGGAGAACAGTCGATGCAGGTACCCGGGCGTGATCCTCATGGCGTCGGCGATCGATTTCGGCGTCAGGTCCGCATCGCGCAGATGCTCCTCGATGTAGGAACGAATCCGCGCGCGATGCTCGGCCAGCCGGCAGGATTGGTCAGGTCTTGCTGCAGGAACGCCTGCATAGGCGCTTGCGACCATTTGCAGGGCGATCTCGGCAAAGCGCGACGTGAGCTGTGGCGCCAGCTCGTTCTCGGCGCGGCCCCAGAAGTCCCGCAAATATCCGGCCACCAGCGCACCAGCGCCGGAGGTACTCGGGACAACCAGGGAGCACGCGGCCTCCGGGCAGGCGATGTACCGCGCGAGTTGGTCCCGCGGCAGGCACAATGCCAACAGGGAAACGGGTTGCGACAACTCCAGTTCGGCACCCGAGGACGTTCCATACATCCAGAAATCCCCGACGCCGAGGGTGGTCTGCCGGCCGTCGGAGCGGCAGACGATCTCGCCGGCGAGGATCAGCTGCACGACGAAGTTGCTACTGCGGACTCGTGCAGGGAAGCGTCTGACGTTGGAGGCGCCCCCGCAGATCTCCACGATCCGCAGCCCGCCGAGATCGAGCAGTTTCAACTGCCCCTGGAATGTGTTTTCGTCGAAGGGTTCAGCGGCGGCGCTGGCCACGGCAGCGGATACGGCCTCATTCCAGAACCGCATCTTCTTGCTCGCAGGAACGCTCGCAGTCGAAACTGTCTCAAGCCCACCCATAGCTCTGATCCCCCTTCTAGAGCTCGCGATAGACGACCGCATGCTTTCATGGGGAGGGCGGGGGTGCAACTGGGGCATTGGGTTGCTCTTCAGTATGGCGCGTGTCGTCGTTCGGTCATCGCCCTCGGCCATGCCGGCCGGGTCTTACGCGGCCGACCGTTTGCCCCAGAGTTCTTTGCTCGCGAGCGCGGCTCCTTCGGACAGTGCCTTCAACTTCGCCCACGCAATCTGCGGATGGCAGCGTAGACCGAGTCCACAGTCCGTCGACGCAATGACCCGCTCCTTGCCCACGAGATTCGCAAAGCGCTGGATGCGCGCCGAGACGAGCTCGGGATGCTCGATCAACGTCGTCGCGTGACTGACCACTCCGGGAGCGAGGATCTTGTCATCGGGCAACTTCGTACGCCCCCAGACAACATACTCGTGCTCGTGGCGTACGTTGGCCGCTTCGAACAAATACGTCTGCGCATTGATCGACAACAACGTGTCCACCATGTCGGCCATCGGGATGTCGCGCGAATGCGGCCCGTGCCAACTGCCCCAGCACAGGTGATACCGAACCTGCTCGGGCGGTATGCCTTTGAGCGCATGGTTCAACGCTTCCACTCGCACGGCACAGTAGCGCTTGTAACCCTCCAGTCCCATCTTCACGCCAATCCGGTCCCATAGAGCGGCCAGCCATGCATCGTCCACCTGTAGCAGCAGCCCGGACTTGGCAATCATCTGGTACTCGACCCGCATCGCATCAGCGAGCGCGAACAGGAACTCCTCCTGCGACTTGTAGTACAGATTCTCCCGACCCGGCTCGAGACTCGCCGGCGCGGTTGAAGTCAGAAACGCGTCGCCTGGAGGTGAATCGCCGAGCGCTTCCTTGAGGCAATCGATCTCTCGCTGCAACGCCGCCTGGCCACAATAGGTGATGGGTCCGGTGCAGGACCAATCGAGCGGCCGGCCCGTCACCTCGGGTGCCGCCCGCGTTTGCTCGAAAAGTGTCCCGCCCTCCATGGCGGCCTTGTAGAACTCATCGAATTCGTGCCAATCCGCGCTGTCCTTGAGGAGCGCGATCGAGGCGCCCGGCGGCTTGCCCTCGAAGCCGGTCAAGCGCTCATTGACGAAGACCACCCAATTGCCGCCCTTGGTGACCTCGCCTTCGTTGACGATGTCGACACCGCATTCACGCTGCTTCTGGACCACATCGCGGGTGGCTTGCTTCAGCCGGGCCAGGTCGACCCCGCTCAGGCTCCAAAGGTCCCGCGGGGCGGGGAGGGAGCCGACGTGGGATGTCAGGATTCGGTCGGTGCTGCGTCTCATGGGGGCTCTCCGTCACATCCCTTGTGTCGTTCGCGTTGCTTCTATCTCGCCATCCCGCCCCGAGTAGCACCCAGGAGCAAGCGCTTGTTCTGGCGCGGCTCGCGGTGAGGGTGTCATGTTGGGTCATCTGTGCGTGGTAGTATAGAGCCGTTCCCCTGGGGCGATTTGTCCTGACGTCTACAAGAAGTTGCCTTGACGTCGAACCCGCCCTCGATAGTCGATCTCCAGCTTTTGCTCGCTACAAGGGCGCGACGGGCCAGTAGACTGCAGGGTAAGGTCCAGGTGACTCTCGGGCAACATCAACCTAACAGGGCCAGCGCGATGATGGCCTTTCGTGGAGTGCTGCGCTCGAGGCTATGATCGCTTTGGTTGCGGTTGGCGCCGGATGCGCGTCCATCCGGAAGAACGCGCCGTGTCCGTACGGTTGGCGGCACCCTTCATCGACGATCCGGTGTACAACGCGCAGTCCCCGGCCACCGCCCTGATCCCTGGCCACTGACTGTGGTCTGCGGCCACCGACCGTGGTCCCCGGCCATCGCCATGGTCCCCAGCCACGGACCGTAGTCCCCGGCCACCAACTGTGGTCCCCGGCGCGATGGGTTCGAGGCCATTCGCTGGATGAGGGCAGGGGTCTTGGCCTTTCCCGAACTCGTCCGATCGCCGGGGCCTATGCACCTGGGCTACCTCATTGCGAGGCCAAGCAATCTTCTGCTATCCTTCAAAAGATGTGACCTCAAGCCCCGCGACGCGGGGCTTTTCGATTTCGCACTCGCGCTATTCCCGCGAGGCTAGGTGGCAGAGTGGTCATGCAGCGGCCTGCAAAGCCGTCTACGCCGGTTCGATTCCGACCCTAGCCTCCACACTCCCTATCGACCCACCGCGCAAATCAAAGAGCGAAATCACTTCGCCGCCCAACGGCTTCTGCGGGCACCCACTCCGCCACAACATCCGATCGCACTGAACCAGATCGTTCAAGGAGACGAGAAGCAAGTGTGCAAGTGTTAGTCCCTGAGCCCGGGTCCCGAGTGCCCGCGGTCCATCACGTCAGCCGTTTTGAAACGGATTGATCACTTTGAGCTTTCGCTCAATGATTTGGCCATGCTGGAGGTCCTCGGAATAGAGGATTCTGCAATCCGCTCGGAGTGCGGATGCGGCGATCACTGAGTCGTAGAAGGCAAACTTGTAGCGTTCCTTGACCTCGAGAGCCCGGTCGTGGTCTTCAACGGTGACCGGTTCAGTGCGACAGACGTTTCGCACCGTATCAAGAAATTCGCGAATGTCTGCAAGCGACATGTCGAACTTGCGAGACGCGACGTTTGTGAACTCGTTCAGCACCTGGACGCTGATGACACCGGAGTCTGCGAGAAGAGCCTCCATGCGATCGGCCTTTTTGCTTTCGGACGACAGCAGGTAGATCAGGACGCTGGTGTCGAAAAATGCTTCACCGTCGCTCATTGGCTTCCAGTCGGTCGAACTTGAAATCTTTGGGTAGCCGGCCGCGGAACTTCCGCAGCCGGGCCAGGAGCTCGCGCGTGCCGGGTGTCTTGTCGATTTCAAAGGTCCGCTTTCCGGCGGCGTGGATCTCGATATTGTCGCCTTCCTTGAGTCCCAAGGCCTCGACCACGGCCGCAGGGAGCCGAATGGCTAAACTGTTGCCCCATTTAGCTACTTGCATGGGTTCGCTCGCTGGATATACATATCTGGAGAGTATATCCAAAAGAGGGGTTCCCACCAAATTTCGGGTTTGAGCTAAAGCCCGGGTCATCGCAAGGCCTCATGTGCAAGGAATTCATTCTAATGACGACTATATACAGCAAAGGAGGCACCATGTCAGGATCTGCAAGTTGACATTGTTGATGTTTTTTCATTACGGATGCCTCCACGACCCGTCCGCACTAACGTGTATTGTTTCCTCGTGTATTCCCGTGGTCCTTCCCACGCTGCTCTCAGACGAGTCGATGCCGTGGAACGCTGTAGGCGTGCGAACTTCCCTAGACGGCGCGATCTGGGATAGCCCAATCCGCGGGGCCGGGTGGCAATGTACTAACGGACTATTGTGGCATCGCAAACTTGCGGAGACAGTGCATAGAGCCGCAGAGGAGATCGAGGCAATCCCTGACGGCCAGGGCTGCGCTTCGGGCGAGTGGTTCGAGGAGACAATCACATGCGAATCGGCATTATCGGTGCGGGAAATATAGGCGGCACATTGGTACGACGTCTTACGGCCATCGGACACAACGTTGTCGTGGCGAATTCGAGGGGCCCCCAGTCGCTCGCTGAGCTCGCCGCTGATACGGGTGCGACTGCGGTGGCAGTCACCGAGGCGGTGAAGGGCGTGGATCTCATCGTCCTGACGATCCCTCTCAAAAACGTACCGGACCTCCCGCAGCACCTGTTCACAGGCGTTCCGGATCAGGTGCCGGTCATTGATACCTGTAATTACTACCCGCGGCAGCGCGACGGGCGCATCGGGGAGATTGAGGCGGGTATGACGGAAAGCCGCTGGGTGTCTCAGCAGATCGGGCGGCCCGTGATCAAGGTATTCAATTCCATCTACGCCCGACATCTGCTCGAGCTGGGTCGGCCGGGCGGTACACCAGGGCGGATCGCGCTGCCAGTCGGCGGGGACGATCGGGCTTCAAAGGCCATTGTGATGAAACTCGTGGATGCGCTGGGCTTCGATCCGGTCGATGCGGGCACGCTCGACGAATCGTGGCGTCAGCAGCCAGGCACGCCGGTTTACTGCACTGATCTGGATATGGCTGGGGTGGCAAAGGGATTGAGCGAAGCGCGCAAGGAGCGCACTTCGCAATGGCGCGCCCAGGCGTAATGACGGGCTCCGGTCCGGCTCTTTGGATTTCCGCGCGAATGTTAGCTGGGTCAATTATCGAGCGCGTTCAAACATCAGCACGAAACTTGCGACTGGCGGCTTACAACACTGCTGCTTCTCCCTGACGCGAAGCGGCGGCAATGGAGAACCCACATGGCAAACCTTGATGTCAGTCCGATGATCCGGGCTTTGCAGCACGCCCCCAGCGAGTTCGAGGTGGTGTCCGGCTGGTTGAATCACGTTCCCAGCGGACACAGCTTCCGTTTCCACGAGGGTGACCAGGTCGAAGTCAGCGCCGCCTGCAACTGTGCGTTGCTGGTGCCGACTCGCGAGGGCGAGCGGGAATTGGCAAAGGGATTCCGGGAGTGGGAGCGCGACTATTGGAGGCCGTTGCAGATCAACCGCCAGTTCGCCTCACACTTTTACAGGTCCGGTCCGCGCCGGTTGCTGATCGTCCTCACTGAGCGTCTGCACCGTTGGCTGCTACGGCCGACGAGGACACCTGACAGCGCCCCGGCAGCGCACACGAGTTGATCCGGTCGGGTCCGGGCAACAGGTAGAGACCATCCCGGACGGAAAGCGCGTCGCGTTCGAATCTACGGGTCGCCATGCGCACAGCATTGGCCACCGGGCCGCCTCGGTCGCGGCGAGCAACACGCCGCGGCCGGTCTGCGCCGAGATGATCGGCTGGTCCGCCGTGCGAAGATGACGGGGTGGTCCGCGCCACGTAAATGGTGGGGCGGGCGATGCCGCCCTAGGGGCCCCACGCTGCCGCCGCCCAACGGTCGCGGAGAAGTTGTGGGGCGTCCAGCGGCCGTGAGTGAGGTCCCCGGCGAGGTCTGCAGTGATTCCCCGGCGAGGTTTCCTGTGAGTTCGAGGTGAGGTCCCGCATGGTCCGACGGGAGACCGCCGCTTGCATTTGCCCTAACCCGCGAGGGATGGAGCGCGGCGTCATAGCCGCGTAGAGCACGTGCGGCCCAGGACAATCCATCCCGGCGAACACTCACGTGAAGCCAGCCCGTGGTGACGGCGGAACATCCTCCCTTCATGATGCGCACGCCCAGAGCGCAGGCCGGGTAAATTGGCAATGGCCGCTCTGGTAGCGCTATCATACGTCGCTGCGAGATCGCGCGCGGCGCACGTAAGTAAGACCAAAGGGGGGCGGGCTGATGAAGAGGACCGTGGCTGGGACCGTTGGCGTCATGATATTGCTGGCAAGTGGGTCCATGGCATCCGGCGCAGAGCCAGCCGCCGCCAGTGCCGGCGCCGCGATGGCGAAATTCCGGGATGCCTCGCTCCCAGTAGACGTGCGGGTGAAAGCCCTGGTCTCCAGCATGACCCTGGAAGAGAAGGCGCGGCAGCTGGGGCACACCGCGCCTGCTATTCCGCGGCTGGGGATTCCCGAATACAACTGGTGGAACGAAGGCCTGCACGGCGTCGCCCGCGCGGGCGTCGCGACGGTCTTTCCGCAGGCGATCGGGATGGCCGCCTCGTGGGACGCGCCCCTGATGCACCAGGTAGCGGACGTCATCAGCACAGAGTTCCGCGCGAAGTACGTGGAAAAAGTGCACGCCGATGGGGGAACCGATTGGTATCGGGGCCTCACTGTCTGGTCGCCCAACATCAACATTTTCCGCGATCCGCGCTGGGGCAGGGGCCAGGAAACCTACGGCGAGGATCCTTATCTGACCTCGAGGATCGGCGTGGCGTTCGTGTCGGGACTGCAGGGTAACGACCCCAAGTACCTGAAGACCATCGCGACGTCCAAACATTTCGCCGTTCACAGCGGTCCGGAGTCGACGCGGCATACGGCTGACGTGCACATCTCACGCCACGATCTCGAGGACACCTACCTGCCGGCATTCCGGGCGACTGTCATGGAGGCGAAGGCTCAGTCGGTCATGTGTGCTTACAACTCTGTCGACGGTGTGCCGGCTTGCGCGAACGGCACGCTGTTGGAAGAGCATCTGCGTAAAGACTGGGGCTTCCAGGGATATGTCGTCTCCGATTGCGGTGCCGCGGCCAATATATTTCGTCCCGACGCACTTCGGTACAAGCCGAACGCTGCGGAAGGTGTCGCGGTGGCTTTCAAGACCGGGATGGATCTCATCTGCGGTGACTACCGCAACAACATGAGCACGGAGCCCGATGGGATCGTGGAAGCGGTTCGTCATCACCTGGTGCCCGAGTCCGTGCTCGACCAGGCGCTGACCCGGCTGTTCAGCGCGCGTATCAAGCTCGGGATGTTTGATCCTCCGACCGGTAATCCCTACGCCAGGATCCCGGCATCGGAGAACGATACTCCGGCGCATCGTGAAACCGCGTTGCGGATGGCCAAGGAGTCCCTCGTCCTGCTGAAGAACAGTGGCAACCTGCTGCCTCTGAAGAAGGCGCCGGGTGTGATCGCCGTCATCGGCCCCAATGCGGATAGCCTCGATGCACTCGTTGGGAACTATAACGGCGACCCATCCAAACCCGTCACGGTTCTAGGCGGCATCCGCGCTCGCTTCGCGCAGTCGAAAGTCGTCTATGTAAAGGGGGCCGGGCTGGTGGAGGCCGACAAGTCTGGTGACCAGGCAGTTGAGGCCGCGCGAAAGGCGGATCTCGTCGTCATGGTAGCGGGACTCTCCGCTCACGTAGAAGGCGAGGAAATGAAGGTCAACGCCGAGGGCTTCTCGGGCGGTGATCGGACCAGCCTGGATTTGCCCGCGCCGCAGCGCAAGCTGTTGGAACGTCTCCATGCATTGAACAAGCCCACGGTACTCGTGCTGATGAACGGCAGCGCCCTGGCCGTCAATTGGGCTGACGAGAATGTTCCAGCCATAGTGGAAGCCTGGTATCCGGGGGGTGAGGGCGGCACGGCTGTAGCAGCCTTGCTGGCCGGCGACTTCAGTCCGGGAGGCCGTCTGCCGCTGACGTTCTACAAGTCGGTCGACCAACTGCCGCCGTTTGACGATTACTCCATGAGCAAGCGGACCTATCGCTACTTCTCCGGCGAGCCGCTGTATCCGTTCGGTTATGGTCTGAGCTACACGACCTTCAGCTATTCGAACGGCCGCGTCACCCACACCAACGTCGCACAAGGCGCCGACGACATGACGGTGTCTGTGGACGTTACCAATTCAGGCGGCGTTGCCGGGGATGAAGTCGTGCAACTGTATCTGACTCATCCGGGTGTGGCCGGCGCGCCGTTGCGTGCTCTGAAAGGATTTCAGCGGATCCATCTCGACAAGGGCGAGAAGAAGTCGGTTGCCTTCGTCCTGCGCGCTCGTGACCTCAGCATCGTCGACGAGAGCGGCAAGCATAAGGTCGTGCCCGGCCAGGTGGATGTGTGGGTGGGCGGCGGACAGCCGGTCAGTCGCAAGGGTTTGACTCCCGCGGCCGGTCTGAAGACACAGTTCGCGATCACGCACGCGTCAGTGTTGCCGGACTGAGGGGCCAGAGCGAAGAAGCCTCAGCGCGCGCTCGTGGCCCTGCGCGGAGCGCGCGGTTTGCTTGCCAGCGGGAGTCCAGCCGGACCAACTCTTAGAGGCGGCGCGGCTCGGTCGTGCAGGCCGCGCCGCCGCAGCCACTCATGTCACGATCCACGAAAGCGCGGAAGGCCGGCACGCGTAGCATGAGCCGGAAGGGCGCGTAGAGCGGGATATTGCGGCAGATCTCAGCGAAGGCTTCCGCACCCCGCAGGATCGCGCCCGTATCGAGCTTCTCTACGACGACCTCGCCAAGCCGTAGCGCCCCCGTTCGCGGGGTCTCAGTGGAGACGTCCACCCGGTCAAGCCAGTCAAAGAGCCGGTGGGCGGCGGCATAGCGAGCGCACTTGGCGCAGTCGGGATTCCGATAGATGCGGATGGATTTCATGGGCCGGTCTCCTGCGAGTCCTGGGGAAGCCTCAGTGCTCCTCCCATAGCCCAGACGTGCAAGGACTGCCCGCTGTGACAGGAAAAAGGGGCCGCACCGACGCCGTCGTCCGCACGACCCCAGGGCTGCTCAGGGACGCACGCGAGTCACGAACAACCGCCCGGTCTCATAAGTCGCGGAGCTCCACGGCGCCGACAGGTCGAACAGCGCAAGCGGTGAGCACCGGCCAAAGTTGACGGTGATCGAAGTGGTCGCGGACCCGCTCGCGGGGATATCGCCCAGCGAGAGCGGGAAGCTCGACGGAGCCGAGATCTGAGGCCGGCACGGTGGTCCCCAGACCTGTATCAGGGAGAACGAGGAGATCTGGGTGTTGTAGGCCGTGCCGGCGCTCGGATTCGTGGCGGTTACGGTGAACACCCGTGCGCTGCTCGAGCCGGTCTGGCTCGTGAGGGCGAAGGACAGGCCGTAGCCGGGTAGCTGCGTCGGGTCGACGATGCCGTAGTAGGCGGGCTTTGCCTGCAGCTTCGTGTCGAAGGGGAGCGGCAGGTCGAGGCGGTTGATGGGGAAGTTGTCGAGCCAGGTGTTGTCGTCCGCCAGGCCCCAGAAGGTGAACGCGTCGAGCTTGCCTTTCAGGCGGCGCAGGAGCTCGAAATCCTTCTGGAAGAGCCAGCCCTGCTCCGCGATGAGGGCCTGGGGCACGCTGCCCCCGTTCGCGCCATAGTTGGATGTATTGTCGCTGGCCTTGTAGACGCTGACATCGTGCTCGGTGACCTGCTGGTGCAGGCGCGGGAAGAGCACCGAGAGCGTCTCGATCGCCTCGAAGATCGACATCGGGGTCGGGTTGTCGATGTGGTGGTGCATCTCGTGGCCCACGCCGTCGAGCGGGATGCCGCGCAACTTGAGGCTTGCCACGACCTTGATCAGGCACTTGAGACGGTCCGGGTCCGTCGTGCTGAAGTCGTTTATGAAAAGTTGCGTGCCCGCCGGCGCGTATTGCCGCGCGGCCTTCAGGGCGATGTCGATGTATTTCGCGCCCAGCACCTTGTAGAACGGACCGTGACTGAGGCAGTCGGATTGGTTCGAGTCGAGAGGCTCGTTCACGACGTCCCAGACATAGATCGCGCTCCCGAAATGCTGCACCTCGTTCATGATGTGGTTCTGGATGCGCTGGGTCAGGAGGCTGACGTCCGCGGGATTCGCGGAAGACAGCGGCGTTACGCCGTCGGACTCCAGGAAGACCCAGGCCGGGGTCTGTGAGCCGTTGGCCCAGACCAGGTTGTGTCCCCGGATCTTCATGTTGTTCTTCTGGGCGAAGGCGACTTCCTGGTCGGCGGTCGCGTAGGTGAACTGGCCTTCGGTGCTCTCGACCGAGCTCCACTTCATGTCGTTGCCGGAGACCACGCTGTTGAAATGCTTGGTCAGCAGTTGCGCGTGCGGACCGGAGAGGTCGCTCAGGTCGATCTCGGCGCCGACCGGGAAGAAATCGGCCAGTGTCTGGTAGATCGACGGGATGTCCGTCTGGATCTGCAGCGGCGGGACGAAGGTGAGCTGGAAGTCATCGATGTAGAAGCTCTGGGTGCCGCTGTTCGATTCGACGTACAGGAAGGCCTGGCCCGGATCGTAGGCAAAGGCCATGGAGTAGGTGGGAATGGAGAGTTGCACCCAGGTGTTCAGGGGGACCGCCGTGTTGTTCACGACGGTATGGAAGGTGGTTGCCCCGGCCAACTGGGTCTGCAGGCTCACGCGGATCGTGTCGTCCTGGGTCGCGGTGGGTGCCAGCTTCACCCAGACGCTGATCGCGTAGGTCGATCCCACGTACATCTTGTTATTCACACTGATCTGCGGCCCGTCGAAGGCGGCCGATCGATTGGTAACGAGCAGGCTGTGGGTGCCGGAATGCGCATCGGCCGTGCTATTGGCCACGGTCGAGCCGGCCCGCGAGCTCCATCCGTCGACACCGGCGTCCTCGAAGTTTGTCGCAATGCCGGAGTTGTCTTGTGGACCGCCCGGCGGATCGGCGATCTTGTTGATGACGATGTCGTCGATGTAGAAAGCCTGGGCGCTCGTCGGCCCGATCAGCTGCGCGTACAGGAGCATGCTCGTGGCGGTGGTGCTCACCGTGTAGGGGCCGCCGATCTGTGCCCAGGCGGAATCCGACACGGGGACCTGGAACTGTCCCACCGTGTCGAAGCAGGTGCCGCCCGAGCATCCCGGGTCGCTGCGGTCGACCGTGAAATTCGCGGCTGTCGCGCTTTCACCGGTGGTGAGCATGATGTGCCCGGTGATCTGGTAGGTCGCTCCGGGAACGAGATTGGTCAACATGATGCCGGGGCCGCTGCTGGCACCGCTGCTGTTCGTGGTCGTCAGCAGGCTGTGGGTACCGGTGAAGGCGGCGGCGGTGGAGTTGACGGGTGCGGAGGCATTGTTGAACGAGAACCAGCCGCCGGCCGAGCCGTCCTCGAAATCATATTGGGCGGCGATCTGTGCGGTGGCAGGCCGCGCAATGAGAAGGAGCAGCAGACACGAGGCACCGCAGATGAGAGAGAGGTGGTGCCGTATCGACGTGAGACGCGGATTCCGAGCGCAATGAAACATCATGTTTCCCCCCTTGGCGCATCGCGCGGCTACCGGACAGTCATGCCTGGATCGGCGGACTGGTAGCGCTATCACAGGAAACGTAACCCTCCACTGAATGGATTGTCAACACCTGACATCGAATGAAGGGTTCCTTTGCGCCTGACACGAGCAGTTGCCCCGCTGACACGAGCCGTTACCCCAGCTGACGCAGTGTTGAATCCGCGCCGCCGGATGCGACCGTCTGGCGGGCGGGGGTGAACAGGGCGGTGCGCGGTGATGGCGCAGTGGCCGTGCCCAAAAAGCTGTTGCATCCGTCAAAGTGGTAGCGCTATCATTAATTGGGTGGCCCGAGGCCCCCCCTGGTCTCGAGCTCACTCAGCTCGCGCTCGGCATGACACGGTGCTCGTGGCTGCGTCATGCCGGGCCATCCTTTCTTTTGTCCCAGGACATTCCCACGACATTCCCCGCCGTGAGTCTTTACGCGCGTCCGCGCCGTAGAGGCACAACACCTGTGACGTGTTGGACAGCAAACCCGAGTTGGGAATTGTTGCAGCCGGTAAATTGGTAGCGCTATCTTAAAAAGGACGACCGGGGTTGCACCCTGGCGTCATTCCTGATCTTTCCACGCGAGGGGGGTTTCCGTGAAAGATAGTAGGTCTCGATTGCGTTGGATTTGCGGTATCGCCGTGCTTGTCTCTGTCATGACGGCCCAGGCTCAGACCACCGGTCCCCAGCGCCCGGCCGCGACGAACGACCCGGATGTCCAGGAAGTCATCATCACGGGCTACCGGCGAAGTCTCGAAGAGGCGACGCTCGCAAAGCGCGATGCCGTGACTTTCACCGATTCCGTGTTCGCGGAGGACATCGGTAAATTTCCCGACTTGAACATCGCGGAGTCCCTGAACCGCATTCCGGGAGTCCAGCTGACACGCGACGTCAACGGCGAAGGTGTCAACGTCTCGATCCGTGGACTCGGCACGAACTTCACGCACGTGATCTTGAACGGAGCGCAGATCCAGGTGGCGTCCACCGGACGGCTCGATCAGCAGAATCAGAACCGCGAGCTGGATCTCACCCTGTTTCCTACCGAGCTCTTCACGCGGCTGGATGTTTACAAGACCCCGACCGCCGACCTGCTGGAAGGCGGGGCCGCGGGTACCGTCAACATGCGGGCTGCCCGTCCCTTCGACAACCCGGGCACCCATTTCAATTACACCCTGCAGGAAGGCTACGCGGAGGTCGGGCGGAACTTCAGCCCGCGCGGCGCGGCCATGGCGAGCTGGACCAACGATACGTTCGGAGTCCTCGCCGGTGTCGCGGCGGTGGGTGAAAAGAGCACCACGACCGGTTACGAAACCATCGGTTGGACCAACCCGACGATCAGCAACGGCATGTGCGGCACGGCGCCCGCGGCGGGGCAAAATCTGGCCAGTGCTGCCGCGCTGTGCAACACGACAGGTGGTAACGGCTGGACATTTCCGGGCGTCTCCAGTGCAGCCGGGACCACCGGCATCGGCTCGGTTCCGGCGGGTGTGGGCAATGGGCTGGTCGCCGGCACTCCCATCGACGGGGCGTTCCTGCTGGCGCACAACCCGGGCCTGACACTCAATCAGATTGGTAACAGCCTGATTCCGCGCCTGGGACGGCACGCCTACATTGCGGGGACGCGCAACCGCGTGGCCGAAATTTTCTCGGTCGAATTCCGACCGACCGACTCACTGCGGACCTACGTCGACACCATGTATGCCAAGGCGACCCGCAATTTCATCCGCCTGGACATGGACCTCGTCGGCCGCTCCGGGGCCATCATCCCCCTGAACGAGAAACTCGACTCCAACAACGTCGTGACTGCCGCGACGCTGGCCAACGCTCAGTACTTCCTCGAGGATCGGCCCTACAAGGAGTACGTGACCTTCCTCAACATCAATCCCGGATTGCACTGGGAACCGGTCTCCTGGATCGGCGTGGACTACCAGATGAATCTGAGCCGCAGTACGTTCCTGGACTCATCGCCTTCAGTGGACGTCGTCACACCGCTCGGGCAAGGCATCACGGTCAATTACTCCAATCCGGGCAGCCCCTACCCGGACACGACCGATACCAATGTCAACCTGAACGATCCGAACGCCGGTTGGGTCTGGAACGGCGGGCGGGTGAACCTCCAGGATGAGCATCGCGATACGCTCAATCGCGGAGCGCACCTGGACGTGCAGATGGGGAAAGGGCCCTACAACATGAAATGGGGTGGCGCGTTCGACGACAACTCACGCGTGATTCGTGCGCTGGACAACAGCGCTGCGTGGCAGGCTGCCATCTGCGCGGGCAATCTGCCCTTCGTTCCCGCACCGGCACCGCAGCCGACCTGTGACGGCCGGGCCGGCTCGCTGATCCCGCAGAGTGCACTGGCATCCTACATCCACCCAGGTCCGGCCGGATTCGTCCAGATCGACACCAACAAGGTGTTCGCCGACTCGAACTACTACGCGTACCAGGCGAGCGCGCCGATCGGGCAGGGGGCCGCTACCGGCGCCTCGAGCGGCGGTGTGCACGAGAAGACCTGGGGCGGGTATGTCGAATTCAACGGCGAGCACGCCATCCTGGGCCACATGCTCAGGGCCAATGCCGGCGTGCGCTACCTCAAAACGATCCAGACCATTTCCGGTCCCTACATCTTTGCCGGAATCACACAGACGGGGCCCTGGCAGAACCTGATAACCGATTACAGCAAGGTGCTGCCGTCAGCCAACCTGGCGTTCAATCTCCGCGACAATGTCATTCTGCGTTTCGCGGCCTCGAAAACCTTGACGCGGCCCGATCCGAGCCAGATGTTGCCGGCGACGACATTCACCGACCCGTCAGGCCAGACGGCGAACCGGGGAAATCCCAACCTGGCACCCTATACCTCGAAGAACCTCGACCTGGGCGGCGAGTGGTACACCGGCGCGGAAGGTTATCTCGGCGTCGATCTCTTCCAGAAGAAGATCGAGGGGTTCACCGTGCTCGGAATCAACACCGTACCGTTCAACATACTGGGGATTCCCCTTTCGACCCTGACACCGACTCAACAGGCCGGTATCAATGGCCGCGGCGGCCCGGATGGGGCCACCGTGCAGCTCCAGCAGCAGGTGAATGCTTCCGGGGTGCTGACCATCCGTGGCATCGAGGCGAATTGGGTCCAGCCGCTGGGCCGATTCTGGGACCCGCTGGATGGATTCGGCTATACGGTCAACTACACCCACATGGCGCAGACGGCGGAGGGCCAGGGTGCGCCTCCACAGGCGACCGGTATCTCCCCGCGCCTGTGGAACACCACTCTGTACTACGAGAAGCATGGCCTGTCCGTGCGGCTTTCCTACGTGTGGCAGTCGCAGCAGATCTCGACAACCCCCAACCAGAACGGCATCCCGTTGGCCCAGTTGTTCGCGGATTCGTATGGTCAGCTGGACATGTCCGCGAGTTACGAGTTCGCCTCACTGCCGACGACGCCGCAGATCGTGCTGAACGCGATCAACATCACGGATTCGAAGCAGCGCTCGACGTTCCAGTTCGAGAATGCCGCGTTCTCGTACTACAACCCCGGATACCAGATCCTTCTGGGTATCCGCGGCAAGTGGTGATGCGCAGGAGGGCAGCTCGCCGCCACGAGCCGCTGCCGCTCAGTGACACTCGTGCGAGCTGCTCCCTGGAACGTAGGGGAAACACAGCGCTTCGTAGTAGCCCAGATCGTGTTCCGGCGGGGCGTAGCCTGGCGGGAGGGGCCGGTGTGAGAGCGTCTCGAAGTAGGCGATGCTGGCGTCGCGCCACCATCTGGCCTCGCTCTCCTGGATCTTCAGGAACGTGCTCACCTGCGCATGGCGCTCGGAATCAACCTTGCCGGCGAGCCCCGCCCAGACGTGGCGCATTTTGCTGACCGCGGTGACTCCGTTGGTGTAGTGGATCACCAACTCGTCCCACAGCGTGCGGCCGGAGCGCATCCGGTAATCCCACGGGACGTGATGGAACCACAGCAGCAGGTTGTCAGGGACCCGTTTGAGGTCGCCGAGCTCGGCGGCCACCGGCCCGGCGTACTGCGCCAGGGCGTTGCTGCCGGTGGCGGTGCGATCGAAGCCGATGCCTTGCGCATCCGCGCGGTTGAAATACACCGAAGTCCAGTCCGCTCGCGGACCGCCGGAAACCCAGGGGCCGGGCCCGTAGTGTGTGTTGCGGGCCATCTGGTGATGCAGGCCGAGCGGGGTCATGTAATCGACCGCGGCCTCGCGGGAAGCCATCATCATCCCGACCACCGGCTCGACAAACCCGGCATCGTTCGAGAAGGTCATCCGGACCCATTCTTCGGCGATGTCGCGTGAGGAAAGGAAAGGGTCCCAGGCGAGCCGGCCGAAGACGTACCAGTTGGCCTGGTTGAAATTCGATCCGGTCCAGTTGCGGTCCGATCCGATGTTGGCCACGCCCGCCATGCCCGTGTGGGAGTAGCCGAACAGCGAGCCGTCGATCACTTTCGCGACCGTCGAGCCCTTGCCGCGGGCGTAGGTATCCGAGCGCAGGACCTCTTCGAACAACGGGCCGAGGTACACCAGGTGTGTCGCGAACCCCAGGTACTCCTTCGTGATCTGGACCTCCAGCAGCGGCGCTGTATGCGGCATGGCGCCGAACAGCGGATGGAAGGGCTCGCGGGGTTGGAAATCGATCGGACCGTTCTTCACTTGTAACACAACGTTATCGCGGAACTTGCCGTCCAGCGGAACGAACTCGCTGTAGGCCTGTTTCGCCCGATCGTCCGGCTGATCCTGCGAATACACGAAGGCGCGCCACATGATGATGCCTCCATGGGGCGCTACCGCGTCCGCCAGCATATTGGCGCCGTCGGCATGGGTCCGCGAATAGTCCTGCGGCCCCGGCTGTCCCTCCGAGTTGGCCTTGACCAGGAAGCCGCCAAAGTCCGGGATGAGGGCATAGATCTCGTCTGCCTTGGCGCGCCACCAGGCGCGGACCGCGGCATCCAACGGGTCGGCGGTTTTCAGACCACCGATCTCGATCGGTGCGCTGAAGCGGGCGCTCAAGTAAACGTGCAATCCGTAGGGGCGGAACAGATCCGCCAGGGCGGCGGCCTTACGCAAATACAACGGCGTCAGACTGACAGCGCTGGCATTGACATTGTTCAGTACCGTGCCGTTGATTCCCACCGAAGCGCAGGCCCGCGCGTAGTCGGTGTAGCGCGGGTCGAGATAGTCGGGCAGCTTCTGCCAGTCCCAGATCGACTCGCCGGCGTAGCCCCGCTCGATGCTGCGATCCAGATTGTCCCAGTGATCGAGCATCCGCTCGCGCAAGCGCGGCGCCGAGCGCAGCTCGAGATGGTCCACGGACCGATGGGTTTGCAACAGTCTGAGGAAATGAAAAGTCCCGTAGAGCACCCCGATATCCCGGCTGGCCGCGATGACGGTCGCACGATGCCCAGCGAGGGACACGGTGCGGATGACATAGCCTTCGGGCCCGGTCCGATCCAGGTCGAGATGCAACCCGGCGACGACTGGCGATGATTCGGGTGTTCCAAGGACGATGCTGCCCGCCTTCGCAGGCTGTGCGACGACGGGCGGTGCCCTGCCGAGCAGGCCGCCGAGTCCGCGGGAGAGCTCGGACGCGGCGATTTCCAGAGTTGGGGAGACTTTGGCGGGGGGCACGATCTCGGTGCTGGCGGCCCGATAGGCCGTGAGCCATTCGCCCTGCAGAGGGCGATAGCGCAGCCAGAGGTCATAGCCGTCTTCGGCGGACGCGGGGGTGAGCGTTGCGAGGAGGATCAGTCCGGCAAGGCAGGCGAGGGCTCTCATATCCCTGCTATGGTACCGCTACCATAACCGGTGCGCTAACGACATTCAGACGCCTGTCCTGCGTGCCCCGGCGGCCTCGCTACCGTTATTTGCTATATCATTACCTTGGCTAGCGCTGAGGTGAGTGTGAAGAGAACGCCAAGACGGCGCCGTAATGCGGTGACCATGCATGAAGTTGCGAAGCACGCCGGTGTTTCGCCCATGACCGTCTCCCGGGCCCTGAGTGGCGACGCCCATGTGGAGGCGGCAACTCGCCAACGTGTGCAGGCTGCCGTCAAAGAGCTCGGATATTCGCCCAACGTGGCGGCGCGCAACCTGGCGCGTGCGGCTTCGCTCCATATCGGTCTCCTGTACAACAACCCGAGCGCGGCCTATCTGAACGAGCTGCTGGTGGGCGTCCTGGAGCAAAGCAGCCACGCCGGGTGTCAGATCGTGCTGGAAAAGTGTGGTGTTCGCAACGAGCGGGCGGCCATCGACAGGCTCATCCGCGACGGTGTGGGCGGCATCATCCTGCCGCCGCCGTTGTCGGATTCCAACATCGCGTTGGAGGCGCTGCGCGGGGCGAAGATTCCGTTCATCTCGGTGGCGACGGGACGTCCGGAAGCCGAAGGCCTGTCGGTACGGATCGACGACCAGGAAGCTTCGGCGGCCATGGCGCGGCACCTGCTTTCACTCGGCCATCGTGAAATCGGCTTCATCGTCGGGGCACCGAACCAGACGGTGAGCGCCCAGCGCCAGGCGGGCTTCGAAACGGCGCTGCGCGAAGCGGGAGTGCAGGTGCGCCCGGAGTGGGTGAAACAGGGCTCCTTCACCTACCGCTCGGGCCTGGTCGCCGCGGAGCAGATCCTGGATTCCGCGAAACATCCGACAGCGATTTTCGCGAGCAACGACGACATGGCCGCCGCGGCCATCGCGGTAGCGCACAGGCTGCACCTCGACGTACCCAAGGACCTGACCATCGTAGGGTTCGACGACACACCGCTCGCCACCACGATCTGGCCGGCACTCACGACAGTACGGCAGCCCGTGGCGGCGATGGCGCGCAAGGCCGTCGAGCTGCTGCTTGAAGAAATCCGTCTACGCCGGCTCGGTGAAACGCTTGGCCCCGTGCAACATGTCATGAATTTCACCCTGGTGAAGCGCGAGTCCTCCGCGCAGATCTGAAACGCACGCCACGCCAGCTTCCTCCCGTCGCAACGTGCCAACGTTGGACGCCTTTCAATTGACGCCCACCTTTTGATAGCGCTACCATGCCGCGCACGTATTACGCTTGGACAACGATCATGCGCGGCGCCGATTAGGCGCAGCTGGCAAAAACCACGCTTTTTACCAGCGAAAACCGAGTGATGTCTCGCTGAAAGCGTTGCAGACGACTTTCAGCCAAATAGTTGAGGGGGGACAATGGGAAAAAGCAGCACCTCGTTAGTAACAGGTGTGACTTTTGTCGCGACATTGGGTGGTCTTCTGTTCGGCTATGACACCGCTGTCATTTCGGGTGCGGTGAGCTCGATCGATGCCAACTTCATCGACCCGCAACACTTGTCGGAGACCGCGCGCAGCAGCTTGTCGGGATGGACCGTGTCGAGCGCGCTGCTGGGCTGCATCATCGGGGCCATCGTCGCGGGTTGGGTGTCGAAGGCAATCGGGCGCAAGGGCGGAATGCTGGTCGCGGCATTGCTGTTTCTGCTGTCGGCCGGCGGCTCCGCTTACCCCGAATTCGGGCTCGGGCCCATAGGCGGCATGGGGCCGCAGGCGCTCACGCCGTTCATTCTTTATCGCATCCTCTGCGGCGTCGGAGTCGGTATCGCCTCGATGTTGTCGCCGCTGTACATCGCCGAGATCGCGCCGAGTCAGATTCGCGGCCGGCTGGTCTCGTTCAACCAACTGTCCATCGTGCTCGGCATGCTGCTGGTGTACTTCGTGAACTGGTGGATCGCCAGCCAGGGCGATGAGACCTGGATCCGCACGACGGGCTGGCGCCTGATGTTGGTCTCCGAAGCGGTCCCGGCCGTGCTGTTTCTCGGTCTGCTGACTCTCGTTCCTGACACCCCGCGGTGGTACGTGATGAAGGGACGGGTGGACCAGGCGCGCGAGCTGTTGGGCCGGCTGGTGGGTGAAGCGGAGGCGCATACGACGCTGACGGAAATCCGCGAGTCGCTCGTGGTGTCACAGCAACCGCAGGGCGTCAGCCTGTTCGCATTCGGCTCCCTCGTGATCGTCGCCGGCATCCTGTTGTCGGCCTTCCAGCAGTTCGTCGGCATCAACGCCGTGCTGTACTACGCCCCGTTGATGTTCCAGAACCTCGGCGCCTCGACCGATTCGGCCTTGTGGCAGACGGTGATCGTCGGGCTCGCCAATGTCATCTTCACGGTGGTCGCCATCCTGACTGTCGATCGCCTGGGGCGTAAGCCGCTGTTGATCATCGGCGGCCTGGTGATGGGTGTGGCCATGGTCACCCTCGGCTTTCAATTCCAGGCCAATGCCGTCGGAACCGGGCCGCTGATCGCCGCCATTGTCTACATCGCCGGGTTCGCGCTCTCGTGGGGTCCCGTGACCTGGGTGCTGCTGGCCGAGATGTTCCCCAATGCCATCAAGAGCCGCGCCATGGCGTTGGCGGTTGCGGCACAGTGGATCGCGAACCTGTTCGTGTCGTGGACTTTCAAGATCCTGATCGGTAACTCCACATTGAACGCCATGTTCAATCATGGGTTTCCGTACTGGATGTATGGTCTGTTCAGTTTCCTGGCCGCCGCCTTCGTGTACTTCTACGTACCGGAGACCAAGCAACGCACCCTCGAAGAGATTCAAGGCCTGTGGACGCACGGGCGCACTCCAACTCCGGCGGCGCTGAAGCAACCTGCATGACGAGCGATGAGGGTTTACTCGTGTTGCAACACCAGCAGACGCGACTCACCCTGGATCCGCGACGGGGCGGGGTGATCCGTGAGCTGAGGTGGCGCGACTGGGACATCCTGCGGCCGACTCCGGCCGGGGCCGGCGACGATCCGTTCGACACCGCCTGTTTCGCCATGGTGCCGTTCGTGAACCGGGTGGCCAATGGTCGTTTCACATTCGACGGCCAGGCCGTGCGGTTGGCGAGAAACTGGAGCAAGGACCCTCATCCCATCCATGGTGACGGCTGGCGCTCACCCTGGGTGGTGACGGCAGCGGCACAGGGCCAGGCGACGCTGAAGTTTGAAGGCGGAGCAAACGAGTGGCCGTGGCGTTACAGCTGTGAGCAGCGTTTCGAGCTCGCTCCCGATGGGGTGTCGATCGAGTTGTCGATCCGCAATCTGAGCCGCACGCCGATGCCGGCGATGTTGGGTCTACATCCGTATTTTCCGGATGCTGGGCGCGCCCGGATGGAGGCACAGCTGCCGCGCGTCTGGTTGGCGGACAGTGCGGCGCTTCCCGTGCGGGAGGTCGAGACTCCCACGGACTGGAGCTTCACGCCGGCGCGTGCGGTCCAAGCGGTGGCGCTCGATCACGGGTTTTCCGGATGGAACGGTATTGCACGCTTGAGCTGGCCGGATCATCGCGTCACGGTCAGTACGTCCGATTGCCAGTTCCTCCACATCTATACGCCGTCCGGACGCGATTTCTTCTGTGTCGAGCCCCAAACAGCGGCGCCTGGCGCGCTCGGGCGGAATTCGGGCGAGGCCTCGATCGTCGCACCGGGTGAGCGGTTGGCGATTCGTGTGCAGTTTTCCAGCGGAGCGACCTAGGTGTATCTCGGGATAGATATCGGCACCTCGAGTGTGAAGGCCCTGTTGCTCGACCAGGATGGGTCGATCGTGACGCAGGCATCCGATCCGCTCACGGTCAGCCGGCCGGCGCCTGGATTTTCCGAACAGGATCCGCAGGCCTGGTGGCAGGCGACGGTCGCCGCCGTTAGAAATCTTCCCGCGGCACACCGTGCGAGGGTGCGGGCCATCGGCCTGAGCGGCCAGATGCATGGAGCCACGCTGCTGGATGACAAGGACCGTCCCCTTCGTCCCGCGATACTCTGGAACGACGGTCGCTCTGCTCGGGAGTGTCTGGATCTCGAGCACCGCGAGCCCAACGCCCGCGCGATCACTGGCAACATCATGATGCCAGGTTTCACGGCGCCGAAGTTATTGTGGGTGTCGCGACACGAGCCTGAGATATTCGCGCGGACGGCGACCGTTCTGCTGCCCAAGGATTTTGTGCGCCTGAAGCTCACGGGCGAGAAGGTCAGCGACATGTCCGATGCCTCCGGGACTGCCTGGTTGAACGTCGGGCAACGGGACTGGTCGGATGCCTTGTTGGCGGCGACGGGTCTCACCCGGACGCACATGCCGAGACTGGTCGAAGGCACCAGTGCCTCGGGAACTGTGACAGCGTCGGCCGCCGAAGAGCTGGGATTGCCCCGGGTGGTGGTCGCTGGCGGTGGCGGAGACAATGCCGCCAGTGCCGTCGGGTTGGGTGTCGTATTGCCTGGACAGGCCTTTCTGTCGCTGGGCACCTCGGGCGTTCTATTCGTCGTAACAGATCGGTTCCGTCCCAATCCGGACCGGGCTGCCCACGCGTTCTGCCACTGCCTGCCGAACCGCTGGCACCAGATGTCGGTGATGTTGACGGCCGCGAGTGTGATCGACTGGGTGGCGCAGCTGACGGGGGAGACCGATCTGCCGAAGCTGGTCGAGGCTGCCCGGGCGCGTGGCTTGAATCGCCAGTCGCCCTTCTTCCTGCCTTACCTGTCGGGTGAGCGGACACCGCACAACGATCCCAACGCCCGCGGTGTGTTCTTCGGCATCCGGGCGGATACGACTCCGGCGGATCTCACCGCGGCGGCGCTCGAGGGTGTCGCGCTTGCATTCGCCGACGGCCTCGACGTGTTGGTGGAGAAGGGCGGTACGGTCGGCGAAATCAGTGTTACGGGCGGGGGCGCGCGTTTGCCTTATTGGGGGCAACTGCTCGCCGCCGCTCTCAATCGTCCCCTGACGTATCGACAGGGGAGTGAAGTCGGAGCTGCCCTGGGCGCTGCGCGGCTCGCACGCCTGGCACTCAGCGGAGAACGGGCGGAAGACGTTTGTGTCGCGCCCCCGGTCGATCGTGTGGTTCAGCCGGACACGGCGTTGGCTTCGCTCCTGGCCATCCGTCGCCGCACGTTCGCACGGCTTTATCAGGATCTCAAGAGCACTTTTGTGGAGTATTCAGCATGACTCTGTTTTCAAGCGTTGAGCCCGTTCGCTTCGAGGGCCCTGCCGCCAAAAGCGAATTCGCTTATCGCGTCTACGACAAGGATCGTGTGATTCTCGGCAAGCGCATGGAGGATTGGTTGCGGCCTGCCGTGTGCTACTGGCATTCGTTCAACTGGCCCGGCCAGGACATCTTCGGTGGTGGCACCCTGCCACGCCCCTGGCTCGGCCTGCCCGTGACCCAGGAAATGGCGGACATGAAGCTGGAGGCCGCCTTTGATTTCTTCAGCCGGCTCGGCGCGCCTTACTTCACGTTTCATGACGTCGATGCGATGGCCTCCGCGCCCACCCTCAAGGAGCACGACAGGAACCTGAAGAAGATCGAGGAGGGCATGGCCGGGAAGATGGCCGCCACGGGCGTGAAGCTCCTCTGGGGCACGGCCAACCTGTTCAGCCATCCACGTTATGCGGGGGGCGCGGCGACTGCGCCGGACCCCGAGATCTATGCATGGGCCGCGGCCCAGGTCCGTTATTGCCTGGAAGCGACGCATCGGCTGGGCGGCGAAAACTACGTCCTGTGGGGCGGCCGCGAGGGTTATGACTCGCTGTTGAATACGGATCTGAAGCGGGAGTTGGACCAGTACGGCCGCTTCCTGTCGATGGTGGTGGAGCACAAGCACCGCATCGGCTTCAAGGGCACCATCCTGATCGAGCCCAAGCCGTTCGAGCCCACCAAGCACCAGTACGACCATGACGTCGCCTCGGTGTACGCCTTCCTGCAGCGCTACGGGCTGACGAAGGAAGTGAAGGTCAACATCGAAGTCAATCACGCAACGCTCGCCGGGTTGGATTTCGAGCACGAGATCGCCGCGGCGCGCACCTACGGTATCTTCGGGTCGATCGACATCAATCGCGGCGATCCACGCAATGGTTGGGACACCGATCAATTCCCGAACAACGCCCAGGAGCTGGTGCCGTCACTGGTGCAGTTGGTCGAGGACAAGGGATTTGAGACGGGGGGCTTCAACTTCGACGCCAAGCTGCGACGCCAGTCTGTCGATCCGACGGACCTATATGTCGCGCACATCGGCGGCATAGACACCATCGCACGTGCGCTGTTGGCGGCGGCCGATGTCTACACGGATGGGCAGTTGGGCCGCTTGCGCGAGGAGCGCTACAAGGGGTGGAGCGGCGAGCTCGGCAAGAAGATCACCGGCGGCGGTTTCAACCTTGCGACTCTCGCGGACTACGCCACGGAAAAGGGTCTCGACCCCGCGCCGCGCTCGGGCAAGCAGGAGCTCGCGGAAAGCCTGATCGCCCGGCACTGCAAGTACTGAGGCTACGATCGTGTTGGAATCGCTGCGCGCAACTCGTCCGCGAAGGCGAGGATCGCGGAGCGATTCCCATCGGCCCGGGGCGCCGCTCGACGCAGCTCGGCACGTCGAGCGGCCCATCGATCGGCGTCACGGCATTCATTCGCCCAGCCAAGCGCAGTCGCCTCATACTGATCACGTGACGCGGTAATACCTTCGGTTGCTCCGGCTTGTCTCAGCAAGCCCGCCGCCAAGCGCTGGCGCAGATAGGACCCCTCCAGTGTGATGATCGGCAGGCCGCAATGGAGCGCCTGCCAGGCCGTGGTGTAGCCGGAGAAGCTCGGGGAGTCGAGGTAAATATCCATCTCGTCGAGGAACGTGAGGAATTTCCCGCGTGACATCCAGGGCATCGCACGCAGATACGCCTCCGGATCGAGGCCTTCCGCGCGGAAGGCGGCCGAGAGTCGCTCGCGCAACCTGACTGCCGTCCAGGGCATGTTTCCAGGTGTTGCCAGCCAGAATTCGGCGGCACCGACAGCCTTGGCGATGCGTGCGAGGAGAATGTCATCCTGCGGATCGAATTTGAGCGGCTGCTGGCATAACGCGAAGCGCACCACGTCCTTGCGTCGCTCCGGCCCGCCCCAAGGCTCTTTCTGAGCTGCCGGGAATTCGGTATGCACACCCGTTCCGGGCAAGCGGACGAGTTGCTCGCGGTAGTGCTCCCCGGCGCGCGGACCCTCGAGGAGCTCGGCGGATAGAAACCAGTCGATGGTGGGCAGCCCGGTCGTGACAGGATGTCCCCACCCGGCGATCTGCAGCGGCGCCAGCCGTAAGGCGGCGAGCGTACAACTGCTCGGATCCATTCCAACTTCAGGATAAAACAGGACGTCGGGCTGCGCCTCGGCAATCTCGGTCAGCCAGGCCCGGATCGATTTCGGACCCTGTACGAAGCGAGAGACCTGAGTACGAGCCCAATTCGTCTCCTCATCCACCGCCGCGCCCGTGTGATAGAGAATGACTTCGAATTCCCGCGGATTCAGGTTGGCGATCATGCCCCTCAGGATGATTTCCCAGACAGGATGCCGCTGCCTGATCTGTCCACTCACGACAGCCAGGCGGATCCGCGAGGTACGTGCACCCGCTCGCGGCGCGGGTTTCCAATATTCGGTGGCCTCTGTGCTCGCCAGGTCACCGTAGCGGCACAGAGTCGCTGTCACATCAACGGGGCGGTACGCAAGATAGAACGGTTGAATCCTCCCAACGGCCTCACCGAGTTTTCCAGGGTTCGCGTGCACCCACTTCATCAAAGTGTCCAGGCGATCGGCGAATACCTCCGTCTCGGCGCCGCTTGCAGCGATGATCGGAATCGTCGCAATCGCCCGACCCAAGAACGCCTCGCCGCAGTTTGGATCGAGCGTGATGGCGCGGTCGTAGGACCGTATAGCTTCGTCCGCGTGTCCGCTCTGTATCAGAGCATGTCCGAGGGTGATGCATGCCGCGACGTAGTCCGGCTTATAGGATAGGGCGCGCTTGCAGGACTCTACGGCTTGTTCCGCACGGCCGCCATTCAACAAAGCAAGGCCATGATTGTAGTGCGCCTCCGCGAGATCGGGCTTCAGTTGCAACGCGCAAGCGTAGGCTGCGAGCGCCGCGTCGAATCGGTTCTGGGCGAGGCGGATGTTGCCCAGATTGTTATGAGCGGCGGCCAGCTGCGGCTGCAACGAAAGGGCCCGCTGAAATGCTTCAGCGGCTTCCTCCAGGTTACCCTGTGCCTGCAGAGCATTGCCGAGGTTGAGGTGAGTCTCGGCATGGTCGGGTCGCAGCGCCAGCGCGTTGCGATACGAAGCTGCCGCCTCCTGGAGCTTGCCCTGCGAGCGCAGCGCGCTGCCCAGGTTGTAGTAGGCGTCCGGGTAATCCCGCTTTTGCTCCAGGGCCTGTCGGTACGCAGTTTCCGCATCCTGCCACCTTCCTGCGGCCACGTACGCGTTGCCCAGGTTGTTGTGATAGGCAGGCAGCCGCGGGTTTTGCTTGATCGCGAGGCTGATCATCTCGATCGCGAGCTGCTGGCGGCCCGTCTGGTGTGCCAGCACGCCCAGCAGATGCAACGCGTCGGCATGACTGGAGTCGGTCGCCAGGATTTGCCGGTAGAGACTCTCAGCCTCGCGGAGACGTCCACCCCGATGGTGCTGCAGGGCGGTCGCGAACCATACGGGTATCGACATGATGCTCGTCCTTGGCCTACATCCCGCGTAGCAGACGCATGATGCGCGCACGGATTTTCGAGTAATTGTCCGGATTGAGCGGCCCCAATAGCCCGTGTTGTTCCGGCGGCAAGTGTGCCAACGGATGCCCGTTGGTACGGAAGACGTAATGATCGAAGAGCGCCTTCCAGGCCTGGCGCTCGAGGGGAGGGCGCTCCGCGATCGTGATCATCGAGAGCAGCAAGCTCGTGTAGGGGGCGTCAGGACCGGCGCTGAAGGCATCCCACCAGTAGTTGACCAACCCGTTGAACGGGTCAGTCGATTCGACCTGGTGCCACCACAGCTTCGGCAGATAGAGGGCATCTCCGCTCTCGAGCTCCACGCTGAGCGCCTGGTCGCGGACTTCCTCGAACAACGGGAACTGCCGGTCGCTGCCCTTCGGTGCGGAGGCTGCGAGGCTCACCGGCGCGCCGGCCATGGTGTTGTCGAGGGGGCCAACATAGAGCCTGCCGATGAGCTCCGGCGAGTAGAGCGTGAAGCGCCGCCGTCCGGCGACGACACAAGCCAGATTGTCGGACGTATCGTAGTGGCTCGAGATATTCGCCGCGGTTCCAAGCCAGATCCGCGGTCCACTACTGGTAGCCGCCAGTGGCGTGGGATTGCCGGCGCTGAAGCCCGGAAGGCAATGGCCCGTGGGCACGGAACCAACGTAAATGGAGCGCTCGTCAGGCTGCTCCGCTGCTCGTAGGATGCATTCCATCGCGTCCGTAAGCTTCATCATGCGGCGTTCGAAGTTGAATCCCCGCAGTCCCTCGTTGTAGTAGTACTTGCCGTGGATCGAAGGATCTCCGACGAAGACTTCGACGGGCGTGCCGGCGTCGAGCGGTGCAAGATAGTCTTTGACCGCGCGCGGTGATTCACGTGCCGCCTTCACGATCGGCCAGTCAGTCACCAGTCCACGGATCACTACTGGCAGGCAGCCGTGCACGACCTCCCGTTGGAAACGCGCCGGCTCCAGCTCCGAGCCTGCGATTTCCTTGGGTGCGAGCGGCATGTTCTAAAACCGCGAGTTCTTCTTTCTCGCCAGCACCTGCACCTGCTTGAGCGAGGCAATCATGTGATGAATCAGGCGCAGGTAACCGCGCCTGAAGAGTTCCACGACCACCGCATCGGGCAGTGTCGCCAACACTTCCTGGTTGATGGTGTAGAGGCCCGTGCACTGCCGCTTCGATCCGTCGTCGAATTCCAGGTCGAGGTCGATCGGCTCGATGAGCTTCAGTTCCAACAGCCGTTCGATGAACAGCCGGGTCATCTCGACACCCGGGTTCAGATCCTGAAAAGCCCAGATGATGCTCTGCAAGTAGAGAGTAGGTTGTCCCTGCTCGGTGAACAGTGGCCGGCCGCCTTCGGCGCCCACGCGCGGATCGTCGAGATCGATCGCGATGTCCGGTCCCTGTGAGTAGAAAGGACCGCGTTGCAGGCTGAGTGGCCGGTAAAACTGGCGATCCGCCCACTCCTCGAGGAAAAGGTTCTCCCCCTCGGTGAAACCCAACATCGCGCCGCAGTAGAACTCCCCCGTCTGCGGATGCTTGGAGAAGAGGATCGGATAGTGGACGAGGAGCTGCGGAAACTCCTTGACGATCACCCGTACGAAGTGACGGTTGTCGCCATAGGCCGCCGCGGCCCGTCCATCCACGATGAGCGAGCGGTGTGTCTCTTTGTTGAGCGGAACGATCTGCGTCATGGTGTCGGTGGGACCATCAAACAGGTTGCAGCCCGTAGGCGTGGATCTTGTTCAACAGCTCGCGGTTCTTCGGCAGCCGCGAGCTCAGATCCTGGGTCAGCCGCTCGTTCTCCTGACGCAACCGCGCGGCCAGCATCTGGCTGTCCATTGTATCCTCGGGAGCGATCGCGCTCTCGAAGCCCATTCCGTAGAGCACGTACTGGTAGCTTGCCGCCGGGAAAACTTCCTCGAGCCGGTCGAACTCGTCGAAGAACCACGGCGGGTGGTATTTCCACAGTTTCAGCAGTTCCCGTAGCCGCTCCGGGACGGTCGCCGGGTCGACATTGTCGCGCCAGAACGCGGTGTCGGTGCGCTTCGTGAGGACATAATGGAGCTTGAGGAAATCGATGATCCGGCCCCAGCGGTACATGGTCACGTCATTGAAGCGTTTCGCGACGATGTCCATGACGTCGCGGTTCGCGGGCAGAGTCTCGGCGATCAATTTCGCCGAGATCTCGACCAGGACGATGGCCGAAGACTCCAACGGCTCGAGGAATCCTCCGGCGAGTCCTATCGCAATGCAGTTGTTCTTCCAGAAGATCTCGCGGTGCCCCGAGCGAATCGGGATCTTGCGAACCGGTAAATTCGCATACTGCGCTCCGATGTACCGCCCCAGCGTCTCACGTGCGGCTTCCTCGCTCGAATGGCGGCTCGAGTAGACGTAGCCGACCCCGCGCCGCGTCGGCAGGCAGATGTCCCAAATCCAACCCGCCTCCTGGGCGGTTGAAATGGTCTGGGAGGCCATGGGGGTGTCGGGTGTCTCGTACGGGACCTGGGCCGCGAGCGCTGTGTCGCAGAAGAGGATGTCGCCGCAGTCCTTGAAACCGACTCCCAGCGTTTTGCCAATCAGCAGCGCGGAAAAGCCGCTGCAGTCAATGAACAAATCACCGGCGATCTCGCCCGCCTGCGGTGTCAGTACGCTCTCGATGTCGCCCGACTCGCGCTGGTTCACCTGGACCACGTCCGCGAGAACGTGGCGGACGCCGAGCTTCTCAGTGCAATGCTTCGCAAGAAAAGGGGCGAATTTACCGGCGTCCAGGTGATAGGAGTAATTGGCGAGACCGCGATACTCGGCGGTGGTGATCAGCTTCGGGGCGAGACCCTGGTCGCAAAGCCTGCCCTGCGGGGTCACGAAATCGCAGAAACTCTGACTGCCCGTCTCCCGCATCCAGTGCGGCACCAGGTTGAGCTGGGCAAAGCCCTGCGGAAGCATCAGGGGATGGTAATAAGCGTCATCAGCCGCCCCGGTGGTCCAGCCTGTGAACTTGCCTCCTTGTTTGAAGGCGGCGTCGCAGTCGCGGAAGAGAGCGGTCTCCGACACCCCGATGCGCTCCAGGGAGCCGCGGATCGTCGGCCACGTGCCTTCCCCGACGCCGATGATCCGGATATCCGGTGACTCGATCAGGGTTACGGAAAAGCCGCCCGCTTTCATCCGGGACTGATAGCGGGCGGCGATGATTCCGGCGGTCAGCCATCCGGCGGTTCCTCCGCCGACGATGACGACCGCCTTGACTGCTTGTACCACCGCTAGAATTTAGCACGCACTCCGATCGTAAACGAGCGGCCATAGTCCACGACGTTCAGGGTCTGATTCGAGAAGCGGCCCCGGGTGTGGTAGACGTTGTCCGTGAGGTTGAGCGCCTCGGCGTACACGTTCAGGTGCTCGTTGATATCGTACTGGGTGCTGAAGTCCAGGTTCGTGTTGGCCTCCAGGTACGTCGGCTCGTTGGGGAACGCGCCGCCATTCTGCTCCTGACCGATCTGCAGCAACTGCTCGGCCTGCCACTGCAGCGCGAGTCGCGCCTGGAACCCGTAGTTCTGATAGAACGCGATCAGGTTGGCGGAGTTGCCGATGCCGGGCACGGCGAACTGGTTGCTGGTGTAGCTGTAGGAGTTGAAATTGGCGTTGCTGTGCACCCAGGTTCCGTTGATCTGGAACCCGAAGCCCAACGGCAACATCTGCTGCCAGGCAACCTCCAGGCCCTTGATGTCGGCGGACAGGCCGTTGGTGATCGTGTTCTCCTGGAAGACCGCCGGATTGCCCTTGTTCGGCGAGATGCTGCTCGTATCGACCACCCCGGGCACGGTGATGCTCAACACGGTCGAGACCGGGAATTGCGTAACGTGCTTGAAGAAGGCGTCGGCTGACACGTAGCTGTTCGAACCGTAGTAGAACTCGGCGCCCAGGTCGAGGTTCTGCGACAGGTACGGGAGCAGCTTCGGATTGTTGCCCTGTGCGGTGAGCTGGTTCACCCGTCCGCCGTAGGTCGTGTTCGGAATGAGCTGCGCGTTGTTGGGCGGACTTTCGGTCTTCGAGTAGTCGAACCGCAACTTGAAATCCGGTCGAACCAGGAGATTGAGGTCCAGGGACGGCAGGAAGTAGCCATAGTCGTTGTGCGCGGTCGTGTACTGGGCCGGCCCGAGGTTGAAGGCATACGCCGTCACGTCGCCGGGCAGGACTCCCAGGCTTTGCAGCGGTGCCGCCAGACCTGCGATGAACACGTTGGTCTTCTGGTACCGCAGGCCGAGGTTGGCTTTGAGCAACATGTCGCCCAGCTGGAAGCTGTGGTCCGCGGTTACGAAGGGTGCGTAGTTCTTGCGATCCACGTGCTGTACCGATCCCGGACCCACGGGAATGCTCGGGTCGCCGCCCGCGTACATGCCGTAACCGGCATTCGGGGCGTAATCCGCGTTGATCGGCTGGGTCTCGAGGTAACGCAGCACCGTGTACGGGTTGTACAGCAACAGGCCGGGCGGCAGGTTGCTCCCGTTGTAGCCGGGAATGAAGTTCCCCGTCGATACGGCCGTGAACTGCGACGGGAGCAGCGGCTGGCCGTGCAGCACCCGCGTCGCTCCCGCGCCCGGATTGTTCTGGTCGGCACAGGCGATGGCCGCGCCGCCCTTGGGGTTCGGGCAATAATAGATGTAGTTGTTCGAGCCCGGTCCATACCCCGACCACAGCTGCCACTCGCCGTTCACCAGCGTGTTGGCATTGCTCGAATCCCAGACATCCTGCAGGAAGTGCGCGCCGAACTTCACATGGGTGTCTTCGTTGTGCCAGTTCAACTCGAGCTTGGCCTGGTTGATCTTGTCGGTGTTGATCTGCACCGTGATCGGAATCACGTGCGAGCCGATGATGAACGGATTCAAGCCGAGGTAATTCGGCGAGAGCGTCGGACCCGTGAGCGCGTTGGCGTTGGGGCCGAACGCGGTCCAATAGGGCAGGGTCTTGTTGTTGCCGCTGACCGCGACACCGCCCACCTGGCCGTTCGTGCCGAGCTGGGTATTGGGACCGTAACCCACGTCGACGTCGAAGGCGGTCCACGCATGGTTCGGATTCAGATGCGCCGTGGACTGACTGATGTCCAGCGAGCTGCCCCAGTGCTCGCTGATGTCCCACTTGATGTTGAGCCCGGGGGTGTTGGTCGTGATGTAAGTCCGATCGGAGTTGGCGTTGAAGTCGGTGGGCGCGCCGACGATCTGGCCCCCGGCACTGGGATAGATGAAGTTGGTGATCGTGCCGTTGCCGTCCTGCGTGACGTTGGTGCAACTGTTCGGGAAGCAGCCGAACCACTCGCTGGTCTGCCAGCGCTGGTAGTGTTCGTCGTCGGACGAGAAGTTGTCGTCCAGGGTCACCAGCACGGTGTCCGAGGGGCGCCACTGCAACGCCAGCCGTCCGTCCTTGCGGCGCGAGTCGACGCGCTCCAGGTACATGGCCTGGTCCTGGATGTACCAGCTCGGCTTGGTGTTCTGCGGGGTCGTGTAGTTGCCGTTCGCGTCGGTCGTGCAGACCGGTCCGCCTGCCATCTGGCATGAATTGAGGTACGCACCCTTCCAGCCCACGTCGTCAAAGTGATGGTTGGTGACACTTTTTCTCGTGTAGTCCCCCGCGATCAGGATGCCGAGGGTATCGTCCGCGAAGGTGTTGCTGAACAAAGCGCCGAAGGCGGGCGTGGCTTGTCCGTTGTTCTGGTAGTCCGTCAAGGAGCCAAAAGCGCGCGCCTGCAGGCCTGGGTGATCGAAGGGGTCCGGCGACTTGATGTTGATCGTCGCGCCGACGGCTCCCGCGGAGAGGCTGTAGTCGGGAGTCTTGTGAATGTCGAGCTCGCCGACGTACTCGGCACCCAGCGCCGAGAAGTCGAAGTTCTGGCCGTTGCCGGAAGCAATCTGCCGGCCCTCGGTCAGGATTTCATTGAACTGCGTGCCGAATCCGCGAACCGTAACGCCGGTCACAGCCCCCGTGGCCGTCGGCGCTCCGGCGCCCGCCATCGCGTTGATGGAGCCGCGGTTCACCGTGACACCCGGGATGCGCGACAGCGCCTCGCCGATCGACGCGTCCGGAAACTGGCCGATGTCCTCGGCCGAGACCGCGTCTACGACGCCGACTGCCTGCTGTTTGATGTCCATGCTTCTCTGCAAGGACGCCCGGATGCCGGTGACGACGATTTCCTGCAGGGTGTTGTCGTCGCTGGTGGCCGGGGGAGCGGCAGGTGTGTCCGCCGCGAAGAGTTGCCCGCTGAAGGTGAACGCGCCCAGCGCCACTCCTGGAATACCGATCCTGCCGATTCGAGCGAGGCCCGGTTGATGTGCGGCCGCGCGGATCCGTTTGGCGGCGTTTTTCGACGCATTCCGCCGTGTCTTTCGGCTCATTAGAAATCCCCCCTCAAGGATTGAAAACCGTTGCTAAAACGCAACCGTCGCCCGCGCGGTCCGCGCGCGTCGCCGGTTCGAAACTAGGAAAAGTGAATCCCCCTCAACAGCAACCCCTCGCGCGCACCCGGCGTCACCCTGCAATGGAAAGCATTACCCAAAACATTATCCAGGGTCGCCATAATGGTAGCGCTATCTTGGTGCCCGGAGTATAAGCACAGTTGCAAGCCCATAGCAACTTCGATCGGTAGGTCGGAATTGCAACATCGCCTGCTTTTCGTTCGAAAGGGGGGCTAAAAGGATATGAGACGTAACCGTGTCAGACGCGAAGCATGCTTTGTGGTGGGGGCGAGCGGCCCGGTGTTGGGAGCGCTCGAGCGTGATCTTGTTGGGGGCGGCTGTCCTGCTTGCGACGAAGCCGGCGCCCGCGGCCGACCTGTTGAATGCGATGTTCCAGGACCACGCGGTGTTGCAGCGGGACAAGCCTGTGACCGTCTGGGGGCACGCGGCGAGCGGTGAGGGTGTAACCGTCTCATTGGCGGGAGCGAGCGCGCATACGAGCGCGGACGCTTCGGGACGCTGGAGCGCTGTTTTGCCGGCGCCGGGCGGCAGCGGCCCGTTGGTTCTGACCGCGCAGTCCGATTCCGGTGTGCGCCGGAGCGCGCACGACATTCTCCTGGGTGATGTGTTTCTGTGCTCCGGTCAGTCGAACATGGAGATGCCCGTCGATCGCACGGGCGATGCGGGCAATGAGATCGCGACAGCGGCGAACAACACCATCCGCATGCTCACTGTCGCGCATGCCGCGAGCCCGCTACCGCTCGGTGACTTCGACCACCCCGTGTCCTGGCAAGTCGCGGGCCCGCAGACGGTCGCGCAATGGTCGGCCACTTGTTTTTATTTCGCGCGCGAGCTGCAAAAGAGCGTTCACGTGCCCATCGGGCTCGTGCATTCGTCCTGGGGTGGATCGAACATTCGCCCATGGATCAGTACCACGGGATTCCAAGCGCTCGGCGGCTACGACACGGCGTTACGGACGTTGGCGTTGTACGCGAAAGACCAGGCAGCGGCCCAGATGCAATTTGCGTCGCAGTGGGAGAATTGGTGGCGCGGCAAGACGGGTGATCGCGTTGGGTCTGAGCCGTGGAGCGGACGCGACGGGCAAGGCACGCAGGGAGAGTGGCTGGTCGCGCCCGAGGGGCTGGGTGACTGGCGCGACTGGGGTGTCGCTGAACTGCGCGATTTCACCGGGTTGGTCTGGTTTCGCACGCACATCAACCTGACGCCGGCGCAAGCGAAGGCGGCGAGCCGTCTCGACCTGGGAGCGATCAACCAGGTGGATCAGACCTGGCTCAACGGCCGTGCGGTGGGCAACACCTTTGGTTATGGCACCGACCGCACCTACTCGATTGCGCCTGGAGTGTTGCACGCGGGCGATAACGTGCTCGTCCTCAACGTGCTCAGCACCTATGGTGGTGGCGGTTTGCGCAATGGTGGCGCGAAACGCGCCTTGACCCTTTCGGACGGCGAATCAGTTTCTCTGGACGGGCCCTGGCAGTACCGGGTCGTTCCCGCGGCGGTGGGGTATCCGCCCCGGGCGCCCTGGGAGTCCGTTGGCGGCGAGACGACGCTTTACAATGCGATGATTGCCCCACTGGGCCACTTCGGGTTTCGCGGGGTGCTCTGGTACCAGGGCGAATCCAACGCGGACGAGGCGTCGACCTATCGGGCCATGTTGACCGGGCTGATGGCCGATTGGCGCCGGCAGTTCGGGTCAGAGCTGCCTTTCCTCGTCGTGCAGTTGCCGAATTGGGGGCGCGAGCAGACGGCGCCGGGTGAGAATTCCAACTGGGCCGCGTTACGTGAGGCGCAACGGCAGGCTGTTGCGGATGACGCTCATGCCGGGCTGGCGGTCACCATTGACATAGGTGAGCCGCGTAATTTGCATCCGACGAACAAGCAGGATGTCGGTAAGCGGCTCGCGCAGGCCGCGCGCCATGTCATCTATGGTGAGGCGATCCCACCCTCGGGACCGACAGCGCTCTCCGCGACACTCGACGGCGACCAGGTCGTCGTGGAATTTGCCGGTATCACGGGCGGGCTGGTGGCCTACAGCCACGAGAGCCCGATCGGCTTCGAGTTGTGTAGTAATGCGCCGCGGACGTGCCGGTTTGCCGACGCGAGGATTGAAGGAAACAAGGTCCTTCTGGCGGTGCCGCGGGGCGGGCCGGTGCCCACGCATGTCCGGTATGGGTGGGCCGACAGTCCGGTCTGCACGCTGTTCGATCGATCGGGGCTGCCCGCCGGGCCCTTCAATGTCGCGCTCCGGGAGCAACGCGAATGACTCAGCTGCTGCGTTCGGGATTGTTGGTGTTGGGAGTGCTGCTCGCGGCCGGGGCCGGTGCCGCGGCCGCCGCGGCGACTCTCGAGCCCCCGGTGCGACTGACGGCCGAGCAGGACCACCAGAGGTTGCTCGATCTACTGCATATCCGCGAGCTCCGTCGTGGGCCCGATGGTGATCCGACGTCCCCGCGCGCGGCGAACTTCGACGAATCCAAGGTGAAGCCCTATGAGCTTCCCGATCCGCTGCTGTCCAAGAGCGGCCAGCGCGTCAAAACGAGTGACGCGTGGTGGAAGCAGCGCCGGCCCGAGCTGGTCGAGCTCTTCGATCGGGAAATCTACGGACGGGTGCCTCGTGAAACGCCCAAAGTCATCTGGCAGGTGATCCGCACGGATCACGACAGCCAGGAGGGCGTGCCCGTGATCACCAAGGAGTTGGTGGGGCATCTCGACAACTCCTCATATCCGCTCATCAACGTCGATATCCAACTGACACTGACGACGCCGGCGAATGCGTCGGGTCGGGTACCGGTCATGCTGGAGCTTGGTGTCGGCCCGGAAGCTCAGGCAGCGATCCGCAAGCGCTTCACGGACGCGCAATGGGTGGCTTACCAGGGAACCGGGCCCAGCTGGCGGAGTCAGCTTCTGGCCAAGGGGTGGGGCTACGCGATCCTCATCCCAACCAGCGTGCAAGCGGACAATGGCGCGGGCCTGACGCAGGGAGTGATCGGCCTGAGCAACAAGGGGCAGCCGCGCAAGCCCGGTGACTGGGGCGCGTTGCGAGCGTGGGCCTGGGGTGCGAGCAGGGCGCTCGACTATCTCGAGACCGACCCGGCGGTCGATGCCAGGCGGGTCGGGATCGAAGGGCTCTCGCGCTATGGAAAGGCGGCGCTCGTGGCCATGGCCTACGAGCCACGCTTCGCCATTGCCTTTGTCGGGTCCTCCGGCGAGGCGGGCGCGAAGCTGTCGCGTCGCACTTTCGGCGAACAGGTGGAGAACATCGCCTCGAGCTCCGAATACCACTGGATGGCGGGTAACTTTCTCAAGTACGCGGGACCGCTGACACGGGACGATCTCCCGGTCGACGCCCACGAGCTCATTGCACTGTGCGCACCTCGGCCGGTGTTCATCAGCAGCGGCTCGCAGGAGGTGGAGGGAGGCTGGGTCGATGCCAGGGGCATGTTTCTCGGCGCCGTTGGCGCCGGACCCGTGTACCGGCTGCTCGGCAAAAAGGACCTGGGGACATCGGAGTTCCCGCCCATCGAGACCGCGCTGATCGACGGTGACATTGCGTTCCGGCAGCATCGCGCCGGTCACACGACCGGGCCCAATTGGCCGGCTTTCCTGAGCTTCGCGAGCCGTTACGTCGAGGAACCCGGCCCGGCACGAGCCGCCTCGCTGGGTGTCTTCGAAGGGCAATCCGACATCGGCAGTGTCACGCCTCCCGGTACCGGCCGATATGATGCCGACAGCGGCATCTATACTCTCACCTCGGCAGGTGCCAACACCTGGTACCACCACGACGATTTCCACTACCTGTGGAAAAAGACGTCGGGCGACGTGGCCCTCACGGCGCAAGCCAGCTTTCCGCCGCGTTCGTACCAACACGAGCCCGACCCGCACCGCAAAGCGATCCTGATGTTTCGGCAAACGCTGGATGCGGGCGGCACCCACGTCTCGCTCAGTGACCATGGGTCGGGTCTGATTGCGTTGCAGTACCGCCGCGAGCGCGGCGCCAACACCGAGGATATCGAGCTCAATATCGATGCGCCGCAGACCATCCGCCTGGAGAAGCGGGGTGATACGTTCACGGTGTTTTTGTCGATGCGGGGGGAGCCACTTCACCAGGTGGGTGCCGCCACTCAGCTGCACCTGGAGGAGCCTTTCTATGTCGGGTTGGGAGCTGTCTCCCACGACGCCGAGACCACCGACAGGGTGGAGTTTTCGCACGTCGCGTTGGAGTCGCTGCCGCCCGTGGCGAACGACACCCGGTTGGCGCTTTTCAGCACTGTGCAGACGATCGGAATCGACGACCAGTTCCGGCGTGCCATGGTGGTCCGGTCGGTCCCGGCGTTCATCCAGTCACCCGATTGGGCCCCCGATGGCAAGAGCATCTATGTCTACGAGAATGCACGGGTCATGAAGATACCGTACCTCGATCCGGGAGGAGGTGGGGTGCCGCAGGCCATCGACACCGGGGCTCTCGTCGGGTGTGGCGGTAACTATGGGTTGTCGCCGGACGGGAAATCATTTGCGATCACATGCGCCAGGACGAAGGAAAGTCCCCACCAGGTCTTCGTGTTGCCGGCCGCCGGTGGCGGCAAGCCGAGGCAGATCACCGACGGACCGGTTTCGAGTTATTTCCATGCGTGGTCGCCGGACAGCAAGACGGTAGCGTTCACACGGGGAAGCGCGTCGAAAGCGGATATCTTCACGGTGCCGGCGGCGGGCGGTCCCGAGGTGCGTCTGACCCAAGATACGATCAATGACGGGCCGGACTACTCGCCCGACGGCAAGCTCATCTATTTCGATTCCTCACGGTCGGGAACGACGCAGATCTGGCGCATGAAAGCGGACGGATCGGGTGCCGAGCAGGTGACCGACGACGGCAACATCAACTCGTCGCCGCATGTCTCGCCAGATGGGAAGACAGTCGCATTCCTGAGCCAGCCGGTGAGGGCGGGGGCCGGGATCGGCGCGGCCGCCATCAAGGTGCTCGACGCTCCGAACGGATTGATCCGAACGGTCGTCGAGTTCGAAGGCAACCGGAACAGCTTCTCGACCTACGCTTGGGGAGATTCCAAACACCTGGCGTTCGTGAGCTATCAGGAGCTGCCGGCTCCTCCCGACTATGCCCCGTCAGCACGGAGTGAGGCAAAATGAGAGAACTGAGTGTTTTGTCGCGTGCCGGCCATGCAATGCTCGCTGTCGCGGTTGTGTTGGCGGCGGGCATCGCTTTCGGTGCCGCGCCCGCCAGTGTTGCGGATGGCCGAAGGAACGTTGCGCGACCGCCAATCACCGGCGTGTCGCACATCGCCGTGTACGCCGAGGCACCGGCCAAAACCGAGCGCTTCTATGTCCACGACCTCGGTGGTGTGAAGGGCGAGGATCCCGAAAACCCGCGGGGCGTGCGCTACTACTTCGCGGCAACGCAGTTTGTCGAAGTGCTGCCGCTGCCGAAGGGGCCACCCTCGATCAACAGGCTGGACCACGTCGCATTCGTAACGACGGACGCGGAAGCCCTGCGCGCATATCTGGCCGCGCAGCAGGTTGTGGTTCCGGGGCAGCTCACTCGAGGCCATGACGGCAGCCGGTGGTTCGCGGTGAGCGACCCGGAAGGTACCCGGATCGAATTCGTGCAGCCGCCCGAGCAGGCAGCCAGCCTGGCGGTCAATCCGCTGTCCAGCCATATCATCCATGTTGGATTCATCATCCACAACCGCGCTCTGGAGGATGGCTTCTTCCGCACCGTGCTCGGCTTCAAGCCGTATTGGTTTGGTGGTATGCACGACGACGCGCCGCCTACGTGGGTTTCGCAGCAGGTGCCCGACGGCACCGACTGGCTCGAGTACATGGTAGTAGGGACGCCGGACACCAAAGGCATTCCGCCGACGATGAAAGCCGCGGACCTGGGCGTACTGAATCACTTCTCGCTCGGAGTGCCGAATATCGAGGCCGCCTACACGCTCCTTTGGAATGGAGACCGGCTCGAGGGGCAGACGAACGTGCCCAAGATCGGGCGCGACGCCAAGTGGCAGCTCAACCTGCTCGATCCGGATGGGACCCGCGCCGAGATCATGGAACTGCACGCCATCGGCAAGCCCTGCTGCTCACCCTTCACCGCCGCCGACCCACAGAAGTAGATACCAGGCAGTCGAGAGCGGCGGGCTGTTTCTCTGGTATGAAAATGAATATGTCGTCGAGGTCGCTAGGACCTTCATCCTGGTAGCCCGCGTTTCGGCAGTATTAAATCATTAAATATTAAATAGTTATTGATCTTATATAATATAAATTCGAGATCACCGCCGATGCGGCGGGAGACCGAAAAAAGTGTCTTAGCTTGACCACGGGCGCTGTCCACGCGTTACTCTTCATTAACACAACCTTGGATCGCTCTTTAGAGAGAGGCGCGCGCGATGTCGGAAGAGAGTCCGAACCTGATCCCCTTGCGGCCGGCGAACTCGCCCAACGCCTTCGATCTGCGTCGAATGGGCGCGCATCCGGATCATTGGTATGCCCTGGCCTGGGCGGACGAGTTGAAGGTCGGCAAGACTCTCGGCCGGCGCTTCGCGGGGCAACCCATCGTGCTCTACCGCGGCAGCAGCGGGCGTGTGTTTGCTCTGGAGGATCGCTGTGCTCATCGCCAGGTCCCGCTGCACCTCGGCGTCGTGAATGGCGATGAGATCAAGTGTCACTACCACGGCTGGAGCTACGACTGCAGTGGTAAGTGCGTCGATGTCCCCTATCTCGGGAAGGAACGGCTGCCCAATGGCGTGAAAAGCTATCCGGCGCGCGAGATCGATGGCCTGATCTTCGTGTTTCCGGGCGACCCGGCACTGGCCGAGAGCCGCGTGCCCCAGTCCCTCGGCGCCTCGCAGCGTAAGGATTACAAGACGCGCCGGCTGAACCGGGAGGTTGCGTGCCACTACACCTTCATGCACGAGAACCTCTTCGACATGAACCACCAGTTCATGCATCGCAAGAACATGGGCTCCATCAAGGCACAATGCATCGGACGCCAACACGGCGAGAACTGGGCGCAGGTGGAGTACAGCTTCAGCCGGACCGGCGGCAAGTCGTCCATGGGCGAGAAGGTCATCGTCAAACTGGCGCGCGACCGGAAGAACCTGAAGAAAGACTTCTCTGATCACATGCGCATCCGCACCGACTACCCGACGCAAAGTCTCAAGGTGTGGGTCGGGCGCGACATCAAGGTGACGGATGATCCGGTGCTGGACGTGTGGCTGAACTACACACCGCTGGATGCCGAGCAACGCACCAACCGCACCTACGGTTACCTATCAGTGAAGAAGCCGGGGATCCCGGGCTTGATTCATGCGGCATGGCCCTTCGTGACCTGGTTTACGGAGCGCATCTTTGCCGAGGACAAGGAGATCGTGGAGTTCGAGCAGCAGGCTTACGATGCGCAGGGCACGGATTGGAACAACGAAGTGTTTCCTGCAATCAAAGACCTGCGAGCCGTGCTGGCGCGCTGCGGGCAGCCGATGGACTAGCCTTGCGATAGCGCCCGCTGGTGAAAGCCCGCGGAAAGGTTGTCGCCCGGGACAGCCTTTCCATTCAGGGGCGGTCTCAGACAAATCTGCGCATACCTTGCCTATCGGTGGGTGGGATCTACCCCTTAAGATTACTTTGGCGAACCACTGTCACACAGTTATCATGTGCGGATGAATGCTCATGGCACAGCCTGCGATGGATGAACTGTGGGGCGGCCCCAACGAGGCCGCAGCCGATGCGGAAGCCCTGATCCTGGTGGACGAAGCCGATCGCGAAGTTGGCCATCTGAGCAAGGCGAAATGTCACGACGGGCAGGGCGTGCTGCATCGTGCGTTCTCGCTCCTGATTTTCAACGGCGCGGGTGAGCTGTTGTTGCAGCAGCGGTCATCCACGAAGCGATTGTGGCCGTTGTACTGGTCGAACAGCTGCTGCAGTCATCCCCGTCGGGCGGAGAGCATGGAGACAGCGATTCATCGTCGCCTGTTCGAGGAGCTCGGTTTGCGTTGCCCGTTGCAGTTTCTGTTCAAGTTCCAGTATCAGGCACAGTTCGAGGCGGCCGGCTCCGAGCAGGAGTTGTGCTCGGTGTTCATCGGGCGCAGCACCGAGGCGGTGCGTACGGACCCGAATGAGATTCAGGCGTGGCGTTGGATTCACCCGGAGGCGTTGCAGATCGAGCTCATCGACAGCCCCGGCAAGTTCACGCCGTGGTTCAAGCTGGAGTGGGCACGGATCTGGGCGGAACACCGCGCGGCCGTGGCAGCGCTTCAATAGGAGTTAGTTTTGGCCGTCCCGCTGATTCAAGCGTATCGAGTCGGGCGTTACATCGCGACACAGAAACTGCGTCGCGTGAAGCGCTATCCCCTGGTGCTGATGCTGGAGCCCCTGTTCCAGTGCAACCTGGCCTGCGCCGGGTGCGGCAAGATCGACTACCCGAAAGAGATCCTGCAGAAGCGGGTGAGCCTCGAGGACGCGCTGCGCGCGGTCGATGAGTGTGGCGCGCCGATGGTGTCGATCCCCGGTGGCGAGCCGCTCATCCACAAGGAGATGCCGCAGATCGTCGCCGGCATCGTGGCGCGCAAGAAGTTCGTTTACCTGTGCACGAACGCCATCCTTCTTGCGAAGCACATCGACGAATACACCCCGTCGCCGTACCTGACGTTCTCCATCCATCTCGACGGCAGCCGCGAGCGGCACGACGAGTCGGTTTGTCAGGAAGGGGTGTTCGACAAGGCGGTGGCCGCCATCAAGCTCGCCCGCAGCAAAGGCTTCCGCGTCACCATCAACTGCACGCTCTTCAGCGGTGAGGACCCGGATCACGTTGCGGCCTTTTTCGATGAAGCCATGACGCTGGGCATCGAGGGTATTACGGTCTCGCCCGGGTACAGCTACCACCATGCCCCGCGGCAGGATGTCTTCCTCGGCCGTAGCGCCAGCAAGCGGCTGTTCCGCGAGATCTTCAAGCGCGGCCGCAAGAACGGCAGCTCACGCATGCGCTGGGCTTTCAACCACTCGGCGCTGTTCCTCGACTTCCTTGCGGGGAACCAGGCGTACGAATGCACGCCGTGGAGCAACCCGACGTACAACGTCTTCGGCTGGCAGCGGCCCTGTTACCTGCTCACCGACGAAGGCTATGCGCCGAGCTTCAAGTCGCTCATGGAGGACACGAAGTGGGAGAACTACGGCGTCGGCCGTAACCCCGCCTGCGACAACTGCATGGCCCACTGCGGATTCGAAGGCACGGCGGTGGACGACACGTTCTCTCATCCTTTGAAGGCGCTCAAGGCGGCCATTCAGGGTCCCCGCTTGAGCGGACAGATGGCAGCGGATCCGCCGATTCTCTACGGAGAGCGTCCGGCGCGCACTGTTGCGACGGTGGCCGTGACTGACATCAAGCGCTCGAGCCGCGAGCCCGATGCTCCCTCGAGGCTGTAAGGCGGACAGGGCGTGAACACCGCACTCTCAGCACGGGAAGACAGTCGGATTGACTCCGCGCAGCGCGCTTCTTTTGGCGCGCAGCTCGAGTCGTGGCAGTCACGCATGGAGAGGGCGCTGGAGCAACGGCTCCCGGCCCCGAGCGTGGTGCCTGGCCGCTTGCACGAGGCTATGCGTTACACCGTGTTGGGCGGCGGTAAACGCATTCGCCCTGCGCTTGTGTTTGCTACGGCGCATGCGCTGGGACTTCCGGAAGAGGAGGTCGAAGCCGCGGCCTGCGCGATCGAGCTGATCCATGTCTACTCGCTGGTTCACGACGACCTGCCGGCGATGGACGATGACGATCTGCGTCGCGGCCGGCCCACCTGCCACAAGGCTTATGACGAAGCGACGGCGGTGCTGGTGGGCGACGCCCTGCAGACGCTCGCGTTTCACGTGTTGACCCGCGATCCGGCCTTGCCCGCCTCGGCGGCGATCCGCCTGAGGTTGGTTGAGTTGCTGGCCGAGGCGAGCGGCTCATTCGGCATGGCCGGTGGCCAGGCTATCGATCTCGGCGTGCAGGGGAAGAAACTCGACCTTGCGCAGGTCGAGGAGATGCATTCGCGCAAGACCGGTGCGTTGATCCGTGTCAGTGTCATGATGGCGGCGGCCTGCCAGCCGGCGCTGGAGCCCCGGTTGCACCAGGCCCTGTTGGGGTTCGTCACACCGATCGGCCTCGCGTTCCAGATTCAGGATGATCTGCTCGATGTACTCGGCGACGTCTCGACCCTGGGCAAGGCGACGGGCGCCGACAGCGAGCGGGGCAAGCCGACTCACCCGGCGATCATCGGTATAGAAGCCTCGCAGGAGCGGGTACGCCTGCTCCACGCGCAGGCCCTCGATTCACTGGCCCCGTTTGGCCCACGGGCGCAACTGCTGCGCTCGCTGGCGGACTGGCTGCTGGCCCGGCGCTATTGAGGGTGAGCCAACGCTCGATGCCTGCGCCAACCTGCACAGCATCGAGCCCCCCACCCGACGCCCGAGGCGGGCAGGCGCTAGCTCGACTGTTCCCCGTCGCAGGCCGGCCACAGCGAGCAGGGTGGAGCTTATCCACTTCAATTGCATGGTAAAGTGCGCACCGGCGGCGGGCGGCCGATCCCTGTCTTTGGGGCGCAACAGGGTTGGACCCTTGCGGGCCGACCTATCATGGGCCTTTGGGCCCGACCCGGGCTTAGCCCTAGACAAGCGCTTGAGTGGTGTTATTCGTACGATGTCGCGCGACACTGTCCAAATGGATTCGAGCATTGCCGATGAGGACTATCAGAACCGAATCCTGCCGCATGTCTCGCGGACCTTCGCGCTGACCATTCCACAATTGCCGCCCGCCTTGCGGACGGCCGTGACCAACGCCTATCTGCTGTGCCGGATCGCCGACACGATCGAGGACGAGACCCCGGCCTCGGCCTCCACGACACTGGTCCTCCAACAGCGATTCGTCGCCGTGGTCTGTGGCGAAGAGGATGCCGACACGCTCGCCCGGGATGTAGCCCGGCAGCTCTCGGAGCGCACGCTGCCCGCGGAGCGCGACTTGATTCTCAACATGAAGCGGGTGGTGGGCATCACAGCCCAGTTCGACGACCAGCAGCGCGTAGCCATTCAGCGTTGCCTCGACATCATGTGCCACGGCATGCATCAGTTTCAGCAGACCGCGAGTCTGAAGGGGCTGCCGCGCTCGACCGATCTCGATGACTATTGCTACTACGTGGCCGGCGTGGTCGGGCAGATGCTCACCGAGCTGTTCTGCAGCTATTCCGCCGAGGCCCGGCAGCACCGCTCCGAGCTGAACGATCTCGCGGTCTCGTTCGCCCAGGGGCTGCAGATGACCAACATCCTGAAGGATGTCTGGGAAGACCACAGCCGCGGTGCCTGTTGGCTGCCCCAGGAAGTGTTCAGTCGCTATGGCATCGAGCTCGAGCAGCTCACTCCGGGCAAGGGTGGAACGGGCTTCGATGCCGGCATGCGGGAGCTGGTCGGCGTGGCGCACGTGCATCTGCGCAACGCGCTGTCCTACACCCTGCTGATTCCCGCGCAAGAGACCGGTATTCGCCGCTTCTGCCTGTGGGCGATCGGACTCGCGGTCCTGACTCTGCGCCGTATCGCGGCCACCCCGGGCTTCACCAGCGGCTCGCAGGTCAAGGTGTCACACGCCGCTGTCGGGTTTACCCAGCTTTCGACGAACATCGCCGTGCGCAGCAACTGGCTGCTGTGGCGCCTGTTCAACTTCGCAGCCCGCGGGCTGCCGCTTGCGGCGCCGACCGTGGCCCGCCGTTCACCTCGCCCTGCTCTGCACCTGGCAGGGCCTACTACTGCGGAAAAGAACATCAGCGCCCGGCCCGTGCCGCTGGAGCGCACCGCTCGTCGCTCTGAAGGGAGATCCGGCCTTTGAACCGTCCGTTCCACGCTCGTGATGCCGTTCTGACCGAGGGCGCACCCTCGGGACTGCGCTCGTTGAAATTCGACCGTCTGGCATCGCAGTCGACGCTGGATCGCACCATCCAGGACGCGCGGGACGCGCTGCTCAATACGCAGGCCGCCGACGGCTATTGGTTGTACGAGCTCGAAGCGGACTGCACGATCCCGTCCGAGTACATCATGATGATGCACTACCTGGACGAGATCGATCCGGCGCTGGAGGCAAAGATAGCCGTCTACCTGCGGGCCCATCAGGCGGATCACGGCGGCTGGCCCCTGTATTACGGCGGCGAGTTCGACATCAGCTGCACCGTAAAGGCCTACTTTGCATTGAAGCTCGCGGGCGACAGCCCTGACGCGCCTCACATGCGCAAAGCACGCGCCGCGATTCTCGAGCGCGGTGGCGCGGCTCGTTCCAACGTCTTCACACGCATCGCTCTCGCTCTGTTTGGTGAAGTGCCGTGGCGTGCGGTGCCCTACATTCCGGTCGAGATCATGCTCCTGCCGCGGTGGTTTCCTTTCCATCTCGACCGGGTGTCGTACTGGTCACGTACCGTGATGGTGCCCTTGTTCATTCTGTGCACCTACAAGCCGCGAGCCAGGAATCCGCGCAATGTGCACATCCGCGAGTTGTTCACCACGCCCGCGGAACAGGAGCATCACTACTTCCGGTTGCCGACGAACGGCAACCGCACCCTGGCCCGCGCATTCTTCCTCCTCGACCGGTGCGCACGCCTCATCGATCCGCTCATCCCGAAAGCGATGCGTAAGGCGGCGACGAAGAGGGCCGAGAACTGGTTCCTCGAACGCTTGAACGGCGAAGATGGACTTGGCGCGATCTTCCCTGCCATGGTGAATGCGTTGGAGGCCATGGTGTTGCTCGGCTATCCGAGCGACCACCCTCATCGCGTGACCGCCAAACGCGCTCTCGAAAAGCTTCTCGTGATCGACGGCGCGAGCGCCTACTGTCAGCCGTGCGTTTCGCCTGTGTGGGATACCGCCCTGGCGGTGTTAGCCATGCAGGATACGGGCGGTGCTGCCGCCGAAGACGCGGCCAATCGCGCGCTCGACTGGCTGAAGGATCGTCAACTGACGGACGAGCCGGGGGATTGGCAGGTGAAACGGCCGGACCTTGCAGGTGGCGGCTGGCCGTTCCAGTTCGGCAACGGTCATTACCCCGACCTCGACGATACGGCGGTGATCGCCTGGGCCATGCAGCAGTCGAGCAAGTCGGAGCGCTATCGCGAGTCCCTCGGGCGGGCCCTGGATTGGCTCGTAGGCATGCAGAGCACCAACGGTGGCTTTGCCGCCTTCGATGTCGACAACACCCACTACAACCTCAACTACATTCCGTTCGCGGATCACGGCGCACTGCTGGATCCGCCGACCAGCGATGTCACGGCGCGGACCGTGACCGCGATGGCACTGGCCAATCGTCCCCAGGACCAGCAGGCGATGGCGCGAGCCATCGACTTCCTGCGCAAGGAACAGATGCCGGACGGCTCGTGGTTCGGTCGTTGGGGCACCAACTACATCTATGGCACCTGGTCGGTTCTGACGGCCTTTGGACAGGCGGGCATCGGGCCTGACGACGAGAGCGTGCAGCGTGGCGTGAGCTGGCTGATGGATTGTCAGAATCCGGACGGCGGCTGGGGCGAGAGCAATGACAGCTACGGCTGGCAGTCACGCCCCGCGGAAAAGGCACCCAGCAACCCATACCAGACCGCGTGGGCGTTGCTGGGGTTGCTGGCCTCCGGGCAGGTGCACACCAGCGCCGTCCGCCATGGCATCGAGTATCTCGCACGGACTCAACAGCCGAACGGTCTGTGGAGTGATCCGACTTTCACGGCACCGGGCTTCCCGCGGGTGTTCTATCTCAAGTATCACGGCTACTGCGCCTATTTCCCGCTCTGGGCGCTGGCGGCCTACCGGAATCTCTCCGGTCGTGGGGCGTCTCATTGACGTTGAATGTTGTCGGTGTGGTGTGCGCACTGGCGTCAGAAGCACGCCACCTGGGACCCACGACACGCCGACAGCAGCTGCTGACATCACTCTCTGACGGTACATTGCTCGCCGTGAGCGGAATGGGTATCGCCGCTGCTGCCCGCGGCGCACGGGCGCTCGTCGAGGCGGGGGCGGGCGCGTTGGTGAGTTGGGGCATGGCCGGGGGCCTGGATCCGGTGCTGACCCCGGGGACCATATTCCTGCCGGGCGAAGTCGTTTCGAATGATGGCGGCACGGTAGTGACGGCTCAGGTGTGGCGACAGCGCCTGAGCGCGGCTGTCGCCGCTCGCCACCACATGCCGCCCCATGGCCTGGTTATCGAGGGAAGACTCCTGACGAGCGCCAAGGCAATCGGATCGCTGGCTGACAAGGCGGCGCTCTTCCGGCAGACCGGCGCGGCAGCGGTGGATATGGAGAGCCTGGCCATCGCCGAAATCGCTCGGAGTCATCAGCTTCCTTTCATCGCGGTACGCGTGATCGTCGACAGTGCGGGGGATGCTTTGCCACGAGCGGTCACCGCGGCCGCGGACAGCGAGGGGCACTTACAGGTCTGGCGCCTCCTGGGTGAGTTGCTACGCACGCCGGCGGATTTAGCTCCCTTGCTCCGCCTGGCGCAGCGTTACCGCGCGGCGAATCGTTCGTTGGCGGCGGTTGCCAGGGTAGGTTCCCTTGCGCCGTACGC
>DAITMW010000020.1:0-35099 GCA_036834945.1 Steroidobacteraceae bacterium
GCGTCCCAGCTCCAGCTGGACTCACCGAATTTCCCGTCCAGGCCCGCGGTGAAGCGCTTGACCTTGGTGTCGAAAATCGACGCGGCCGGCATCTGCGTGGTCCAGTCCTTGCTGATCGGCGCAATGCCCGGGAGCAGCTGGTAGGCCGGGTTCTTGGCAATTGCTTCCAGCGGCGTGCCCTGAATGTAGGCGTTGTCGGTCGGCAGGAAGTAGAACTGGCTGGCGACGGTGCCCTGGTAGCGGGTGCTCTTCGTATCGCCGTAGTAGGCACTGCCCTTCCAGTGAATGTTGTCGGTGATCGAGCCGTTCAACATCGCCATGATGTTGCCGCGGCTGACCGGGGCCATCAGATTCTGGTACTGATAAATCGGAATACCGTCGCCGCCGGGCTGGGTATTGATGAAGGCGGAGCCATCGCCCGCGTACGGCTGCACGATACCGAATGGCAGTGCGGCATTACCCGAGGGATTGCCCTGAACCGTCTGGGTCGCACCCGCCGGCGGGTGAACAAACACGCCGTAGGGGCTGTTGAAGCTGGCCAGGCCGGATCCGTACTGGATGGGTGTGGCGAACGGGTTGGTGGTAATGCCCTGGCTGGCATACGCGGCGCGGTTCTGATAAGCGCCTTGGTTATCGGCGCACCACGAACGCACGTTCTCGCATCCCAGTCCGTCCTGGTGCTCGAACTCACCACCGATGACGAAGTGCAGCTTGTCATCGAACAGGCCGTGACCGTAGGCCGCGCCGAAATGGCGGTCCTGCGCGTCGCTCTTGCTGCTCTGGCCCCAGTCACCCGTGATCTTGCCGCCCTCGAGCTTGCTGTTGAGAATGATGTTCTCAACGCCAGCGATAGCGCCTGAACCGTACGCGGCCGAGGCACCACCCGTCACGACGTCGATGCGGTCGACGAGGATCTGCGGGATGAAGTTCAGGTCGATCTGGTCGCCCTGCGCGGTCTGCACGAAACGCTGACCATCCACCAGCGTCAGCGTGCGGCTGCCGAAGTAAGGATTGAGGCCGCGCAGGTCGGGGATGTACGCACCGACGAAGTACGGCTGGTTACCGGTGGCGGCGGGCGTGAACGTGGACGCGTTCGCGGGCGTCAACGCCAACGTCTGACCGACGTTCACCAGGCCCAGGTTTTCCATCGCCGCGTTGTCAATGACAGTAGTCGGCGTGGGCGTCGAGAAATCACTGGTGCGCTTGATGCGCGAGCCTGTGACCGTGATCTCCTCGAGAGTCGCCGGTGCGCCGGTCTGTGCCGACGCAGTCTCGTCTGCGGGCTTGTTCTGTGCCTGCGCTGTCGCGCTGAGTCCCAGCACGAGAGCCGCGGTCCATAAGGTCCTTGTCAGGTACCTCGGCTTGGTCGAACTCTTCACAGCCGCCTTCACGGCGACATCAATCGGACGAATCACGGTCATCTCAGGCCCCCTCCCTCGAGAACGATTACGCAATCAGCAGGTGAATGTTCAAGCAGGGTCAGTGTTGCTTCGGAGTTACGGGTATGAAAACCGCATCAAGTTTGGTTGTAGACGGTGACAAAAGTCAGCCGGATACAGGTCAAGGTACTTGTGCGATTCTGGAAAAGATGCGCCGCCGCAACGTCCCCTGTCTGTGACTTGCGTCAGGTTTTACCTGTGTTTTCCCCGTACGGGAGTTTTTCCGAAACGTCAAAGTGCTTCGCCGCTACGGTGTCATTTTTGGGGGGCGGGACGAAGCGATGTCAGATTGCACCGTGGCCGGGCGAGATGCAAGCCCAGCCATACCAGTGGCGCGGAGCCAACGCCACGACCCATAACCGTTGCGAGGCCCCTCCCGGATCAAAGTCTGATCCGAACGCAGACAATGTTGCCCCTGACCGGGGCGTGGTCACCGCGATTCAGGGCTTCCCTGAGTCAGCCGGGTACTGCTGCTTCCCGGCTTGCTTCCTGAGTTGCTCGAGGTGGTCGTCCCAGGTCTCCTCGTTGCACTCATAGTCGAGCATGCGGCCACCTTTCTTCATCGCGTACCACGTCTTGGTCACGCTGACAGGTTGTGTGTAGAAGCGCGGGTCGGTCAGGGTCAGCTCGTCGGTGAGGGTCTTGCGACCCTTCACATCGTGACCGAGGTGGAAGCGCTCGACGATGCGCGCCTCCTCGCTGTGCGCCGATCCCTGGTCCACCGACTCCTGGAGGAAAGAAGTCGCCACCACCAGCGTGTCCCCCTCCCAATGCCCCGTGGAATAGCCATTACGCGTTGGAAACAGGTCGCTGTCGGGGACCCGCGGCTGGCCAATGAAAATCCGCCGCAGCTCGCTATGCGCTTCCTGGATGAGAGTGATTTGCTCGGGACGTTGGATCACCTCCATCGGATAGCCGCCGGAAGCGAGTGTGGAGCCCGGCATGCCCATCCCCAGACAGTAACTGCTCGGTGTTTCCGCTTTCGGGTCGACGAGCGCGTGATAAGCAGCCACCTTCTCACGTGCCTCCTTCGTGAACGGTGGGTTGGCTGGCCAGACGAGATCGAACCGTCCGGCCCCGGGATGAAGGTCGGTATCCCAGGTCCAGATCCCTGTCAGGTCGGGGTGTTTCGCATCCCCCGCCATCGCCGGTAACACGGCCGAGGAGAAACACAAGCCAAAAGCGAGAACAGCAGGAGCCAGCCGGCGTCCCGCGCGGGAGTTTGCGTTCATGAGAGCCTCAGACGAAGCCGATCCAACGGCCCGTCGCCACAATGATGACCCAGAGCGTGAGCGAGAAAGTCGCGGCCAGGCGCGCGCCCAACGGCGGTCTGCCCCGATCCCACTCTGCCATGTTGCGCGCCGTGATGAAGTGGAACACCAGCATGTTGATGGCGGCGAGCGCCATGCAGAAAAACTTGATACGGAACGGCAGGTTCGCGTAGTAACTCGCGGCCTTCGAGCTGAACATCATCGAGCCTGCGACGAAGGCAACGGCAAAGGCACTCCAGGCCCACGGCAGCGAGCTCGCGATCACCTCCGATGCAGGCCGGTCCTTGTTGCCCACGCCGAGCAGCCGCAGATCCATCATGGCCACCGACCCGACGACCACTGTCAGGGCGAGCACGTGGATGGTCTCGGCAATGGGAAACAACCAGGTCGACTCCGCGATGGAGACGGCGAACGGCTGGTGTTCCAGCCAGGTGAATACGGCAGGCGCGGTCATGATACTTGGCTCACAGGTAGGCGATCAGGCGGCCCGCGGCAACGATGCTCACACACAAGACGAGGCTGCCAACGGCCAACACCATGCCCAGGCGCTGTCTGGCGGCCGACGCGCTCCAATAACCCGGCTCCCGGGCGCTTGCCTTCTGCACGACGAGTGTCAGCGCCACCAAAAGCAGCACCAGCACCATCTTCAGGCGGAAGGCATCGTTCATCAGCTCACGGTTCGGCTCGGTGATGGTCAGCAGCGCCCCGCTGATCAGCAATAGCACGAGGGCGCGCCACACCCACGGTACGAACTTCGCGGCCATTGCTTCCGGCGGTGGCCCGCTGCGTACCAGGCGCAGGAGCCGGAAATCCAGCATTCCCAGACTCGTCACGACGACGGCAATACAAAGAATGTGCACCGTCTGCACCGTCGGCACGAACCAGTTCGCGTTGGCGAAGAGCTGACTCAGCCAGGTACCGGCGAGCCAGTCGGAGAACTGCTGGATCATTCGCGTTTGAACCCCGTGTTGCCGTCCTTGTCGACCGGATTGCGATCATTCTCCGCGCACTCGAACTCGAGCAACTGCCACTCGCGCGAGCGCTTATAAGTGAGTGTATGCACCCAGGGCTTCTCGAGCGCGACCGGGTCCTCGACGGTCATCTCCACGACCAGGGTGTCCGGCTCCCCCTTGGCCAGGTGAATGCGCTCCATGATGCGCAGCTTGTCGCTGTGCTTCATGCCCATGGCCAACGCTACGCTATCCTTGATCCCAACGGTATCGACAACTAGCGTTCCGCCCTCCCAGTGGCCAATGGAGTCGCCCTCGAACGTAGCCTCGAGGTCGTCCGGATGGCCGCGGCCATCGGTATAGATGTTCCGCCACTGCATCCACGCTTCGTGGTGCGTGGTTACCCTGCCCGGTGTAAACAGGAATTCGATCGGGTACTGACCGACGCCCATGATGCCGGGCATTCCCGGAGGTGTGCAGTAAGAGCCCTCGTGGGCGACCTGACCGCCCTTCGTCTCGACCTCGTGCTGCCAGGTCTGATAGTCCTTGAGGTACTGCCCCTTGGGCGCCGGTTTTTCGGGTGAGGCCGCGCCCACGGGCGGGCGATTCAACACCCACACTCCGCCCCAATCGGGCAATGCATCGAGTGCGGCGTAATGTCCTTTTGGATGCGCTGTCACCGGCGCAGAGGTCGCAGCGGCTCCCGAAGCCGTGGCGGCCTTGGACTGCCCCTCAGGCCACGCCGATCCGACGGCGAAACACAACGCCGCGCAGGCAGCCGCAAGCAACAGCAGCGGCTTATTCATGAGTCCCCTCGCCACCGCCGGTCGGCTCGCCCGCACCGCCCAATGTTCGTCCATCGGCAAGCGTGATGCCGAGATACCACCCACCAGGCCGACCGTCGCGCAATGGATTGATCGTGACCGTCACCTTGTCCCCCGGTTTGATCGTGGTCCGCTTCCAACCGGCGCGGATCAGGTTGTTGGGACCGTTCATCTCGATCGACCAGGTCTCGGTCTTGCCGTCGGCACCGAGCACATCGACCTTGAAGGACGCATGCGGGTTGGTCCACTGAAACTCGGAGACCGTCCCGGTGATCTTCATCTCCTTGCTGCGGTCGAACATGGCGCCGGAATGATGCACCCACGCGGGCGCGGACAGCGCCAGCAGGACGGCGGCGAGAGCTGCGAGATACAGGGTCTTCATTGGAGCGCTCCTTACCGGCATCAATGCGCCGACGGGACGTTGATCGGACCACCGCGGGCACGAGTCGGATCGCCGAGGACACTGCCGTCGGGCAGCGTGATGGAGACGAACAGTCCGCCCTTGGAGCCGTCCTTGAGCGGGTTGAGTATCAGGGTGACCTGGTCGCCCGGCTTGATGCTGGAGGACTTCCAGCCCTGCCGCTTGAGGTTGTTGGGACTGTTCAACTCCACCTGCCAGGTATCCTTGACGCCGTCGGCATTCGGCACGTCGAGGTGGATCCAGGCGTGCGGGTTGGTCCACTGGAACTCGCGCACGGTGCCCTTCAGGGTCAGCTGCCTGCTCTGATCGAACATGGCGAACGAGTGATGCGCGTAGCTCCTGGCCACCAGCGCCCACGCGATCACGATGACGGCTATGGCCAGGTAGAGCACCCGGGTCCCTGTTCGTGTCTGTCTCATGGCCTGTCTCATGGGTCGACCTCGCGCGAAACTACTTCGCCGCCGGGGGTGAAGGTTGTGTGCTGGGCAGGTGCTCGTTGAGGTTCGGCAGACACTCGACTTCAGGGATATCGCTGTAGTCCATGCGGGTCCAGCGATGCGTGTGGTGCCACTCGCCCTTCCAGTTCTTCGGGTCCGTCATGATGGTCTCGATCTCGAGCGTCGTGCCTTTGTCGAGCAGGCGGATCTTCTCGACCATCTCCATCTGGTCGCTGATGGGAATACCCATGTCGATCCAATGCTGGTTGGTCTCGAAGTACTTGGTACTCACCACGAGGGTGCTACCCTCCCAATGACCGATGGACTCGCCGTTGTAGGTTGGGATGGCGATGTCGGGATCGCTGTGGGGACGGCCGTCCAGGTAGATGATCCGCAGGCTGTTGGTGAAGCCGAACATCATATAGATGACCGTCGGCAACTGCACCATGCTGATCGGCCAGACCCGGGTCATGATCATGGGCATGCCGGCCGGATAACACTGCCCGATGCTGTCGCGATAGGGTTTGCCGGCCTTGCGCGCCTCGGCGGCTTCCTTGAGCGCGGTCTGCCCGGCCTCGAAGAACTCCGGGTACGGCGGCCCGTACATGAAATCGTTGAATGCGCGGCGCAGGTCCACGAACCAGGTGCCGGTCAGGTTGAATCCAGGCTTGGGGCGCGGCTTCGCGAGATTCTGCGGTGCGAGAGCGCCGTAGTAGCCGTCGTGCTTGTGTGAGAGCTCATCTATGCGCTCCTGCGTCAGACCGGGGCGCGACGGTGGCGCCTGAGCGCCCGCGGCTGCTGTAGCGAGCAAGAGTACGACGCTCAGCATCATCCGCACCACCCGCCTCGGCGCCGCACCCACCACCGCCGTGTGATCAGTGGACGCGCACGGCCTCGTCCTCACAGCGCTGTTGACCTGGCTCATCGATTTCCGACCTTTGCGGTGCCCGCCGCGCCGTGAATGAAATCCAACACCGGTCCCGATAGCGACTCATCGCTGGTACCGACCGCGTACGTTTCCGAAATGTGGGAGTGTCCCGCCAGGCGCACGGTGCGTACCGGCTTGCCCTCGCGCGCGCGAGCATCGATAAGGCCACGCGTTTCGGCCTGGAAGGCATCAGGATCGAGCTCGGCGTACGTGACGAGAAGCGGCGTGGTCGTTTTCAACAGCCCCGGCAAAGACGAACGCTCCGCGTACTTCGAGACGTCGTCCCCATAGTAATCCTTCCAGATGGAGACCTTGTCGCCCAGGTCGTAGAAGCCCGAAGTCAGGATCGCGCCTGCGATCCCCGGGTCAGCGCCCGTATTAGCCGCGTGCGCGAGATAGTCGCCCACATGGGCCGCACCCGCGGAATGCCCCCATAAGACGATCTTGGTCGGATCGCCACCGTACAGTTTGGCATGGGCCCGCAACCAGGCCGTCAACAGAGTGAGATCCTCGATGCCGGCCGGCCATTGGAACTCAGGTGCAAGGCGGTAGTTGATCGTCACCCCGACCATGCCGTGTCGCACCGCCCAGACTCCGATGTTGTCAAAGAACGGCGACCCGGGAGAATGTTTGGAGCCGCGCGTGAAGCCACCACCGTGGACAAAGACCACGATCGGACAGTCAACAGGGCTGGGGCTCATTGCAGCAGTGAGACTGAAGACGTCGAGCACTTGCCGTTCGTGCGGGCCATAGTGAACGTCGCGAACCACGCTAACGGCCGCGTAGGGCTCCGCAGGTAGCAACGGCGCGTAGAGAGCGGCCGTTCGCGGTCCGTCGACTTTCTGGCCGATCTCGCGCAGAGCGGCAGCGATAGCGGGCGGCATTCCGCCCTCGCCCGCGGCGAGCGCGGCAACAACCTCCGGATCCTGCGATGGACGCACTGGCGACACCTCCGTCCTGCCTGTCACCGGGTTGGCGTAGTGAAACGGAATGTCATACACGACGGGGAACATTGCAATGGAAGCTGACGGCGGCGCATCCGGCGGCATTTCCTTGCTCGGCCCGGGCATGGCGCGGCTCGCGCTCTTCGCCCAACCGCCTTCATAACCCGCGGAGAAGGTGTTGTAGGCATGATCGACCTTGAAACGCCAGACACCGTTCTCCTTGACCGCCTCGTTCTCATACACCGCCCCCCCGATGGAGGCACGCGAGTTCAAGGACATCTGTTGCAGCATGCGTGAGCGGATCTTCGCGCTCTTTCCGTCGGGAGACACATCGATGACCGGCTGCAACTGCAGGTGGTTGCCGAGCCTGCCGGATACCGGCCCCTCCTTGCCACGACCGAAGACGCTCAAGAGGAACGCACGCACATGGTCCTGCCCCTGGTACACACCGCGCTGCGCGAGCTCCATTGAGCCATCACGCGCGAAGAGATCGGCCAGATCGTTCCAGAGATTCTTGTCGAGGTAGTAACCGTAGGCGCTCTCGAGGTTCTCCAGCTCTTCGTAACTCTCGACCCGGTCGATAGCACGCTCGGCTTCCGCAAGCGCGGCTTCCGGGTCTTCGACCGGAGGTGGCGCTGAGACTTTGCCCACCGGCATCAACGCCGCGGCGGCATGCCTTGCATCCGGACCGCCCCGATCCACGCCTGGATAGAGCGGCGCCGCGCCGGTTACCGGGTTGCGGTAGTGATAAGGCGGAATGAAGGCTTTCGGATAGATGTTATAGGTCTGCGATGGTGGCCGATCCGGAGGTACGGTTGCGCTGGGCCCTGGCGCAGGCAATGCGCTCCTGGCCCACCCTTGCTCGTAGTCGGTGCTCACCGTCGGATAAAAATGGAGTGATTTGAACTTCCAGGTCCCATGATCCTTCACATAGGTGTTTTCGTAGACACCCTCGCTCCACGCGCCGCTCTTACCGTAGACCCCGGTCATGGCGAGCTCGCGACTCCGACAATAGGCCGTCCTGCCGTCCGGCGCGATATCGACGCGTGTCTGAAGTTGGATATGATCGTTCAACACCCCGGCGCTCAGACCCTGGGGCGCGAGTGTCTCGAGAAAACGCCGGACATGCGCCTTGCCGACATACACGCCCTGCAAGCCGATCTCCAGCGTCGCATCCGGTGCAAACAGATCGGCGACCTGGTCCCACAGGGCACGATCGACGTAATAGCCATAGATCCGCTGCAGGTTTTCGATGGTCTGCTCATCCTGCAGCCGCGTCAGGCGACGAGTGAGATCGGCGAGCTGCGAACGCAGGTTGGCGGGGCTTGCGCTGCTGACCGGCGTATCCGCAACGGTCCAGGCATGCGCGAACACCGTTCTACCCGGATTCTCGTAGTGAAATGGCGCGATGCAGGCGGCCGGGAAGCCGTCGCACTCCATCTTGCGCTCGCGGTCCGGTGGATGAGACAAGGGCCTGCGGCCTCCTCCACCACCGCCAGCACCGGGCTTCGGCGGCACCCAACCGGTCTGATAAGGCGCTCCGAACCCGGAGTAGTAATCGAGCGTGTGGATTTTCCAGACGCCGCCTTCCTTCCGATAGGTGAATTCGTAAACGCCTTCCGCCCAGATGGCGCTGCCACCATAACTTCCTATCATCGCGAGCGCGCGCCACCGACCCTTTGCCGTCTCCGCACCCGGATCCAGATGCACGACCGGTTGAATGCTCATGTGGTTGTAAAGGCGACCGTCGCCGAGACCCACCTCGCCGATTTTCACCGCGCCCACATTCAGGAAGAGATGCTTGCGGATACTGTCCTTGCCGACAAAAATCCCGGCGGGATAGTTGGCCACCGCATCTGCCGTGAACAGCTGCGACAGGTCCTCCCACATTCCCTTATCGACGTAGAAACCGTAAGCGCGCTGCAGACGCTTGATCGCACGGACATCCTCCGCCGCCTGAACTTCCGCGCCGAGTCGGCTCACCCGCGAGCGCAAATCCGCTTGCTCACTGGCATGCGCGAGCGGCCGCCCTAGCCCCCAGAGCGCGAGTATCGCGACGATGAAGATATATCCCTGAAGCTTCACGGGCGAATCAGAGCACGAGATGCGCATTGAAAGAACCGGCATGCGGTGAGACGGGGGGTGCACCTTGACGGGCCACAGGATTTTCCGGCACTTGCATCGAGTCGCGCCGGGCTGTTGAGCGCCCGTGAGCAGGGCGAATGCGCCCAAAAATCTTCTGTCATCATGCCCCCCTTCGTTGAAGTCTCAATGACTTGCCCGCGCTCCGACAAGAGCTGCCGTCTCCGGTGGCCGCCCGTTGGTCGAGGCAGCGTCATCGGCGCGCGGTAAGATATGGCTTTGATATCCGAATCACGGCGGACCCCAGCCATGGCCAAGTTTCCGAGCAGCCCCAGCTATACGGGGTTTCACCAGCCTTCGCGCCTCGAGGCGGACATCCAGGACCTGGAGATCGAGGGCGAGGTCCCCAAGGACATCAACGGCGCCTTCTACCGGGTCGCACCGGATCCGCAGCTCCCACCGCGGCTGGGCGACGACATCTGGTTCAACGGCGACGGCATGATCTCGATGTTCCGCTTCGACAACGGCCGCATCGACTTCAAGCAGCGGCGCGCGCGCACGGACAAGGTGGTTCTGGAGGAGCGCGCGGGCCATGCCTTGTTCGGTGCCTACCGCAATCCGCTCACCGATGATCCATCGGTCGAGGGAAAGTACCGTGGCACAGCCAACACGAACGTCCTGATGTACGGTGGACAGCTCCTGGCTTTGAAGGAAGACAGTCCGGCGTTGGCGATGGACCCGGTCACGCTGGAAACCCGGGGCTACACGGATTTCAACGGCCAGGTGAAGAGCCCCACGTTCACCGCGCACCCGAAAATCGATCCGCGCACGGGCGACATGTGCGCCTTCGCCTACGCCGCGAAAGGCCTGCTCACGCGCGACATGGTGTATTACGAGTTGAATACGCAGAACCAGCTCAAGCGTGAAGTCTGGTTCGAGATTCCCTACTACTGCATGATGCACGACTTCGGAGTCACCGAGGACTACGCGGTCTTTCACGTCATTCCGATCGTCAGCAGCTGGGAGAGACTCAAAGCGGGCTTGCCGCATTTCGGATTCGACACCACCAAGGACATCTACCTCGGCGTACTGCCGCGCAAGGGCGAGGCGCGCGACATGCGTTGGTTCAAGGCGCCCAACTGCTTCGCCAGTCACGTCATGAACGCCTTCAACGAAGGCACGAAAGTCCACATCGACGTGCCCATGGCCAAGGGCAATATGTTTCCTTTCTTCCCCGACGTCCACGGCGCGCCGTTCGATCCGCAGAAGTCACTTTCCTACATGACGCGTTGGACGGTGGACATGAGCTCGCGCGGCGACGCTTTCGAGAGCATGACGCCGCTGACGACTGTGAGCGGCGAATTCCCGCGCATCGACGAACGCTACGCGACCGGTCCGTATCGCTACGGATTCCTACTGTCGCAAGACTTCTCCCGTCCCGTGGAGCTCCCCGGCGGCCGCTCCGCCTCCGGTATGATGATCAACACCCTCGCCCGCCTCGACCATCAGACCGGGAAGGCACAGACCTGGTGGTCGGGCAGCACGTCGACCATCCAGGAACCGTGCTTCATTCCCAAGCCGGGCAGCAGGAGCGAGAGCGAGGGCTACCTGGTTGCAATCGTCAACCGACTGGCCGAAAGTCTTTCCGATCTGCTCATTTTCGATGCGGAGCGCCTCGACGCCGGACCGCTCGCAACCGCCAAGCTCGGCGTACGCTTGCGCGGTGGCTTGCACGGCAACTGGACGCCCGCTCACCAACTTCCAACGACGCCGGCCAAGGTGGCCTGACTATGACCAGCTACACAGACCTGAAACTCTACATCGACGGCGAATGGCTGAGCGCGGGCAACCGCCGCACCCATCGCGTCATCAATCCGGCCAACGGCGCGACGCTGGGCGAACTGCCCCTGGTCGATACCTCCGATCTGGACCGGGCCTTGCAAGCAGCCGAGCGCGGCTACCGTTTGTGGAAGCGAGCGACCGCCGAAGAGCGCGGCCGTGTACTGAAAGGCGCGGCGCAGCTCATTCGCCAGAGAGTCGATCACATCGCGCGCATCGGTACCCTCGAGGAAGGCAAGACGATCGCGGAGACGCGCATCGAGGCTCTCGTTACGGCGAACCTCTTCGAGTTCTACGGAGAGGAGTGCCGTCGGACGTACGGCCGCGTCCTGGTTCGCCCGACGGGGACGCGATCGATGGTCATGAAAGAGCCGGTGGGACCGGTCGCGGCATTCGCGCCGTGGAATTTCCCGATCGCGAACCCGGGACGCAAACTCGGAGCGCCGATCGCGGCGGGTTGTTCTGTGATCCTCAAACCGGCGGAAGAATCGCCGGGATCAGCGATCGAAATCCTTCGCGCGCTGCTCGACGCCGGCCTGCCGCCTGGAGTTGCGCAACTCGTATTCGGCGTGCCCGATGAAGTGTCGCGGCATCTGCTGGCCTCTCCCATCATCCGCAAGCTTTCGTTTACCGGCTCGACGGCCGTCGGCAAACACCTCCTCGCTCTTGCAGCAGCGACTGTGAAGAGCACGACCATGGAGCTCGGCGGTCACGCACCCGTCATTGTGTTCGACGACTGCGATCTCGACCGCACCGTCGAGATGCTGGCGACCGCGAAATTCCGTAACTCTGGCCAGGTATGCGTCTCGCCGACACGCTTCTATGTACAGGAAGGGATCTACGACCGCTTCGTCACTGCCTTCGCCGAACGCACGCGCAAGGTGAACGTAGGCGACGGCTTGCTGGACACCAGCCACATGGGGCCGATGGCCAACCCACGCCGCCCGGCCGCGATCGAGAAGTTCATCGAGGATGCGCGCTCCCATGGCGCCAAGGTCCACACTGGTGGAGAGCGGCATGGCAAGGAAGGATTGTTCTTCCAACCGACCGTGATTTCCAACGTGCCACAGCATGCGAAGATCATGAACGAGGAGCCCTTCGGTCCGGTGGCGGTCATGGCGCCGTTCAAGACTTTCGACGACGCGGTCGAGCAGGCCAACCGCCTGCCTTACGGACTGGCGGCTTACACTTTCACCGAGTCCTCGAAGCGCGCCATGTTGATCAGTGACGCGATCGAGTCCGGCATGGTGGGAGTGAACGTCGTCACGATGGCTGCAGTGGACGCACCGTTCGGCGGCGTAAAGGAAAGCGGCTTCGGCTCGGAAGACGGACCGGAAGGCGTGGCGGCCTGCCTCGTCACCAAGACGATCCACCAGGCGTAACAGCATGCAGGGTCAGGAAGCGCCGTTGTCGGAGACCGCGTTGGATCTGCGATTCACGCACGCCTTCGACATTCGCATCAACTTCGACAAACGCTGGCTGATCGGCCCGATCTCCGGAGGAGCCAACGTGGGCTACACCTCCATCGGCGAAGGCAGCACGGTCAGCGGACCGCGATTGAACGGGAAGTTGGTCGACTACAGCGGCGCTGACTGGCCCATCGTGCGGCACGATGGCGTGGTGGAGCTCAACGCCCACTACATGATCGAGGCGGACGACGGTGCGCGTATCTACATCCGCAACATGGGGTACGTGCACGGCCCGTTACCTGGAAACGTACCGCCATACTTCCGCTGCACGCCCTATTTCCGGGCTCCCGCGGGGCCGCACGAGTGGTTGAATCGGACCGTCATTGTCGGTGTTGGACAACGACGGCCCAAGTTGAAACCCGAGGACCCGCCGGATCACTCGCTGTTCAGGTACTACGCGATCCTATGAGCACCAACCATCGAGGTCCGCGCCCCTCATGGTCGCTCGAGCCGCATCTTCCCCACTAGCCGAGCGGCTTGATATGAAAGATCCGTTCGGCATTCTTGTGATAGAGCTTCGCCTTGTCCTCGTCCGAGAGCGGCGCTGAATCCATGAACGCGACCGCCGGCGCGCTCGGCTGATACGGATAGTCGATCGCCCACATGACATTGTCGACGCCGAGCTTCTTGATCGAATACTCCAACGCGAGGTGATCCTCCACGCCGCTCGTCGTGATGACGAAGTTGCGGCGAAAATACTCGTCCATGCTGAGCTTCGTCCGCGGCGCGCGCCCGATCTTCTGCGAGCGGGAATTCATGAAGTTCAAGCGCCACAACCAGAAGTGCACGGCCTCACCCATGTGCCCGATGCAGATCTTCAACTTCGGAAACTGGTCGAACAGCCCCGAAGCCATCATGCGCACCACGTGCGTCCCGACCTCCATGCCATAACCCCACATCGCGGAGTCCATGCCGTAGTTCTGCAACGGCCCCTTGAAAGTATCCGAGGCCGCGCGCGGGTGAATATAGATGCAGGCGTCCAGGGCCTCGGCCGCCTCCAACGCCGGCCAGAATTTCGGATTGTCGAAGTACTCGTTGTTGGTATGCGAGTTGACGATGAAGCCGTTGAGTTTGAGCTTGGTGATGGCCCGCTCCATCTCCTTGGCCGCGCGCTTCGGGGCATGCGGCGCGAACGTGGCGAGACCTGCGAACCGCGTGGGATGCCGTGCAATGACCTCGGCGAGGCGATCATTCGCGAGGGTTGCAAGCTCACATGCCGTGTCGGCATCGAACATCTGCACACCGGGCGCGGTGAGCGACAACAACTGCATGTCGACGCCGTTCTCGTCCATGTCCTTCAGGCGGACCTTCTCCAGGTCGAGCAGGCCATCCAGGAAGTTCATGACACCGTAGCCGCTCTGATCCGCGTCGTAGATGCCCTTCACGAGCTGCAGGTCCAGGCTCTCCCCCGGGAAACGGGAGACGAGCTTCAACTGCTCGGCGACCTCGGGAATGGAGAACGCCTCTTCGGTTGCGATCTTGCGGAATTTGCCGGCCATGTGCGCCTCGCCTGTGCTGCGGGTAGAACGGGAATCGAGCCCGTCAGAGCATAGCGAGCACGCCTGGGCACGGCGCTTATGCGGCGCGGATCGACCACCCAGCGGCCATTCCCTGACCTCAACCGCTAGCTTGTGGCGTCAGAGCCTCGAGCCGCCGTCGACTCGAATGATGTCACCCGTGATCCAGGAAGCCGCATCGGATGCCAGGAAAGTGATGACAGAGGCGACGTCATCCGGTTGCCCGATCCGTTTGAGCGCTTGCATGGCAAGCGTCCCTTTACGGCCGACATCCGTTCGCGTGAATGGGGACATGTCGGTCTCGATCACGCCCGGCGAGACCGCGTTGACCCGAATCCCCCGCGGGCCGAGAGCAAACGCCAACTGTTTGACCAGGGCATCGACAGCGCCCTTGGTGGCCGCGTACGCCGGCAGAGTCTCGGATGCCACGCGAGAGGCCATAGAGGAAACCAGGACGACGCTGCTCCCGCTTTGGAGAAGCGGCAGCAACTGCTGCACGAGAAAAAATGGTGCGCGCACGTTTACGGCGTACAACGCATCGAAATCCTTCAGCGTCGTCTTCTCGATCGTCGCGGCCTTGGAGATGCCCGCATTGGCAATGAGAACGTCGAGGAGCCGGTCCCCCAGGATGGCGTGCACTTGGGATGCGAGTCTATGTGGCCCGTCGGGCGCAGCCAGATCCGCCTGAAGAACTTCTGCTTGCCCACCAGCGCCCCGAATCTGGGACACCACGACCCCGGCCGCCTCGTCGTTACGGCCGTAATGCACGAGCGTCCGGGCGCCCGCCTTGGCCAAGGCAATCGCGGCAGCCCGTCCTATCCCGCGGGAGGCGCCGGTGACGAGCGCCGTCTTACCGACGAGGGCGCTCAGTTGGCGCTACCGGAGGAACGCCCGGTGTACTGCACGAACTCACCCGTAGTCGAAACAATCGCCAGAGCTGGCGGCGCCTCCCCAGTCGGGATTTGCGAGTACACGACGACGCGATTTCGCCCCGTGCGCTTGGCCTCGTAAAGGGCCGCGTCCGCATGGGCCAACAGCTGTCCGAGCTCGTGCCCCGATGCGCCTGTAGCTGCAATACCGAAGCTGGCCGACACGGTAGCTCTGAAAGTGCCGCTTTGGTGAGCGGTGATCCCCGCGATGGCCATCCGCAGCTGCTCAGCCCTTTGACGGGCGTCATCAGGTCCGCACCCGTGCAGCACAATCGCGAACTCCTCGCCGCCAAAGCGCCCGAAGATATCGCTCTTGTTCAGATGAGCGTTGCACGCGGACACTGTCCGCTTGAGCACAAAATCGCCTGTGGCATGTCCAAACCGGTCGTTGATCTGCTTGAAGTGATCCAGATCGCACAGAATGATGCACAACTGGTCGCCACTGCGGCGACTGTTCTCCAGAGCCCGCTCGGCCTGCGCAATGAAGTGTGGTCGATTGCAGATGCCGGTAAGCCCGTCGAGGCGGGCCAGGGTCTGGAAATGCAACTGCGAGCGCTTGGTCCGATACGCCCAGAGCCCTATGAAGAGCACGGTCATGATCAGCAGGACGATGTACAACCTGCTGGTCTCGACGGCCTTGCTGCTGAGCTCCTTTTCGAGCTGCAGTACGTGATTCTGCTTATTGAGCGAATCTACCTGCAGCTTGTTGGCGATGTTCTCGTGATTGACCTTCTGGAACGCCAGATGCCGGGCGCTCAGATCGGTGAGATACGCTTTATCCGCTGAGGCGTACTGCTCGTGATACTCCAGCGCCGCCTTGAAATCGCCTCGCTGTTTTGCCACTTCGTACAGCACACCGTATGACGTCACCAGCGGCTCGGTGAAAGCATCCTTGCCCGCACTGTCGGTCACATTGTGCGCATAGGTTTGTGCTAACCCCGGCAGGCCCTTCTTACGGTAGGCCTCCGCCAACACGGCATTGCAGGTCGCGACGAACAAAGGATTGTGACTGGCCTTGATTTCCTGATAGTGCTGCTGCAGCAGGTCGATGGCCTCGTCATACTTGCTCTGCCGGATTTGAGCCTTGGCTGCGAAGATCCTCATCGCATTCGCAAAGTGCTGCTCCCCGGCCACGCCACAAGCGTCCACGCCGGTCCGCAACTCAGATCCGATCGTTTTGAGTCGGCCGCTCTCATAGAGCGCCTCGAGCTTCTGTTCCCAACCCTCGCAAAGGCCGCGGCCGGCCCAATTGGCATCTATGACCTGCTGGGCGTAGCTCAAACTGAGGTCATACTGCCCAACGCCGTTGTAGAGCGCGGATGCATTGAGAAGCGCTTGCTGGCGCGCCCGGGGATCAGAGACGTCGGGCAGCAGTTCGAGCACACTGCTCAACCTCGAAAACGCCTCCTCGTAGCGTTTTCCAAGCACCAGCATGTTTACGGCGGTGGCCCCGGCCCGCATGCGTAGGGTCGCGTTCTTGGAGTCGTCCATGAGCGAGGTAAGCCGCGCCAGCGCCGTTTGCGCGTCACCGTCGTATGCGCTCTTCCACGCCTCGAGATACCGGAGGTATTCTTCTTGTTCGGGCTTCAGCTCGCTATGCCGAATCTCGATCGACGCGACGACCGAGGCAAATTCGTCGTAATTGATGTTCCGCAGGTTGTCCGCTTTGGCCAAAAGGCTATCAACGGAATCTGCTGCAGGAGCGGCCTCAGCGCCGGAGAGAAAAACGAGAAACCCGCTCAAGAGAGCGGGTATCAGCCTTTGGGCCAAGGCTCCTCGCGATGCCGAGCGCACGCTGCTCTTATCGGGCGGCGCGAGACCGGCTTCGCAGGTCGTCCGCGAGGCTTGCTTTCTCGTCGTCCTCACCTTCCTCTTCTCCTTCCGGCTCTTCTTCCTCGTCCTCTTTCTCTTCTTCGTCCTCTTTGAAGATCATGCAGCACACGTTGTTATCGGCACCGAGCAGCGCCTCCAGGCTCTGCTGATCTCCATTCATGATAGCCGTGCGCAGCGCGGGCTCGATTCCTGCATTCCGCAGGGCTTCATCGATCTTATCACCCGACGCTTCACGCAGATCCGCATCCTGCCCGAATCGCTCCAGAAAATCGATCACGTTGGACACAAACCATTCTCCTCTTAAGTGAACAAACCCAAGTACACTCGGTCCCGCACCACTCGCCCCGGCCCCCGGAGCGCAAACCGTCGCGGTGGTGCGGAACTCATGAACCCAGAGGTGACTACGCCGCTTTCTTGGCGGGCTCATCCTCTTCTGCGGTCTCGACAGGTACAAAAACGACACAGCACACATTGCTGCTGGCACGCAAAAGCGTCTCGAGCTGGTGCCGGTCGCCGCTGGCTAGCGCCGCACGCAGTTCGGGGCTGATCGGCTCTGATGCCAGAGCACGCTCGAACGTCTCGCGCGTCCCGTACCGCAGCTCCGAATCCTGACCCAGCCGCTCGATAAAACTGATCACATCCGACATGAATATCTCCTTACATTCAAAGCGCTCAACAGCGAAGCTCCGCGGCGTCCAGCGCAATTAGGCGCTCGCGGATCATCACGTCTGGCCCGAAAGGGCGAGCCGGCGGAGTCACCAAGGTCACCTGCCTATCGAACCCCGCCTCCGGTAGCCTCCCGAGAGGGAGCCGCAGTATCCGGGCATCGCGCAGCGGAAGAGTCGCGGCTCTGTAGATGATGACTTCAGGCGATAGCTCGTAATCGCGGGCCAGGATGTCAACCAAAACCTGCCCGGATTGCGCATTGCTGGGAAAACGTGCGAACCGGTGATCCTCGGGAACTTTCACGAAGCCATGATCCGCGTCCAGGCAGTCCCCGGATGAAACCCCGGGCTCCATGTAGCTTCTCGCCAATGGAGTGATGTGCGAGCCGAATGTCATTCCAACCCCAACACATACCAGACTGCTCCGACGACCCATCGTTATGCCGAAGCTTGTTTCAAGGAAAGGTGTATGTGTATCGCCCCGAATCTTGGAAGGGTAAGCGCATCACCAGGTGCAGGCAAGCACGAAAAGCGAGACGCAACCGACTGTTCGAGTTCGTTCCAGATCGAAGCCGCCTCGCGAGCGAAGATAGCGAATTTCAAAATCGTTAAGTTGTTCACGCTCTCCCGACCTCGTGATCAATTGACGATCAAGTGAGTGTCTCAACGTGGCCAACAGAGATGGGATGCGACAGCGCTCTCATCCAACGAAAAGTCACCATCCCGGTGTCCGACCTCACCGACACTCAGCGTGAGCGAGCCATCAGAGTTATATCGTGAGAAGTGAAAGGTCCACCTACCCGCTCAGCGCTCTTCCGTCGTTGGCGTAGCGGTGCGCAAGGGTCGCGAACCGCAGAGACCGGGCCGTTCCCCGGATCCCGCGGGCAGTGCTAGAACGTCGCTATGAACCGGCATATACCGGCGCTTACCCGGACTTCTTCCACTGTCGCACGGCAGGCGCCGCGCAAGTGGCCAGGACCCGAACCGGCCGCGACGGGCCGGCCCGGGCCTCGAACTCAATAGATCAGGCAGCCTTCCGCCGCTCGACTCCTTGCGGCGGCGGCTCCTCGTCTCCAGGTGTGAAAATCGCGCAGCAAACGTTGGTCTTGGCGCCGAGAGCCGCTTCGATGTCAACTCGGTCACCGCTCATCAAAGCAGTGCGCGTCAGAGCATCCATCTGCGCTTCGCGCATAGCCCGTTCGAGCACTGCATCCGAGGCATGCCTCAGCTCCGCGTCCCGACCCATTCGCTCTAGGAAATCGATGACATCCACCATGATAGCTCCTTAATCCTTCACCGTGCGCTCACTCGTCTAACGAGGCGTCTAGAGCGCTTAGACGCTCACGAATTTGCGTGTCCGGCTCCAGCGGTCGAGCCGGCGGAATCACAAGGGTCGAATGCATGTCGACTTGCGCATCAGGAAGCCGCCCCAGGGGTAAGCGCTCGATCAGCGGCTCCTGCATGGGCAGAGTCGCTGCCCTGTAAATAATGACCTCGTGCGAGAGGTCGTAGTCCCGCACGAGCAGGTCCACCAGCACCTGGCGGTACTGGGAATTGGTGGAGAAGCGGGCGAAGGACTGGTCCCCGGCAACGCCGATCTGCCAGAGAATCAGGTAGGCGGACGGGTCGATTCGCCGCCGGTAGAACATGAACTGGCTGGCCTCATAGTGCTGGCAGCCATAACGGCCGGGATCGAGACCGAGATCGGCATAGAGGCAATCCTCGGCTGAGACACCAGGCTCCATATGCGCGCGATACCCTTCCTCCCGCGCCTTGGCGATCGCTTTGTGCGGCGGCAGCGCGAACACACCGGGGTGCCCGTAGAACGCACCGCACACCTGCTTGCCGGCCCGTACTTCCGTAAGCATGGCATCGACCATCTCGCGATAGGTGTTGGCCCGCGATTTGCCTTCCTTGTAGAGCGACTGGAAGCTGCGCACGTTCGGGTTCATCTTCGCCAGCCAGAGCTCGATGATGCCATCGGAAAGAGCGGTAAAGACGACGTCCGCCTTCTCGATATAGCTTCTCGCCAGAGGGGTAATGTGAGAGCCGAGGGTCATCCCGACCCCAACACAGACCAGGCTACCGCGACGTTCCATGCCCCTCCCGAAATACTTTAATTCTCACGAAATACAGACGCTCCAGTTCTCGTGCGCCCCCGAGGTTAAGCGCAGTGCCCGATCGCGGCAAGAGCACCTGGTCACGGCTCGAGCCATGACCTGATCCGGCCGCCACTTCAATGAACTTCCCTTCACATACACCCTGAACATGACGGAGGCGTTTAGCCACCGCCGCCCACGTAGGTCATTTCCGCAAGGAAGATAGTTTCTCGACGCGACACACCGGCACCGGAGGCGACTGCGCCCCCGTCCACCGAAAAGTCATCATGCCGCACCGATGACCCGTCGTATCCAGGAAGTTGCCAACACCCGGGTCGGCCGCTGCGGCGACCACTGTCAGCGACCCGTCCGGGTTATAACGGGCGCCCTGTTTGTTGATGCAAACCGGGTAGTGACGGTAGTCGAGCGACTCCATCCAATAGTTGTTGAGCTGGAAATTCCACATGTCACACGTCGGAACCGGCGTGTCGAGCACCAGTGCTTCATCGGGACCTACGTCCCAGTAGCCGTGCATATAACTCGTCCGGGGATCACCGCCCTCCTCGTGGAACGGCGTATTGACCAGGTCGTGGAGCCGGTTGGGTTGAGCCTGAAACCACTGCGCCCAGCCCGCGTAACGGCCCGCGACCCGTTCCAGGAATGACACAGCCCCGCGCAGCGCGAAGTCCGCGCGTTTCGGTGTGAGCAACCGGGGGGTGGCGGGTCCGCCGATGCGCTCGATGTTCACCGTTGCGGGTAACTCCAGGCGCCGGTCGCCGAAGTTCTGGCGCACGGTGAGCAGCCCGGAGTCGGGCTCGAGCCCCAGCCAGTTACCGGGACGTCGGTCACGGCTCACTGTGATTTCAAAGTGCCCATCCGCATCGAAGGTCATATCGGCGGCGCGCAGACTTCCCGTCATCTCCATCCGACCTTCCGATGGGTAGCGGTTCGCCAGGGTGGCGAATCGGAGTGACCGGGCCGTCCCCCGCACACCCCATACGCGATATTCGTAATCGCCGCGGATGGTGGCGTTGAGATAGTGATTATCGGGATTGTCCGCGCCCGCCTTGGTGGTGGCGTTCCACGCGTTCAGAAAAACAGGGAAATCGGGGTCCGCATGCTCGAAACACAACTCGAGCCCCAGGCGCGTCAGGCGGGCCAGGTAGCGCAGGCCCTCCGCCCGGTCGAGCTCGCTCGTGGGCGTTTCGGGCCGGCGGATGATCTGCCCCAGCTCCTTCAGCCGGTCGCAAAACTCGTCCCATGATTGACCCGTCACCGCTCTGTCGTACGCTTCATCCGCTTTCGATTTCACGCGATGGCACTCCCTGTCCGCAGCGACCCCGCGCCCTTCAACGGGCTACGATAAAGCTCATTTCAACGGTGTAACCGGGCGAGGCAAGCTTCGCTTCCACCGTGGCGCGAGCCGGCGTGGATCCCGCGACGACCCACTTGTCCCACACACTGTTCATGTCATCGAACGTGCGCATGTCGGCCAGCCAGATCGTGGCCGATAGCAGCTTGGATTTGTCGGTTCCGGCAGCCGCGAGGAGCTTGTCGGTGCGCTCGAGGATGTTGCGGGCCTGATCTTTCACAGGAGCGCCGGGACAGTCAGCCGCCACCTGGCCTGCCAGGTAGACGACGCCGTTGTGTATGACAGCCTGGCTCATGCGTGGGCCGATCTCGAGCCGCTCGATACTGGACATGGAGTTCCCTCAATGAAAAATGCTGTTCAGAAGTCGCCCCTACGGGGCGGGCCGCAGGTATCGCCCCTACGGGGGCGGCCGCAGGTATCGCCCCTACGGGGGCGGCCGCAGGTTAAGGGCAACCCGGCGCCCCGGCAAGGGTTTACAGCCCGTCATCGGGGGTCTGCCAAGTCCAGGTCCAGGCCCAGGGCCATCGCAGCGGCGGGGTGGCATCAGAGTGGAGTTGGTTTGCGAGTGGCTGTTGGCCCCATACCCGGGATTGATTCTTGCGTCAAGCGCGACGGTGCGTTGTGCACCCCACGGGTGGGGAGATTGCTATGTCTTTGATTGGCTGGATCGTTCTCGGCCTCATAGCGGGGTTCATCGCGAGCAAGATCGTCAACAAGGCCGGCGAAGGCGCGCTGCTGGACATCATCCTGGGTGTCATCGGGGCGGTGGTCGGGGGCTGGCTGTTTCATACATTCGGCATGCCAGGGGTCACGGGATTCAACCTCTACAGCATGCTGGTCGCGATAGCGGGCGCCGTCGTCGTCCTGGTGCTCTATCACGCGATCGCTGGAAGACCTTCCACGCGCCTGTGACGCCGGCACGGGCTGAAGGTGTTGGCGCGACGGACACCGGGATTTCAGTGTCCGGCGCGCCATGCGACGCCTACTTGAGATAACGGTCGAACCAGCCGACCAGGCGATGATTGAGATCCGCCACGTTCTCCGGCTTCATGAGATGGTGCCCTTCGTCGGCATAGACGACCATTGAGGTCGGCACACCAGCCGCCCGCATACCGTGCCAGAACTGGCGAGTCTGCTCAGCCGGGCACTCCACGTCACGCTCCCCCACATAGAGGAATGTCGGTGTCCTCACTGACTTGATGGACCGGATGGGCGAGAGCCGGTCGTAAACCGCCGCATCGTCGTACGCCGAGGCCCCGAAGTACGGAATCATCCACTGATCGATCCCGTTCTCGCCGTAATACGAGACCCAATCGGCAATGCCCGCGCCGGCGGCCGCGACTTTGAAGCGCTGCGAGTGCGTCACGACCCACATCGTCATGAACCCACCATAGCTGCGGCCGTAAAGCCCGAGTTTCGAGTCATCGACCGGCGCCACCTTCTCGACCGCATCGATGCCTGCAAGATCGTCCCGCAAATCACCGCCGCCGAAGTCCCTGATGTTGGCACGGGTAAACGACTCGCCCTGCCCGAAGCTACCGCGGGGATTGGGCATGAAGACGAAGTAGCCGCTGCGCAACCAGTCGGCCGTCATCTCGTCCCAGAGAAAGTGCGGCGTCACGACCGCGGCCGGGCCACCATGGATCATGACGATCATGGGATAGCGCTTGCCCGGTTGCACCTGCGACGGACTGAGCAGCCAGCCTTGCACTGAATACTCATCGCTCTTCCAGTTGATATCCCGCGCCATGGCATCCGGCTTCTGACCATCATTGTCATGAGTGATGGGCCGCGACTCGCCGAGCGCTCCGTACTCGATATGCGGCGCGTAGTCGAACGACTCGGACATGAGCGCGGCATGTTTGCCGCTACGATCGAGCGAGATCGCACCATCCGCGGCCTCGTGAGTCGCCGGTTGCAAATGGACGCGGGTAACTCCCTTGCCTGTTGGGTCAACCTGGGCCGTACCCGACTGACCGCCCACGACGAGGCTCGCGATGAGTTGGTTACCGCGCCAGTTGATCGACGTGAAGGTGCCTTTATAGTCAGGCGTAATGTTGACAGGCGCTGCGCCGGAGGCGAGGTCCAGTACATAAATATCCCCGCCCACCGAGCCGAAATCGCTCATCAGGCCGCCGATATAGGCCACCTTGCGGCCATCCGGCGAAACCCGTGGAAAATCCATTTGCATCGACGGGGCCGCAAGGGTCTTGACGGCGCCGTCAAGGGTGAACGACTGCAGCTTCGCCACCCACCAGTTGTTATCGCCGTTGCCCTGCGCTGCCGTGCCTACGAAGCCACGAGCATCGGGCATCCAACCATACTCGTAGACGAACGTGCCGTCGGGTGAGACAAACCTCAACGTCCCACCGCCCGCATCAACTGTGGCGATTCGACGCGAGTCCTCGCTTTCTCCGATCTCACCGACCTCGCGGGCACCGGCACGAGTCGCGCCACTTTCCTTGTGAGCGCCCTCGGTCGCCAGAACAGCGATGGTATGACCATCCGGTGACCAGCGCGGTGAGGCCAGCAGTCCCTTCAGCTCGACCACTTTTGTCGCCGTGGCTGAGCCGGAAGCTGCGGCCGAATAAAGGGTCGCGACGCCATCGGCGCTCGCGGTAAAGACGAGTCTATTACCCTCCGGCGACCACGCGATATCGGCATAACGGCATTTGGCGCAGGGGTCGAGCCGAACCAGAACATTGCCGTCCGTACCACGCACGACAACAGCTCCGTGCTCCTCCGTGGTGTCGTGCGGCTTGCGAATGGTCTCGACGCTCGCAATCTGTTTTCCATCGGCGCTGAGGGCCACCGAGGCATATTGGTGGAGTACACCGAGGTCGGAACTGGCTGCGATCGCGGCAGTGAGGACGGGCAAAGCAATTGCGAGCATCTGATAGCACCACACATGTGAGCGATGGAGTAGCATAACCGCACCTGCGGTACCGGAGCAGCGCATGCGCGACGAAACGACAGCGGCAGGCGAGGTCCTGCTGGCAATTGACCAGGGCACGAGCTCCAGTCGTGCGATCGCCTTCACGCCGGAGGGTGCCGAGGTCGCCACCGAGCAGCAGGCGTTCGAACAGCTTTATCCCGCATCGGGCTGGGTCGAGCACGACGCCGAGGTGATCTGGGCAACGGTGCTATCCACCACCCGCTCGGTCATTGAGCGCTTGCGCGGCGCGAAACGCCCCATCGTCGCGATCGGACTCACGAATCAACGTGAGACCACCGTGGTCTGGGATCGCCGCACCGGCATCCCCTTGCACAACGCCATCGTCTGGCAGGACCGCCGCACGGCCGATCTCTGCCGGAAGCTCGCGAGCGAAGGGCGCGAACACGAGGTAGCGGAAAAGACCGGGCTACGGCTCGACCCCTACTTCTCGGCGACGAAGCTGTCCTGGATCCTCGATCGGGTTCCGGGCGCGCGGGATCTCGCCAAAGCCGGTCATGTGGCTTTCGGAACGGTCGACAGTTTTCTCATCTGGCGCCTCACCCGCGGCAAGTTGCACGTCACCGATGCGACGAACGCAAGCCGCACCGCCCTCTACGACATCCGCAAGGGACGTTGGGATGAAGCGCTCTGCGAGCTTTTCAACGTGCCGTTCAATTCCTTGCCCGAGGTCCGCGACAGCGCCGGCGACTTTGGAGTCACCGACCCCAGTGTGCTGGGCGTTGCGATACCGATCCGCGGCGTCGCCGGCGATCAACAGGCCGCCTTGGTCGGACAGGCCTGTTTCGCCGCGGGCGAGCTGAAGAGCACCTATGGCACCGGCGCTTTCATGGTTCTCAACACCGGTGACCGGTTGGTCCGCTCCTCCAATCGCCTGCTCAGCACCATTGCCTACCAGCTCGACGGCCGGGTCACCTATGCCCTCGAGGGCTCGATCCTGTCGGCCGGTGCCACGATACAGTGGCTGCGGGACGGGTTGGGCCTGGTATCTCGAGCTCCAGAGGTCGAAGCACTGGCAAACTCGGTGTCTGACACGGGCGGCGTGTACCTGGTGCCCGCGTTTACCGGTCTGGGCGCGCCCTATTGGGACCCGGACGCCCGTGCGGCGCTCGTAGGGCTGACGCGAGCATCCGGACGTGGAGAGATTGCTCGCGCGGGGCTCGATAGTGTCGCGTACCAGACCCGTGACCTGTTTGATGCAATGGCCGCTGATGGCATCCGTCCCGGGTCTCTGAAGGTCGATGGCGGCATGGCGCAGAATGGACTGTTCTTGCAGCGACTGGCCGATATTCTGGATGTGCCGATTCTGCGGCCCACGATGGCGGAGTCGACGGCTTTCGGGGCCGCGTGCCTCGCGGGGCTCGGGAGCGGTACGTACTCGTCGTTGGATGAGCTGGTCCGATTGTGGAAATCCGACGCCCGTTGCGAGCCCAGGCTGGATGTCGCAGCGCGGGACCGCGAGCTCGCAGGATGGCGGGAAGCCGTCAGGCGGGTGCGGAACTAGGTCCGGCCCCTAACAAGGGTACGCTTCAGTTGAACCAGCTCTGTACTCTCGCCCTACCCGCCGTATCCAGGTGCAGTCCTAACTTCGAGCGGCGCCACAGCGCGTCGTCTCCTGTGCGCGCCCACTCTTCGTCACGCATGAGCTTCAACTCCGCCTCATAAACCGTTGGGGCAACTTCCGCTCCCAGATCGGTGCCCAGTATCCGCTCAACGCGCGTTCCATATGAGCGACAGAGTCGGCTCATCAAGGCAGGTGGCAGGTGAGGATGACGCCTTGTCTGATCACTGATGAATGCCCCGAGATCGCCGCGCGGAATATCACCGCCAGGCAGCGTAGCCGTTCTCGTCCAAGGTGTCGTCGAGACCTGCATGACTGGCAGGAGCTTCGACAATGCGTGCTCAGCGAGCTTGCGGTAGGTCGTCAGCTTCCCGCCAAAAATCGACAACAGCGGCGCCTGCCCTGGCGGCGTATCCATGTCGAAAACGTAGTCGCGCGTTACTGTGGACGCGCTGGCTTCGCCATCGTCATACAACGGACGTACGCCAGAGTATGTCCACACAACATCCTGCGGCGTCACCGGACTCTTCAGGTAGCCCGAAATGAGCCCGCACAGATAGGCCACCTCGTTACCGTCGGCGTGAACTTCCGCGGCGTCGCCGGAAAACGGAGTGTCCGTCGTGCCGATCAGGGTGAAATGGTCTTCGTACGGGATGGCAAAGACGACACGACCATCGGCGTTCTGCAGCGTGTACGCCTGGGGACCTTCATAGAGCTTGCGGACGACAATATGACTTCCTTTCACCAATCGCAGCGAACGATGACGATGCGCCCCGGTTGCACGCAGGATCTGCTCGACCCAAGGACCTGCAGCATTCACCAGCGCACGCGCTCGCACACTGCGACGCTCACCACTGTGGGATGTCATCTCCACAACCCACAGCGCTGTTGAATTTCCGTTGACGTTCGCGTCCTCGCGATGCGCAGCCGTTACGGCCCAACCCGGCTCGATCCGAGCGCCACGCTGCTGCGCATCGAGCGCATTCATCACGACCAGCCGGGCGTCATCCGCCCAGCAGTCGGAATATTCGAATCCCAGGGTATAGCCGTCACCCAGCGCGCCGAAGACAGGATCCTTTGCGCGTCGAACCGTACGCGTCGGCGGCAATCGCTTGCGCCCTCCGATGTGGTCATAGAGAAACAGCCCTAACCGCAACAGCCACGGCGGGCGCAAACCACCGTGCACCGGAAGAACGAAGCGCAGCGGGCGGACGATGTAAGGCGCCGCGGCGAGCAACACTTCGCGCTCAGCCAGACTCTCACGCACCAGTCGGAACTCGTACTGCTCGAGATAACGCAGTCCTCCGTGGATGAGCTTCGAAGAGGCCGACGAGGTTGCGCTCGCCAGATCATTGCGCTCCACGAGTGTGACCGAAAGACCGCGGCCCGCGGCATCGCGGGCGATTCCTACTCCGTTGATCCCTCCACCGACGACGAGAAGATCTGTGACTGGGCTAAGCAACCGTTGCGATCTCCCCTTTCAAGAGCAGTGGCACCGCATTGTTGCGCAACTGACGCGTACCCGGATTGAGCATCACTTCGCTAGTGTACTGCGCCAGGTAGACACGCCTGAGCCTGTCGGTGCGATTCGCACCCGTCGAGTGCAGCAGCAGACTCGAAAACGCCACGATACTGCCCGCCGGGGCCTCCAGGGTGACCGCACCGGTATCGTCGGTCCAGCCCACCAGATCGTTGGTTTGCGGTTGTCGCTCATGCGGCAATATTCCCTTGCCCGAGGCCGGCACGCGACTGAACGGAAGCACGCGCACCGTGCCGTTACGCTCGTTCGCGTCGTCGAGCGGGCACCAGCAGGTCAGGTAGGGAGCATGATCCGCGGGACCGCCATTACCGACGACATAGCCGGAATCCTGGTGCCAGCCGAACGGCAAACCACCTTCGGACCCCTTCACCACGAATTGATCGAAGAAGAAATACGCCTGCTCACCCAGCGTCGCCCGGCAGATCTCCGCCATGATCGGGCTGAAAAGCATGGCGCGCAATGCGGGCTGGGTCCGTTGACACTGATTGGCGAAGTAACGGCGACCCCGATGAGTGATGCCGATGCTATCCACGCCGAGCGCATCCATGCGGCGATCCTCCCGCGCGATGAATGCGTTACATTGCTCCCTGAGCATTTCCAGCACCGGCGCATCGAGCACGCCTGGAAATATTGCGTAACCTTCCGCCGCGAAATGCTGTTTCTGGGATTCGAAGTTCACTGCCGTTCCTCGTGCGTAGATGATAGTGCAAACTCAGGCCGCTAGAGCCGCCGAGGCATCGCGCCCCTTCGGCAGCAGCAGCCGTACCCAACCCAGCGCGAGCAGGTACGCCACGGCGGCCAGGCCGAACAATAGGCCGTACCCATAGCCACCGCCGATGAGCCAGCCCGCGACCTGCAGGATCACCATGCCGGACAGATTGCCGAACAGAGCGGCGACGCTGATCACCGTCCCGACTCGCGAGCTCGGCGTGACATCCGTGGTGAGCGCAAAGAGGTTCACCGAGAACCCCTGGTGCGCTGCCAGCGTCAGGCTCAACAAGGCCACCGCGATCCAGTAGTTGTCGACCCACAGCGCCAGTGGCACCGGGGTGACCAACAAAGCGCAGACGAGCATTGTTGCTTTGCGTGCGTCGATGATGCCCATGCCCCCTGCGATCAGGCGCCCGGAGATCCAGCCGCCTACCAGGGAACCGCAAGCAGCCGTGCCATAAACCACCGCCAGCGGAATCGCGAAACCCTGCATGTCCAGGTTGAACTCGCGGTGGAAGAAATCGGGGGCCCAGAACAGCAGGAACCACCAGACCTGGTCGGAGAGGACTTTGCCGCCGGCAATGGCCCAGGTGCGGCGGTCTGTCAGGACGGTCCGCCAGCTTACGGGGCTCGAACTACGTGGCGCAGCGGTGTCGGGTTCGCCCGGGAGCTCACGCGCGCCAATCAGGGCAGTGCTGTCAGTTACGTGACGGTGGTCACCTGCGGAGGCGCCGGCGCTGGCAGGCGCGAGACTTCCAATGCGCGGCAATGCCAACCACCACAGTGCCACCCAAACCAACCCCATCCCACCCATGATCAGGAACGCGGCCGCCCACCCTAATGACAACGCCAACGACGGCACGAACAGAGGCGTGACGATCGCACCGATATTCCCGGCCGCATTCATCGCCCCCAATGCCGCCGACCGCCCCTTCGCCTCAAACAGCACCGCAATGGTCTTGATCGCGGTCGGCGTGCCCAGCGACTCAGTCGCGCCGAGCGCCACGCGGGCGAGCGTAAACTGCCCAAGCGTGCGAGCGAACGCATGCCCCATCGCCGCCAGGCTCCATGTCCCGACAGCCAGAAGGTTGGCGCGTCGCCAGCCCACCCGGTCAACGACCCAACCCGCACCGACGTAGGCAAACGCCGCCGCGAACTGAAAGATCGCGGTCAGGTGTCCATAATCAACGTCCGTCCAATGCAACTCATCCTGCAACAGCGGTTTCAGCACGGCGATGATCTGCCGGTCCGCGTAGTTCAGGATGCCCGAGAAAATCAACAGAGCGAGCAACAGGCGGCGGCGGTTGACTGTCATGACCGCGCGCCTGCCGTCATAGAAGCGCGAGCGCTACGAACAGCGGTGCGAAGGAACTATCCTTGCGAAAGAACACGGGTGGCGATCCCAAAGGCGCATCCACCTCGACATCCGTACCGCCCGCGAACTCCGCCTGGCTCCAGACATGCACCCAACGCGCTCCCGACGGCAGGTACAGGCGCCACCGGGAAATCCCCGCCAGGATCACCGGCGCGACGAGTAGATCCGCACCGTACAGATACGTCGTCTGACTCTCATACGCCCGCGGATCGTCCTCAAAATGCAGGAACAACGGTCGTTGCACCGGCAAACCCGTCGCGACCGCCTCCAACGACAGGGTAGCCAGGTATGGCGCGAGGTGCCGGTAAATCCGCGTCATCCGGGCGAAATGCCGCAGCACCTCCGGATCCTGATCGATCTGCAGATTGTCCTGCGGCCGGTTCCCTTCGTGCGAGCGCATCACCGCCGTAAAGGCAGCCATCTCCGCCCAGCGCTGTATGAGCTCGGGGGTACGGACGTTGCCGAACAAACTCGTATATCCGCCGATATCGCTGTGGTGATAGGCGTTTCCGAGCAAGCCCGATGACAGCGCCGCGCAGATGACGGTCTGCAACCCATCATGCCGGCTGAAATCGACAGATTGGTCACCGGCCCATAACAGGGGACAGTACGCCTGCACGCCGGTGAAGCCAGCGCGCATGAAGAACAACGCCTCCCCGGTCTTGCCGCGCTTGGCGACGGCCTCGGCATTGACCCGCGCCCACAGCGTCGGCCACTCGTTATGAGCCAACATCCCATCGCGGTGGTTGGCGAGCCGGACATCGGTCGGCAGATACTCACCGAAATCGGCCATCCATCCCGACAAGCCGAAATCGAGCATGTTGCGCCCGATGATCTTCTCCTCGAACCACTCGACCGCGGCCGGATTGGTGAAGTCCACGATGCCACACTGGAATTCACCGAAGTCCACGAGGTAAGGCTCGTCACGATCCGCCTGCAATGCCAGATAGCCGGACCTGGTCGCCTCGGGATACAGCGTGCCATCGACACACAGGTAAGGATTCACGTAGCCGAGAAAACGGATCCCGCGGGCGTGAAGCGCCTCGATCTCACGATCGAGCCCCGGATAGCGCTGGGGATTCCACTGCCAATCCCAGAACAGTCGCCGCCCGAACGAGGTCTGCCGAACGCCAACCCAGTCCTCGCACCACAGACCCGATATTGCCGCTCCCGCCGCGGCAAAGGCCTCGAGCCGCTCGAAGCTGCGCGCACCGTCTTTCAGACCGATGATCGCGCCTTGCAACACCCATTCGGGCAGCTGCGGCTGGCGTCCGAAGCGCTCGGATAAAGCGCTCACGAGATCAGCGAAGTGAGCGCCATTCCACAGCTCGATCCGCTGCGGAATCTCCCACATTTCGATCTCATGAAAGCCGGCATGACGGAAATCGAACGCTGTATACGCCGTCGTCTCTACGTGCAACGCATAGCGCCGCGACGAGATGTAGGTCGGCTGCGGATAATTGGTATTGTAGTAATCGCCGCCACCACCATCTTTCTGGTCCGCTTGGAAAGTCAACAGCGTGGACTTGTCACGCCCTACCCCGGGCTCCGACGTCCAAAGCGGGAAATGGCGGCCGCGCATATCGAAGTAGGACAGCTGCTCCCCGCCGCCCCATACTTTCTCGCCCATCTCGGCGGCTACGCGCAGCCACAAGCGATTCGCACTGGAATGGCTTGCCAAGGCGATTGAGACGTGCTCATCGTCCTCGGAAATGTCTATTTCCAACAGAGGTGGGGTCGCCGGAGAAGTCGAGAATGAGATGCGGGTCCCGGCAACCGCCCCATGCGCGAGAGGTATCCGCGAGACGACGTAATCCGACACACGGAAGTGCCCGTGATTCATGCGGACCGTCGGCTCGCCGACGCCGATGAACAGCGCCGGCTCCGACTCGCGATGCCGCAGGATCAGCTTCCCAGAAAGCTCCAGATCGAAGCCATCGGCATGCTCAATCAGTCTCATGGGCAGCATGATGCCACTTTAAAACTTCGCGGTCAGGCTCACCCCGAAATAGCGGTCGGCATCGCGCGGCACCTGCAGCCGGGCGTATGAGCCCGCCGCCACGCCATTCCCGACCGGTGTGATGAAGTCCGTATAGAACTTGTCGGTGAGATTGCGGCCCATCACGCTCAACTCGTACTTATCAGACGGGTCGGCAAACACCACCGAAGCGTTCAACAACCCGTAGCCGGGCTGCCGTGCGAGCGGCGTCTGGTCGATGTCGAAGTTGATCGTGCTCGTATAGACATACGAAAGAATGAGCCGCGTCGTGAACGGCACGCTGGTTCCGGTAGGCAACAACCAGCTGGGCGTGATGTTGAACTTGTTCCTCGGCGCGAACGGCAGCGGCGCGCCATCATGCACATTCCGGCAGGTCGTGAGTGCCGCCCCGGCCTGCCCCGCGCACAGGTAGGAAACGATCTGCGCATCGTCGTAGGCATAGCCTCCCGTGATGCTCACCCCGTTGAGCGGCCGCCAGTCGAAATCGGCCGTGATGCCCTGTGAGCGCACCGTCCCGGCGTTCGTCAGGCTCGTGGTGACCGAGCCGTTCACCAGCACGAAACTGTTGGTCTGGAAATTGTCGAACGTCTCGCGATAGGCGGCCAGGTTCAACATCAGCCTGTGGTCGAGCAAGGTGCTCTTGAGTCCGATCTCGTACGCAGTCGAGGTCTCGGGCGAGATCGGCTGCGTATTGAGCGCCGACATGTTGAAGAAGACGTTGTAGGCCGGCCCCTTGTAGCCGCGCGACCAGGTGGCGTATGTCATCACGTCATCGGTAACGTCGAACTGCAGACCGGCTTTGGCGGACCAGCCGTTGTGATCGGTGGAGCCGGTACCGGCGAAGGGCGCACCCACGCCCGGCCCCGCGACCGGCTGATCAACGCGGTCAAAGGTGTACGAGACCTTGTCGTGGGTGAACCGAGCTCCGGTGATCAGGCGCAGTTGGTCGGTGACGTGGAGCGTCCCCTGCCCGAACAAGGCCTCGTTGTCGAACTTCGTATCCCAGTTGGCATATCCGCGCGTCACGAGGTAGGTGCTCGAGCCAGGCCTGCACGGCTGGAAACCGGTCGCATCGGCGGGAAGCGTCGAGGCGGTGCACTGGTTGTCGTCCCGGGTAAACCAGTCTTTCTCGTCCGTGTGCCAGAGGAACCCGCCCACGACGTACGTAAAGAACTGGTGATCGGGCGACGCCAGGCGCAGCTCTTCGCTGTACTGCTTGAACGTGAGCGCGCCGTGATCGTGCTGCAAAAGATCGAGCGAGGCGACGTAGTTCGCAAAGCTCGCATGAAAATCCCCATCGCGCTGCTGATAGTTGTACCAGCGGCGGAACGCGGAAATCGAGGTGACGGTGTAGCCGCCGATGCTCCAATCCAGTTGCGCCGAAGCGCCAGTATTGGTGTCGATCGTGGACGGCAACAGATCGTTGTCGATCTGCATGTTCGTTGGACCCGGAATCACCGGTGCGATCGACGGCAGGAAAACCTTGGTGTACTGCGCATTCGGCAAGTACGTGCCGAGCACATCTGCGCAGCAATCGTCGTTGGCATGGACGTAGTCCCCACCGACTGTCAATTTCAACGCGTCGGTGATATCGAACACCAATTTCCCACGTATGCCTTCACGGCGGTAGCCGTCAGTCCAGGTGTCGTTGAAGGTGTTCTTGATGTTGCCGCGGTAATCGCCGTAGATCGCCGCTAGCGAGAAGCCGATCTTGTCGGTGATCGGACCACTCACACGCGCGCTGGCCTTGTATTCGCCATGGTCGAAGTAAGCGATCGACCCTGCTCCGCTGAGCTCTGAAGTCGGGCCGCGCGTCGTCATGTTGACCACGCCCGCGGACGCATTCTTGCCGAACAGGGTTCCCTGGGGTCCCTGAAGGACCTCAACCTGCTGCAGGTCGGTGAACTCCGTGAACGCCATTCCGGCGCGCCCCATCACCACACCGTCGACAACGGTGGCGACACTCGGCTCGGCGCCAGACGCGAATGATTGCGTACCGATACCGCGGATGCTCAGAGTGGAATTGAGATTCGTGGTGCCTTTCTTGAACGTCAGCGTGGGGACGACATCTTGCAGGCTCTCGGCATTGCTGATGCCCGCCTGCTGCAATTCATCGCCGGAGACCACGGAGACCGCGGCGGGCACTTGTTGCAGACTCTCCGTCCGCTTCTGCGCGGTGACGACGACCTCCTCGAGCTGCGGCTCATCGTCCGCCAGGACAGGACCGGCCATCAAGGAGACCGCCAATGAGGCAACCAGATATCCCGGACGTCCTTTCCCGAGGATGGCAGTACGAAAAGCATTCATTACTTCTACCCCCTCAAGCACAAGCTTCGAAAGCTGTCGCGCCCTTCTTTCGGAAGGCTAACCCCAAACCGGTACACATACAACCCATATGTCTTATATAAGAGTTGCCAGACCGCAACGGCCAGCAAGGTACCCCAAGGCCGTCGCCATCGCAGTTTGATTTCGGTTACATTGCTGCCGGGTATGGACAGAGTTCCACGAGGCATATCGAACGTGACAGACACGCCGGGCTACCGACCGCTCTATCGGCAGGTGTACGACATCATGGTGCGCAAGGTCGCCCAGGGCGTATGGCGCCCCGGAACCTCCCTGCCGAGCGAGCAGAGCCTCGCGAAGGAGATGGGTGTCAGCCAGGGAACCATGCGCAAGGTTCTCGATGCCCTCACCGCCGAGAACCTTCTGGAGCGCCGCCAGGGCAAAGGGACCTTCATCGCGGAAAACACCCAGGAGCGCACCCTGTTCCGCTTTTTCCGTCTGTCACGCCCCGGCGGAAAGCGCATGACTCCCGAGCGCGTCGACGAAACCGTGAAGGTGCGCGCGTCACGCGCCCCGGAACGGACGAAGCTCGGTCTCGCTCGCGGTGATCGCGTAGTGGAGATCCTCCGTACACGGCTCATAGAGAAAGAGCCCGCGATCCGGGAGTCGATCATCCTCCCTGCTGCCTTGTTTCCCGGTATCGAGAAACGTCCGTCCCTGCCGAACAGCTTGTACTCACTGTATCAGTCGGACTACGGGCTCAACATCGTGGCCGCCCACGAGGAGCTCAGCGCACAGCTGGCCACCGACGAGGACCAGGAGATTCTGAATATCCCCAAGGGAGGGCCGATCCTCGTCATTGACCGTCTGGCGGTGTCGTTGCAAGAGCAGAAAGTGGAATGGCGGATCAGCCGCGTGCGCAGCGCGGACCTGGTGTACGCGGTGACGTTGAATTAGATCAACTCGCCGGGTGAGGGCCCGGACCGGGAAGTCGCCCGCCTGAACCCGGGCAGTCTCGGTCAATTCTGTGTCAACCCGGCGTCCACGACGAAATTGGCTCCGGTGCTGCCGCCGCTTTCATCCGAGCCGAGGAAGAGCGCCATGCGCGCCACGTGCTCAGCGGTCAAGCGGAACTTCAGCGCCTGCAGTGCAATGAACTCAGCATCCTTCTGCGGCGTCAGCCACAACTTACGCTGCCGCTCCGTCAGAATGGCACCCGGCACTATGCAATTCACGCGGACCCCGGCTGGCCCGAACTCCCGCGCCAGCGTGCGGGTCAAGCCATTGATTGCCGCCTTCGCGGTGGTATAGCCGACCATGCCCGGCATTCCGCGCATCCACGATACCGAACCCAACATCACGACGGCGCCGCCACCCCGCCGGGCCATGCCCGGAGCAACCGCCTGCGAGGCGAAAAACTGGTGGTCCAGGTTGAACGCCAGCAGCCGGCGCCAATCGGCGGGCTCAACGGTTTCCAACGCCTGGCGATCATCCTTGCCCGCGTTGTTGATCAATACCCCGATGCCATCCTGATCGGCCTCGACTGTTTTCACCGCGGTTCGTAAGGCTTCGATATCGAGCAGGTCGCACGCGAGGAACCGGGCCTTGGTGCGCTCCGCGAGCGCGGCACCGGATGCAACATCGATATCCAGGAATGC
>DAITMW010000020.1:35199-42354 GCA_036834945.1 Steroidobacteraceae bacterium
AACAGCGTCTTCATGTCCGCGCCGCCAAATGCAGGCATGGTGGTATTCAACGCCGGCACCGGGTAGTCCGCCATCATCTTGCCGTCGGGGTCGTAGCGGCGGATCCGCGAGCCCTCGTAGAGCGAGCTCCAGTAGCAACCCTCGGCATCGACAGCCGCGCCGTCCGGTCGGCCGCGATCCGTAGCGGTCGGCTCGATACGGGCAAACACGCGACGATTGGCCGCCTCCCCCGTGTTGGGGTCGTAGTCGAAGCGATAGATGACGAACCGCGGGGTGTCGGAAAAATAGAGTGTCCGGCCGTCGGGAGAGAATGCCAGGCCGTTGGAGGTCATGACGCCGTCCATCAACGGCTTCAATCCCCGCCTATCGTAGCGATACAGACCCGCATCGCCCGCGGTCTTGGGCTCATCGAGCGTGCCTGAGAAATAACGCCCCCGCGGATCGACGCGACCGTCATTGAACCGGTGAGTGGCGGCGTTCTGGGGGTTGGCCGCCAGTTGGCGGACCTTCGCGCCTTTGGCATCCAACAGCCAGATCCCCGACCGCAACCCGGCCACATAACCGCCGCCCTTCGCGGGCGCGACACACCCGATGTCCTCGTCCAGGGCGTCGACCTCATGCCGCTTCGACACCGGATCAAACCTGTGCAGACGCTGACCGGTGATGTCGATGAACACCAACTGCTTCGCTTCAGCCCACCACACCGGCGACTCGCCCAGCGCGCATTGCGCGTCCAGGACCAAGGTGAATTCGCTGCCCATCATTGTCTCCGCTCGCGTTCAAAGCCGCAGCGTACCAGCGGACTATTGATCTTCGCCAAGTGCCGTCCCGCGTGTGCCCCGTCGACTTGCTTCCGCCAGGCGCCGTCGACCACCCAAGCGACGACACGCAAGCCCCCATCAATACGGCGAGGGGCCGGACGCCGGCGCAGCTCGCCCCTTGATCGCCGTCACCCATTCTACCGCCCGCCCCGTCAGCATCCCCAGATCCGAGGCCACCGCCCCCCAATCGTACCCATAACCCATGAACCGCCCGAGCATGTCCGGATTGCCCGCCACAATGCCCACCGGCTTGCCAGCCGCGCGTGCAGACTGCGCAGCCTTGGCGATCAACGCCTGAACCTCCGGGTGCCCAACCTCTCCAATCCGCCCCATCGCCGCCGACAGGTCGCCAGGCCCGACAAACAGCGCGTCAACACCTGGGACTGCCGCAATCTGCGGTAAACGCTCGATGGCCTCAGGAGTCTCCAGTTGAATGATGACAGCAATCCCGTCGTTCGCTGTCTTGAAGTAATCATTCACGCGCCCGTACATCGAGCCACGATGAACGGCCGCTACACCGCGCACACCCTCGGGCGGATATCTTGTGTACGACACGGCGGCGCGCGCCTCCTCCACCGATTGCACGAAGGGAAACATGAGGTTGCGAGCCCCAGCATCCAAAATACGCTTCACGAGGATCTGATCGTTCCAGGCCAGCCGAACGACCGGCTGCGCCGGCGTACCCGCGATCGCCCGCAGCAATGACACGGCCTCCGCGATGTCGATCGGGCTATGCTCCATGTCAACCACTAGGAAGTCGAAGCCACACACGCCCATCGCCTCCGCCACCGCCGGCGCCGCGGACTGGACCCAAGAGCCGAGCGGTGGCTTGCCAGTAGGTTGTTGGAGCCAGGACTTGAACGGATTGCTGCTCATGGTCGGCGATCTCGCGGTTGTAGGGTCTCGTGTATTGATTCTGAGGCTTCAGTAGATCGCCGGCTCAGGCGTCGGCGCCCGGCCGGTGAGGAAATCGAAATCGCACCCCTGTGGCGCCTGCTGAACGTGCGCCTGGTAGAGCGCCGCATACGAGCGCCGGTAAGGCGATGTTGGCGCACGCCAGGCAGCGCGACGCCGCTCGATTTCGGCCGGCCTCACCAGCATGTCCAACGTTCCGGCGTTGACATCGAGGCGCACGCGATCGCCAGTCTGCACCAGCGCGAGCGGGCCGCCGATGGCGGACTCCGGTGCCGCATGCACAATGCAACACCCGTAGTGCGTGCCGCTCATCCGCGCATCGGAGATTCGCACCATGTCGCGCACACCGCGGGCCAACAGCTTCTTCGGGATCGGCAAATTGCCCCACTCCGGCATGCCCGGCGCTCCGACAGGGCCCGCGTTGCGCAGAATCAACACCGTGTTCTCATCCACCTCGAGGTTCGGATCGTCAATGCGCGCAGACATCTCGGCGGGGTTGTCGAAGACCAGGGCCGGCCCCTCGTGCAGGAACAATCCCGGCTCCGCGGCGCTCGATTTCAACACCGCGCCATCCGGACAAAGATTTCCGCGCAGCAGAGTAAGAGTTCGTCCCCGCGACAGCGGTACAACCGGATTGTTGAGATCGCGGATCACATCATCGTCAAAGCATTGCGCACTCTGTAGAGCCTCACCGAGAGTCCGGCCCTCCACGGTCATACACTCGAGCGCCAGGCGCTCGCGCAACTTCGAAAGCAACGCCCCGAGGCCGCCGGCAAAAAAGAAATCCTCCATCAGGCGATCGCCGGAGGGAAAGAGGTTCGCGCACACGGGGGTTACCCGGGCCACTTCGGCCAGCTCATCCAGTCCGAGCGAGACGCCGGCACGCCCGGCCATGGCGATCAGATGGATGGCCGCATTCGTCGAGCCGCCGAGAGCCATATAGGTCACGGCCGCGTTCCGAAACGACCCGGCGGTCAGAATTTTCGACGGCCGCAGGTCTTCTGCAATCATTGACACCATGCGTTGGCCACAGGCCGATGCCATCCGCACATGCCCCGAATCCGCGGCGGGTATGGACGAGGCCCCGGTGAAAGTGAGCCCCAGCGCATCCGCGATCCCGGTCATCGTGGACGCCGTGCCCATGGTGTTGCAGGTCCCGATCGAGCGGGTCATGCGTGACTCGAGATCGATCCAATCATCCGCGGTGATGTTCCCGGCGCGCAGCTCGTCCCAGTATTTACGGGTGTGCGTGCCGGCACCCGTTTTCACGCCGCGCCATTGTCCGTTGGACATGGGACCGGCGGGACAGAGAATCACCGGCAGATCCATGCTGATGGCGCCCATCAGCATCCCCGGCACGGACTTGTCACAACCCCCGAGCAGAACGGCGCCGTCGATGGGATGCGAGCGCAGCAGCTCTTCGGTCTCCATGGCCAGGAAATTCCGGTAGAGCATGGTCGTCGGCTTGACCATGACCTCTCCGACCGACAGAGCGGGCAGCTCCACGGGATATCCGCCGCCCAGCAATACTCCGCGCTTGACCGCTTCCGCCCGCTGCCGCAAATGAATGTGGCAGGGACTCATCTCGCTCCAGGTGTTGATGATGGCGACGACCGGCCGACCCAGGAATTCCTCGCGCCGCAGCCCCATTTGCTGCGTGCGCTGCCGATGCGCGAAGCCGCGCATATCGGCGCTTTCGTACCAGCGTGCGCTACGCAGCCGCCGCGGACCGCTGGCAGGGGTTTCCGGGAGCGCCGCCGCGGCCGCACCCTCCGACTGGGGGCTTGTGTCGACCATGCTAATCTGCAATCTTATATCTTATAGAAGACATATATATAGCTCTCACTGAAGAAGCCATGGCCACCACACCTCAATTGCTCATACACGATCACCGCGACAACGTCGGCGTGGTCGTCGTCGAAGGACTGAAGGCCGGCACCGACATGCTGTGTGTCATCACCGAGGATAACAGCGAGTTGCGCGCCGTAACCAACCAGGACGTGCCGATCGGTCACAAGGTCGCCTTGCGCGATCTCTCCGTAGGTGACACGGTCGTCAAATACGGCCAGGACATAGGCCGCGTAGTCGCCCCCATCCGCAAGGGCGATCACGTCCACACTCACAACCTGAAGACCAAGCGCTGGTGATGCCATGAAACTCGAGAACCGGACCATTTGGGGCTACCGCCGCGAGAACGGACGCGTCGGCGTGCGCAACTACGTTGCCATCCTCCCCCTCGACGACATCTCCAACGCCGCCTGTGAAGCCGTTGCCGCGCACATCCAGGGAACCATCGCCCTGCCACACGCCTACGGCCGCCTGCAGTTTGGAGAAGACCTGGAGTTGCACTTCCGCACCATGATCGGCACGGGCGCCAATCCCAACGTCGCTGCCTGTATCGTCATCGGCATCGAGCCGCTGTGGACCCAGAAAGTGGTCGACGGCATCGCCAGGACCGGCAAGCCGGTCGCGGGCTTCTCCATCGAGGGCAACGGCGACATCGCGACCGTCGCGGCCGCATCGCGCAAAGCCAAGGAATTCGTTCACTACGCCTCCGAGAAGGTGCGCGTGGAATGCCCGCTGACCGATGTCTGGGTCGCGGCCAAGTGCGGCGAGAGCGATACCACGACCGGCCTCGCCTCCTGCCCCACCGTCGGCAACATGTACGACAAGTTGGTTCCGCTGGGCCTGTATGGATGCTTTGGCGAAACCTCGGAGCTGACCGGCGCCGAGCACCTGGCCGCCGCTCGCGCGGTGAATGCCGAGATCGCCGAGAAGTTCATGAAAACCTGGTCGGCCTATCAGCAGGACGTCATCGAGGCGCACAAAACCTCGGACCTTTCCGACAGCCAGCCCACCAAGGGCAACATCGCCGGCGGCCTCACCACGATCGAGGAAAAGGCCCTCGGCAACCTCGAGAAAATCGGCAAGAAGATCAAGTTCATCGACGTCCTCGAGCCGGCCGAAGCCCCGGCCCGCGGCGCGGGCCTGTACTTCATGGATACCTCGTCGGCTGCCGCGGAGTGTTGCACTCTCCAGGCGGCCGCCGGCTACGTCATCCACTGCTTTCCGACCGGTCAAGGTAACGTCATCGGCAACCCGATCATGCCGGTGATCAAAATCAGCGGAAATCCGCGCACCGTTCGGGTCATGAGCGAGCACATCGACGTCGACGTCTCCGGCATCGTCCGCCGCGAGTTGACCATCGACCAGGCCGGCGACCTCATGATCGACATGATCGCGCGCACCGCGAATGGCCGCTTCACGGCAGCAGAAGCACTCAACCATCGCGAGTTCGTGATGACGAAACTCTATCGCAGCGCCTGACGGAGGCGCGCGATGGTTACGTTGAGCCCTGCTGACGCCGAAGCGTTGGCAATCAGTGCGCTCGTTGCCTGCGGCACATCACAGGACAACGCGAAATCCACTGCTCGCGCCCTCGTGGCCGCGGATGTCGATGGACAAAGCGGCCACGGCCTTTCACGACTGCCCGGTTACGCTGCGCAGGTGAAGGCCGGCAAGATCGACGGGAAAGCCGTGCCGGCTCTCTCACGCACGCGTGTTGGGACGTTGCAAATCGACGCCAAGGGCGGATTCGCCTACCCAGCATTGGACCTGGCAATCGACGCGTTGCCGGGTCTGGCGTTGGAAACTGGTGTCGCCGGCGCAGGCATCCACTCCTCCCATCACATCGGACAAGCCGGACGTACGGTCGAGCGACTCGCATCCAGTGGCCTCGTCGCGCTCGTCGTTTCCAACACACCAGCGGCGATGGCACTCCCGGGCGGAACGAAGCCCATGATGGGCACGAACCCCCTCGCCTTCGCGGCACCGGTTGCTGGACGCCCCCCGTTGGTCATCGACCTCGCGCTCTCGCTTGTAGCTCGAGCCAAAATCGTTGCGGCCCAAAAGGCTGGAAAGAGCATTCCCGCTGACTGGGCGACCGACGCCGAAGGAAAGCCCACAACGGATCCCAGCGCTGGCCTCGCCGGCGCACTCTCGCCCATCGGCGGCGCGAAGGGTGCCGCTCTTGCCCTGATGGTGGAAATTCTTTGCGGCGCGCTGGCTGGAGGCCAGTACGGCTGGCAGGCGAGCTCGTTCTTGGACGACCGTGGCGGCTCCCCTGCGGTCGGCCAGATCATCGTGGTATTCGACCCGAATGCCTTCGGGACGGCCTCCGGAGGCTCCGGATTCCCCACGCGAATGGATACTCTGCTGGCAGCCTTTGCCTCCGATCCTGCCGTTCGCGTCCCGGGCGACCGCCGCCTCGCGAATCGCGAGCGCACGCGTCTGAACGGGATCTCGATTCCACCAGAGCTTCACGCGCAGATCACGAAGTTGATTGACGGGGGAGCACCCAAGTGAGCGACATCGTCATCACGGAGTTCATGGACGAAGCGGCCATCGCTGAAGTCCTCAAGGGCCGCGATGTGCGCTACCACCCCTCGCTTGTCGACCGGCCTGACGAGCTGCGCTCCGCGCTCGCCGACTGCCGCGCTCTGATCGTCCGCAACCGCACGCAGGTTCGCGGGGCGCTCTTGGAGGCGGCGCCACGACTAAAAGTAGTCGGCCGCCTCGGCGTCGGCCTGGACAACATCGATCTCGACGCTTGCAAGGCTCGCGGTATCGAGGTTCGCCCTGCCAACGGCGCGAATGATCTCGCTGTCGCTGAGTACGTCATCACCGCCGCTTTGATGCTCCTCCGTCGCGCCTGGTTCGCCACTGACCGCGTCAGCTCCGGCGCCTGGCCACGCATGGACCTGATTGGCCACGAGTTGGCCGGCAAGCGATTGGGCCTGGTCGGGTTCGGCGCGATTGCCCGGCTCACCGCCCATAAAGCTGTGGCGATGGGCATGAACGTTAGCGCCTTCGACCCATTCGTTCCGCGTGAGGATCCGTCGTGGCAGGGGGTCGAGCGAGCCACATTGGACGCCCTCCTCACCTCCGCTGACGTCGTCAGTTTGCACACGCCGCTTACTCCAGAAACTCGTCACATCATCGATAGCGCGGCCCTCGCTAAGATGAAAGCGAGCGCCATTCTCATCAATGCCGCCCGTGGCGGCGTTGTTGACGAGTCGGCGCTCGTCGAAGCCCTGAAGTCCGGGCGTTTGGGCGGCGCCGCACTCGATGTCTTCGAGACTGAACCCCTCACCGCGGCCGCAGGCACCCTATTCAAGGGTGCGCCGAATTTGCTGCTGACGCCGCATGTCGCTGGCGTCACGGACGAGTCGAATGTTCGGGTCAGTAAGGTGACGGCGAAGGCGGTGGTCCAAGTTCTCGATGCCTAGCGCTCACGTCCGGCGCTCATGCCTAGCGCTCACGTCCGGCGCTCACGCCTAGCGCTCACGTCCGGCGCTCACGCCTAGCGCTCACGTCTGGCGCTCACGTCTGGCGCTCACGTCTGGCGCTCACGTCTGGC
>DAITMW010000020.1:42454-46234 GCA_036834945.1 Steroidobacteraceae bacterium
AGCGCTCACGTCTGGCGCTCACGTCTGGCGCTCACGTCTGGCGCTCACGTCTGGCCCTTCCGCCTGACGCTCACCCCTGGCCCCTTACGCCTAACCCTTCCGCCCGACGCTGCGTCGTCGCTCCACTCCAATCACCACAGGTACACTGGCTATTCCGACTCTGAATACGCCCGGGACCACCCCATGTACAACCCGCCGCACTTCACTTCCACCGACCTGACCTGGCTCGACTGGCTGGCCGATCACCACGCCTTCGGCACGCTCATCTCCCAGGTCGAAGGCGCGCCGTTCGCCACCCACTTACCGGTGCTCAGCCACCGCACCGACACCCAGGTTGTACTGACCGGCCACTGGGCACGTCCCAACCCACAATGGCGCGACATCGAAACCCAACGAGTCCTCTTCATCTTCCAGGGCCCCCACGCCTACATCTCCCCGCGTTGGTACACCGACACCGCAAAGCAGGTCCCCACCTGGAACTACGCCGCCGCCCACGTATACGGCACGATCCGCACCATCCATGAACCCGACGAGTTGGAAAAGATCGTCACCTCCCTATCGCAACAGTTCGAATCCAGCGCCCCAAATCCCTGGACCCTCGCGGACTCCGATCCGGCGAACCGCGCCCGCCTCAGGGGCATCGTCGGCTTCGAACTACGTTCCGACTCCGTGCAAATCAAACTCAAACTCAACCAGAACCACCCTGCCGCCAACGTGGCGGGTGCGATCGCCGGCCTTCGCGAAACCGGCTCCGAAGAGGCCGCCGCCGTTGCCGCTCTCATGCAAAGGGAACTTGATCTCCGCTAGAGACTTACCGACAACTCGCGAGTCATCCAACTAGGTCGATACGCACCCTCCCGTTATGCTCATCCCACGCGGACACATTTCGAGCGGCACCAAGTCGCCAAGAAAGCCTCCGCAAGGCAGCCTTTCCACTCTTATCCCGCCTACGACCACATCATGCCCCACTCGCACACGCACTTAAGCACGCCAAATTCCGCGCGCGAGTCACCGCGCGAGCTTGCACGCGAGTGCGGACGTATCCACCCAGGGCCCACGAAACGTCTTCATACACATCGAAACAACACGTCATGACCCGGCACCTCATTCCTAAAACGACCCATCAATCTCTTGCAATCAAACTTCTTGCTGACTAACATATCCCAGCTGCCCCGATGTTTTCATCCCACGTGGACGAACTTCGGGCGGTGCTTTGTCACCAAGCGAGCCGCCGCGAGGCGGCTTCGCCCTTTCTAAACCCCCATGAGAACTATCGTATACGTCGACGGACTCAACTTGTACTACGCCGCTCTCCGCGGCACCCCGTTCAAGTGGCTCGACGTATTCGCCCTGTTTCAAAACAATGTTTTGGGTGACGACATTGAAGTGACGCAGGTCCGCTATTACACAGCTTTTTCAAAGGGATCATCTTCTGACGATCCAACATCACCGCACCGCCAAAGACGATACTTGCACGCACTAAAGGCTTATCGAGGCGATCGGATCGAAATTATCTATGGATTCATCGCACGCACCACACCATACCTCCGCCTGGTAAACATGCCGCAAGGCGGATCCATTGTGACAAAAGCCCGCGTATATCAATTCACCGAAAAACAAACCGACGTCAATCTGGCTGCTGACCTCATCTCAGACGCCTGGCGGAACAACTACAAACGGGCGGTGGTTTGCTCTAATGACAGTGACCTGGTCGGTGCTCTTACGGCAGTGCAAAGAGACCACCCGGATGTCGTTCTGGGATTGGTATCTCCGGCTCGTGACGTATGCCATATCTCGCGTGACTTGAAAGAAAGGGCCGCGTGGTGCAAGACATTCGATGCGACACACCTCGCCAGAGCGCAACTCCCTGAGAGAATTCCAGGCACACACCTGAGTCGCCCGCCTCAATGGAGCGGCGCGGCAGCGAACCTTGATTCCATTCACGAACCACTGGTGTTGCCGGAGAACGCAGCGTAGCTCGTTGCGACGAGCGCACTGCATTCTCATAGACCCAGTGTGATCAAAGACAAGCGCCGCCACCCAACCAATGGCGGCGATGAAATCGCTATCAGGTCAGTTCATCCCGCCGCCAATGTGACGGGTGCGATCGCCGACCTTCGTGATACCGGCTCTGAAGAAACCGCCGCCGTTGCCGCTCTCACGCAAAAGGAATTCGACCGACGTTAGAGACTTGCCAATAACGCACGGGTCATCTAACTTAGTCAATACGACTCTCCCGTTATGTTCATCCCATGCGGACGCATTTCGGGCGGCGCCAAGTCGCCAAGAAGGCCGCCGCGAGGCGGCTTTTCCGTTTCTCACCCCACCCCCGATCAAGTCGTGACCCGTTCACGCGCCCTCCATTGGGCGCCTAAATCCGCATGTGAGTCACCACGCGATTTCGCACGCCAGTATGGACGTGATCTATCCGCGCCCACGAGAGAGGGCTTCCCTTGGTGCGTCAAAGTCCGCATGGAAAGATCTCGCGCCATTTCGCGCGCGAGCATAGGCCGGATCTATAACCAATGGACGCGCTCATACTTCCTGCGTCCGTTACCACGGCATCACATGCACGCGACATGTAATTATAACTCGCGTGTAGACGACGTTACGCTGCAATCCCTCGCAACACTCTCTAGAAAACACATTTCACACATGACTCGCCAGGATGGCGCGCCTATAATTCAAACATCAACCCAGCACTCTCGGCTTCCCAATGACGAGGAGCACGACTCGTTGGCCACCCCATCTGGAGAATAGTCGGCGATACGATTTATCCCATGTCTATCCGTTCAAATTCGACTACGCCCTGCCGGCTAACCGGGAATTCTCGGAACGCATCGTTGGCATCCAGGTGATGCTTTACATCTCATGCATTTACTCGGAAATGCGAGATGGACGAAGCGCTTCATTCTCACTACTGCGCGCCGGCCGAGGCGCGCATCTTCGATCACGAACGATATTGGTTTTCAAAGCTGCTACCGGAGGTCTTTCGCAGCATCGGCAATCGAAAGTGTTACTTTGCGAAGTACGACAACTTCTTCGTCATCGAATTTCCGGAGGAGATTCCCGCCGATTCAGAGTATTGGGTGTTCTTCTTCGTGGAGTGCGCAGACAAACGCGAAGGGCACACGATAGATCTGATTGTGCAAGCGCGTACGTCGGGGGTTTAAGCCGTTGCGTTTTGGCACTTGCTGAGTGAGGGTGCCAAAAGCGGATTTGGCCAGTTCCCGCGCACGCCTGCGGGGGCATCAGAGGCGGCCGTCGCGATCGAATTTATCACCCGCGCGACGAGCCTACGGCCGCTCTTAGCCTGCAACACTCAGGTTGCGGATCGGAACCCGAGGCGGCGAGATAGAAACTCGGCTTTGCGGAGAACAGCGGCGGAGATTTCCTCGAAGGCAGCGTCGAACGGCCTGCTGTAGCCAAGGGCGACGAGAGCCAAAGTCATGGCCCCAGTGTGATCAAAAACCGGTGCGGCGATGCCCCCGATGCCGGGAATGAATTCGCTCGTGCGAGCGAACCCACGGCGGCGGATCTGCGCGACGAGATGATCGACTTCTTCGCGAGTAGTGGGAGTCAGGCCTTGACGAGCGTGGTCCGATAGCTCCTTCTTGACCCAGGGTTGCGTGGTCTCAGTTGGTAGGAAGCCGAGGAAAGCGCCTCCAGTCGCGGATCGCGTCAGGGGCATCACGGCCCCGACGCGAAGGCTGGCGGAAACAGGGGTATCAGCACCGAGCCAACGAACGATGGTCGGCCCATGATTGGCCCACACCGCCA
>DAITMW010000021.1:0-6991 GCA_036834945.1 Steroidobacteraceae bacterium
CAATGGAGTGCCGCTGATCCGGTATCACATCGCGGACCAGGGTGGAATTTTCGGTTTCGACGAATTGCTGGAGCGGGTGAGTGAATCAGGTGGCGACCCGCTCGCCGGACTGGACCCGCAACGGATCGCGCCGTTGCCCTTCGTCTATCTCTTTGGGCGCGCGGATTTCACCGTGTCCTATTTCGGCGCCAACGTCTATCCCGAAAACATCTCCGTCGGACTCGAGCAGGAGGAGGTGCGTGCGTGGGTCACCGGCAAGTTCGTATTGCAGGTGGTGGAGAATGCGCAACGGGACAAGGAGCTGCACGTCACCGTCGAACTGGCGCCCGGTGTTGAAGCCACCTCGCTCAAGGCCGATGCGATCGGCGCTTCGATCCGGCGCCAGTTGTTACGGCTGAACAGCGAGTTCGCCAACTATGTGCCCGCCGGGCGCCAGGCCCTGCACATCACGCTGCGGCCCGGCGGCGACCCGGAATACTTTCCCGTCGGCGTGAAGCATCGCTACACGAGAAAATGAGCAGCTTCACTCGCGCGCACGGCAACCAACGGGGGCGATGGCGGACCTCCCGGCACCTCCATCGCAACCCGCCGGGTCCGCCGCCACGAATACGGTGTCTCGCCGACAATCCGCCGGAAGCAGCGCGTGAAATGGGATTGGTCGGACATGCCACAGTTGAGGGCGATCTCGCTCAGCGTGGAGCCGGTGGTGAGCATGAGCCCCTGTGCCACCTCGATCCGCCGCCGCATCACCCAATTGTGGGCCGGTACACCAAACGTGCTCTTGAACGCGCGGCAGAAGTGGCTGGCGCTGAGATTCAGCAATCTCGCGAGATCCTCGATTTGAATCTTGTCGGCCAGGTTCGCATCGACATGGGCGGCCAGCCTTTGCGCCTGCCAGGCCGCGAGGCCGCCGCGTGCGATCCGCCGCCGCACTTTGTCTGGCGTACGCTGGTTGGCCGGTGGAGCACTCGGTTGTCCCTCGAGGAGTGCAACTGCGTGGGCGATATGGGCCTTCGCCGCAATGCCGTCCCCGTCTCGCGCGCGCCAGGCGGCTTCGACGAGCTGTGCTGCCACCACTGACAGGTTACATGTTGTCTGGTCAAACATTGGTGTTTACCTGTAAGGTGAAGTCGCACGCAGCGTGACTCACGCACCGACCGCTCGCCACTCCACAAAGCGATGCGCGTAACCCCCCCTATCTAGTAGCTACTTTAGTTTAGGTCGGGGGTCTCAACAGGCTGCCGCCCCCCTTTTGGGGGATTCGGGACAGGGCTCGGCGCGATAAAAACAACCCTCGTTCATGGGGAGCCGCACCTGTCGTCAGGCCAACGCTCGCGGTGCACTCAGGTGAGTTACTCCATCCGCACTCCATCGGATATGCTTGCCACCTACGGCTCGCCGGAGAGCCCTCCCATGCAACCTATCCGCATATTGGTCGTCGACGATCACCCGCTCTTGCGGGAGGGTGTTGCCGCCGTAATCGAGGGGCAGCCCGACATGACGCTGGTCGCCGAGGCAACCTTCGGGGGTGAGGCCATCACGATGTTCCGCGAGCATCGTCCGGACATCACTCTCATGGATCTTCGTATGCCAGATATCAGCGGCATCGATGCGATCCGTGCCATCCGTTCGGAGTTTCCCGCCGCGCGTATCGTGGTTCTGACCACTTACGCCGGAGACGTGCAGGCTCTCGGAGCCCTCAAGGCCGGCGCTGTCGGCTATCTTCTGAAGAGCATGCTACGTAAGGACCTGCTGGACACGATCCGCACAGTGCATGCGGGAAAAAGACACATTCCGCCAGAAATAGCCAAGAGCATAGCGGAGCATGCGGCGGATGATGCGTTGACCGACCGGGAGATCGACGTGCTCCAGGGCGTTGGCGCGGGTCGTTCGAACAAGCAAATCGCCTTACAACTCGGGATTTCCGAGGGCACCGTCAAGGCGCACATGAAGAGCATCCTCCCCAAGCTCGGCGCTCGGGATCGCACGCACGCAGTGATGATCGCCGTGAAGCGCGGCATCCTCGACGTGTAGTGATCTAACAGCCACCCCATAGTGGGGGGTCGGGCTCATTCTTCGTGGAGTTTCGTCCGGCGACCCACCCGTGCAACATTCGAACTCACAATCCTTGAACCCCGTCAAGTTTTTGAGATTCGACAATGTTTGTGAGCACGGTTGGAGGAGGGCAACACGATGTCAGTATCACGACAGAATGGCGTCCGGTGCGCCGTGGACTACACCGAAACGACCGGCTTTTGGCCCACGGTGAAGAGCCCCCGTTGGGCGCACACCTCGTTACGCCACGTCGTGGGTTCGCCCATCATGGCATCTACGTCGGCGGTGACCGGGTCGTTCACTATGGGTCATTTCCGCTCTACTGGCGCCGGGGCGCGGTGGAAGAAGTTTCTTTCACGAGCTTCGCCAACGGGTATGCCGTGTGGGTTCGGCCTCACCCGGTTCCCAGGTTCGCCGCCGAAGAGGTGAGGGATAGAGCGCGCTCGCGGCTCGGTGAGACGTCTTATCGGCTCTTCACCAACAACTGCGAGCATTTCTGTGAGTGGTGCGTGTGTGGTGAGCCGCGTAGCTACCAGGTCGAGGGTTTGCTGCGCCTGAACCTGAACCTGAACCTGCAAGGTGGCGATCAGTAACTCACATCGAAGCTCATCAGGTGGAACACGAACGCCACCCACAGCACGAAGAAGGCCGACAGGCTGAGCACGACACTCCAGGTCTTCGCGGGCCACCGGCGCGCACCGGTCCAAACCGTCCGCGCGTTGATCAACATGCAGACGAAGCCGCCCAGGAAGGCGACAATGCCGACGAGCTGAGTCAGGTGCAGCAGCCAGTCGGTGCTGGCACTCAGCATGGAGTTCTTTTGCAGCATCGTGGCGAGCAGCGCGGCCCACAGGGTGACAGCCGCCACGATGGCTGTCGCACCGAATTTGCTGAGCCGATAAGCGCGGCGCTCAGGCAAGCTGAGCGTGAGAGGCGCGCCATACTGTCGCCGGGTCACGGCTGCGACGGGCCAGGCCAGGACTGTCAGGAACAATGCGCCGACACTGAACAGGAATACCGGCCGCAGCCAACTCGTGTTGCGATACCACTCGGGACGCTGGAAAACCATGAAGGGTGAGATCAGGTCGATGCTCCAGCGCGTCGGCCGGCCGTCCACCACCTTGGCCGCGAGCCGCTCGTGGCTATTGAGATCGCGCCAGATGAAGGGAGCCACTTCGATCCAGCGCCGCGGCAGGCCATTCAGGCCCGGGAAGGGCGCCACGAGGCCACCCTTGGCATTGACCCCGAGCTGCGTCTGACCGACGAGGTCCAGGACGGACATGAAGCTGCTGCGCGAGCCGCGTGAGTTCACCCAGCTTCCGGCCAGGAGCGCCGCGTGGGCTGCCGAAGTCTGCGCATCGACGAGGGGTTGCGGCTCGCGTTCGGGGAAATAGCGGTCCGCGAAGTCCTGGAAGAGGGCGCCGCGCAGGCTATGGGCCGCGTCTTCCCTGCCCGGGCTGTTGAAAGAGACGTAGAAACCCACTCCGTCCTGCAGGAAGAGATGCAGGGAGGTATGGAAGTAGTCGGTATCGCCCAGGTGGGCGATGACCTCCCGGCCGTTGATGTTGGTTTCGAAGAAACCCAGCTGCATCCGGTTCAACGGCGGCAGCAGCGTCAGGGGACTGTCGTGCATCTGGCGCGCCGTCGCCTCGGACAGGATGCGCTTGCCGTTGTATGCGCCGTTCTGCAGGTGGGCGATCATGAAGTGCGCCATGTCTTCCGCGGGGGAGGACAACGAGCCCGCGGGCGCCGGTCCGACCATTTCGAAACCCCCGGGCTCTCCCGAGCCGAGGTGATAGCCCTTAGACATCAGGGGCACGAGCTGCGCCGGCAGGGGTTGCCGGAAGCTCGAGTACTTCATGTCCAGGGGCGCGAAGATGTGCTTCTCGATGTAGCTGTCGAACGGCTCTCCGGATACGCGTTGCACGATATAGCCGGCCAGGGATGCCCCGTAGTTGGAGTAGGCCGGCGTGGTGCCGGCGTCGAAGACCCTTTCCGGCACCCACTGTTTCAACAGCACTTCGTAGCCCGGCGCCTTGGGGTCCTCCGAGATGATCCCCTTCGCTTGTTCCTCGAAGCCGGCCGTGTGTTGCATGAGATTGCGCAGGGTGACGGGTTTGCCGTCGCGCTGCGGAACCTTGTAATCGAGGTAGCCGTTGACGTCCGCATCGAGATCGAGCTTGCCCTGCTCGACGAGTTGCATGACCGCCGTCCAGGTGAACAGCTTGGAGACGGAGCCGGGGCGGAAGAGCGTCTTCTGGGGATCGACGGGTGTGCGCTTCTCGACATCGGAGAAGCCGTAGCCGCGTTCGGTCACGACTTTGCCGTCTTTCACCACCGCAACCACAGCGCCAGCGATATCGCCGGTCTGCAACGCGTAAGGCATGTAGCCGTCGAGCCAGGTGTTGACGTCTTCCGCCGTCAACGATGGCGGCGCTGCTTGCGGCTGGCCCTGCGGTGCCGCGGCTTCCTCAGCGCTTGCCGCGGTAATGGCGAGGCCGAGGAGGAGGGCGGTGAGTCTCTTCATGGCGTACATGGATCTTCAACGCCCACTACCGGATCTGTCGAAGGAGTAGCGCAGCTCGATGCCGACCTCCCGGGGCCGCAGCAGGTAGATATAGCCGCCCTGCGTGGGGTCGCCGGTGTTCTCGGCCGCGCGCTTGTCGGTCACGTTGCGCGCGAACAGATCGATTCCCAGCCCTCCGTGCTGAAGCGAGAAGCGCAGGTTCGTTTGTCCGTAGCCGCCCTGCAGGTAGTTCGTGGCGGCAGCTCCGAGCCCGAACACGTAATGAACATTTCCCACGTAGGTGTAGTCGGCGCGGGCAAAGCCGCTCCACGCGCTGTTCAACAGGAAATCGTACTGCAGACCGGCGCTCGCATTCTCCTCAGGAGCAGCAGGTACGCGATCACCAGGAGCATAGCCGACGTTGGCCTTCACACTATCGAACTTGTTGTAAACGTATGAGGCGGTCAGGTTGGCGCTCAGCCCATGGGAGATCCGTGCGGTCATCTCGAGCTCGGCGCCGTTGCCCGACGCGTCCCCGCCGTTCACGGTGCCGTTGAAGCCGCAGGGCTGAGTCGCTTCCAGCTGCACACCCTTCCAGGTCTGGTGGAACAAGGCGACGTTGGCGGCGATCCGGTTGTCCGCCCAGGTCGACTTCATCCCCAGCTCGTAAGTCCACAGCGTGTCAGGATCGGTAAGGGGCCCGACACCGTCGGCCGCAGCCGTTGCACCACACGGACCGTTGGGATCGTAGGCGAGCACCTGGTTGGTCGTGCCACTGCGGAAGCCGCGGGCGGCCTGCAGGTAGTAGGTCATATCCTCGTTCGCCTTGAAGCGGATATAGCCGGAGGGATTGAAGATGGAGCTGCGTCCGCCTACCGGCGGCGGGGCGGGCTCGGAGCCGCCGACCAGGAGCCCTTCCGCGGCCGGGCTGAAGGATTCCAGGTAGTCGCGCAGATAGCGGCCGCCCGCGCCGAGGGTCCATTGCGGGGTGAAGCTGTAGCTGACTTCCGCGAACACGGACTGCTGCCGCTGCTTCTCGCCGATGGTGTTGCCGACGGTGCGGATGGCGAACGGCTGCTGGAACAGCACTTCCGGCAGGCAGGTCGGACAGGAGTAGTCGGGCACATATTGCCCGAGATCGAAGTTGGTATTGAGGTAAAAGTACCCGGCCAGCCACTGCAACGGCCCGTTGCCGCGCGACTGGATCCGCAGTTCCTCCGTGAACGATTCGCCCTTGCTGCGGTCCTCCAGGGACCAGAGCTGGGGGCCCAGGTTGGCCGCCACGGCCAGAAAGCCGATGTCGTAGTTCTGGAAGCGCTCGAGCCGCGTGTAGCCGGTCGCGGATGTGACGGTGAACGAGTCGAAGTCATAGCCGACCACGAGTTGGCCGATCCGCTCCTGCTCCATTTCCTCGCCGCGCGCGAAGTGATCGAGTGAACGCTGCACCACGTAGTCGCCAAAGGCGGGTTGCGCACCGGCTTCGGAATTCAACCGGACTTCCTGCGCCACGTAGCTCAGATCGACGCGCAGCGGATCCATGGGATGCCATGTGACGGCGCCACGTACGCCCCACGTGTCTTCTGAGTTGATGTCTTTGCGCGTGAAGGCCGGATGTCCCGGGATGACCAGCGTACCGTCCGGCACTCCAAGCCCGGCGCTGTAGTCCAGCGGCGCGGCCGAGGGTACGACGTTGTCGAGGAAGCCCGCGATATGGTCCTGATATGCGACCAGTCGCGCGCCCAGCTTGTCGCTCACGATCGGCAGGTTGATGACGCCCTCGAAATGCTCGCTGCCGTCGCCGGAGTGGGCCGTTGACCATCCGCGCGCTGTCGCGCCGATTTGAAAGTCGCTGAGATTGGGGGCGTTCGGCACTATGCGCAGAACACCGGCGAGCGAATTTGCGCCAAAGAGCGTGCCCTGGGGACCGCGCAACACCTCGACGCGATCGATGTCGACCAGGCGTAGGTTGGCGAAGCCGCCGTTGTTGGTGAGTACGCTGGTGACCGCTTCACCGAAATAGGTTGCTACCGGGAACCCCGAGCCGCCTTGCGCAACCAGGCCGCGGATATAGATCTGCGATTTGCCCGGTCCCGTGTCCGACATGTACATGTTGGGCACGGTGTTGATGTAGTCGGAATAGTTGGTGAAGCCGCGTGCGGCGATCTCCTCCGACGAGATGGCGGTGACGGCTACCGGCACGTCCTGCAGCGCTTCGGAGCGCTTGGTGGCGGTGACCACGATCTCCTCGAGGCGGATCGGGCCACCTTTGTCCTCGGTGCTCTCCTGCGCCAGGGCGGCGGGCACCGAGAAGATTGCGGCCGTGCACAGTGAGACCGGCGCGGCCCGGCGGACCCAGGGGCCAGCCCGGCGGACCCATGGGCCAGCCCAACGCACCCATGGGCCAGCCCGGCGGACCCATGGGCCAGCCCA
>DAITMW010000021.1:7091-13595 GCA_036834945.1 Steroidobacteraceae bacterium
ATGGGCCAGCCCAACGCACCCATGGGCCAGCCCGGCGGACCCATGGGCCAGCCCATCGTCGGGTTGCACTCGTCATGATCTACCCCGCCATTATTATCCTTATAGGCGAGTGTAATCCCAATTAGAAAGTTCACAAGAGAAAATTTCCATTCGGCAAGTCATGGCCTGGTGGGCACATCCGGGTCCCTGTATCCTTTTGATCATGGATATGAAGACTGGCCGTCCCACCCTGGGCCGCCTGTTACGGGACCTGCGTGCCCGTAGAGGCTGGACATTGAAAGAGATGAGTGTGCGGACGGAGATTCCAGTATCGACCCTGTCAAAGGTCGAGAACGATCGTCTGACCCTGACTTACGACAAGCTCCTGCAGGTGAGCGAGGGTCTGAAGATCCCGTTGTCGGAGCTGTTCGCGGACCCGATATCCGCCGCCCAACAGGATACCGCGGTCACCGCGCGACGCAGCATCGGATATCTCTCCGATGCGGTCCGGGTCAACACCCGGAACTACGACTACTACTACATGTGCCCGGAATTGCGCCGCAAGCGCATGATTCCGGTCATCGGGCGGATCCGCGCCAGGAGCCTGGCGGAATTCGGCGAGTTGGTGCAGCACTCGGGCGAGGAATATATCTACGTGCTCGAGGGTGCCATAGCGGTGCATACCTCCTTCTACGACCCGGTCATTCTGCAGGTGGGCGAGTCGATCTACGTGGACAGCACCATGGGTCACGCTTATCTGGCCGAGGGTTGCGAGGAGGCCACGGTGCTGGCGGTGTGTTCGAGCGCCGAAGAGAGTCTGATGGAGTCCCTGATGTCCCTCCACGGCGAAGACGCTCGCGGCACCCGTGGGAAACCGGGACAAACCGTGGCGCACCAGGTGAAATCCCGCAAGCGTTGAGCGGCGTCAGATGCTCATCTGTGCCCTGAAGAGTCTGGCCTGGCGGCGCGATATCTCAACTTCAGGACCCCCGCGCAATTGCACGTGCAGCCGCCCATTGCTGCCCATTTCAACACTCTCGATGAAGTCGAGATTGATGATTTGCGCGCGGTTGGCGCGGAAGAACTTCAGTGGATCGAGCCTTTGCTCGAGGGTTGACAGGGCACGGCCCAGCAGCGGGCGGCGCGCGCCCCACGAGAGCCGGATGTAGTTGCCTTCCGAGCTGAGCAGGCGCACTTCGCGCAAGGGCACGAACCAGCACTGCGCGCCATCCCGGAGAAAAAGCTGCTGTAGCGGGGCATCGGCGCGCGGGGCTGGCCCTGGCGCGATGCCTTCTTTTCTGACTCTCGACAACGAGGCCGACAGACGTGCCGGGTCGATGGGCTTCAGCAGGTAGTCGAGCGCGTTGACTTCGAACGCGCGCACCGCGTGCTCATCGTGGGCCGTGGTGAAAATGACCTGGGGTACATGATCGAGCCGCGTCAACAGGTCGAAACCCGAGCCGCCCGGCATCTGGATGTCGAGAAAGAGCAGGGCTGGCGTCACGGCTTCGATTTTCACCGCGGCTTCCGCGATGTTGCCGCACTCGCCGACGATCTCGATCCAGGCGTACTCACTGAGGAGCCGGCGCAACTCGCGTCTTGCCGGCGGCTCGTCCTCGACGATGAGCGCTTTCATGGGTGCTGCGGTATGCGGATGCGGGTGGTGGCCAGCGACGGCTGGGACAAATCGAGCTCCAGGCTCGCCCGGGAGTTGAACAGCAGACGCAGGCGCTCCTCGGCGTTGCGCAGGCCGGTCCCTTCGCCAGCGGTCCGGGTCGTCGCCGGCGGACGCGGATTTTCCACTTGGAGAACGAGTACGCCGTCGCGCAAATTCGCCCGGATTCGCAGCAGGCCGCCCGCGGGGAGCTCCGCGATGCCATGTTTGATCGCATTCTCGACAACCGTCTGCAGCAACATCGCCGGAATCTGCGCGCTCGCGGTGTCGGCGCCCACCTCGCTCTGGATGGTGAGGCGGTCCTCGAAACGCAGCTTCTCCAGCTCGAGGAAGTCGCCGACCATTTCCAGCTCGCGCTCGAAGGAGACCAGCTCATGCTGGCCGGCGCCCAGCGTGTGACGCAGCGTATTGGCGAGTCGAGTCACCGCATGTTGCGCCTTCATAGGATCGTCGGCGATGAGGGAGCGCACGGTGTTGAGAGCGTTGAACAGGAAATGGGGATTGAGCTGTGATTTCAGCAGGCGCAGTTCGGCGTGCTGGAGGGCCCGTGCCATCTCTGATTGTCTGAGCGCCGCCGCCTGGTGACGACGCACCGCGATCGCGGTGAAATAGAGAACCAGCCAGGTCGCGCACAGAAATGCCCAGTTCACCCAATTCAACAGCAGAGAGATCCACGGGAGCTGCTCCGCACCGAAGATCTCCGGCAACCCGTCGGCCTGCATCATGCCGATCGGCGATAACGAGGTGGCCGCGGCCAGCGGTATGGCCAGGATGAGACTTGCCGCGAGCCCACGCCATGCGAGCTTCCCGGTGCCCCATTCGCTCCATCGATGCCGCCGCATGTAACCGCGCAGCGCGTGGGTGAGGCCAAGGCCGGCGCCATGGAGAAGAAGTATCGTCACGCCGGCACTCAGCCAGGGAAGGTGACCGACCTCGACGGCCCCGAACACCTTCAGGACGGTGTAGATCCCCCAGCCGGCCAGTTGGCAGATCCAGTAGCTCAAGGTTGATCCAGGTCAGTCATGTCAGAACCATCATAGCGCGAAAAAAGGCACTGCCGCGCCAGTGCGCGCTGGCCCAACGGCGGCGACCGTTCGTCACCCCTTTTCGACCATTCGACAGCGTCTTTGTTGTGTTGCTTGGGAGGCCGCTAGCGTTTTACCTGATGTAACTCGTCGAGCTCGCTCACGAGCGGATGTGGACGGCGTGCGCGCGCCTTGACGAGAAAGACGGTCTGACGGACTTCCTCGGTGCTGCCCACTATGCCGAGACCGGAGCGTCGCATGACCTCTTGCGCGATTGATGTCGGCACTGTTGCGACTCCGAGGCCGCGTGCGGCAAAGCCCTGCAGCAGGGCACTATCGTCTATGTGACCGACGACGTGCGGACGGATCCCCTGGCGGGCGAACCAGGCCTGTATGGCCTGGCCGAGCAGGGAGGAGGGCGCGGAGCCTGCCAGGAATGGAGCGCCGTGCAGGCTCGCGGGAAACTTCCTGGAAAGGCGCGCCGCCAGCTGACGGCTCGCGAGAAAGGTCATTCCCGATTCGCTCAGTGCTCTTGCCTCGAGGATCCTCGCAAGGTTGGCGGGTACCGGCGCTTCGGCGAGCACGGCATCGAGCTGGCCGACGGCAAGCTGACCTAACAAATCCGCGTAAGTCCCTTCGCGGCACTCCAGCTCGAGCTCGTTTCTGTGCCGCTCGACGACCGGTTGCAGCGCCATGATGGTCAGCAACTTGGGCACGCTGTCGGTCGCGGCAATCCGCAGTGTGATGCTGCGAGCTCTTCTGCCGCCCCGAAGCACCTGTGCGAGCTCATCGCTCAGTGCAAAGATGCTGTTGGCATAGTCGAGCGCGGTTTGCCCGGCGGTGGTCAGGAGCAGGCGTCGCCCGACGCGCTCGAACAGTGGCTGGCCGACGGACTCTTCGAGCTCCTGCACCTGTGAGCTCACGGTCTGGGGTGTTACGAACAAGGCACGGGCCGCACGGGCGACCGAGCCTCGGCGGGCCACCTCGGAGAAATAGCGCAGGTGCTTCAGGTTCAGGGAGCGTACTTCGTTCATCAGTTTTATCCTGAGGAAGACGCGCCAATTTTCTGCTTTTTCCTGTGGCCGCGCCCATCTAAATTCGATCTCGGGATACACCGCAACCGAGGGCCGCGCAGATGCAAATCGACGTCCAAGCCAGAGGCTTCAGCCTGACCAGTGCACTCCAGCATGCGATTGAAGACGAAGCGGAGCACTACGCGGCCCGCTGCCCCAACGCTCTCGCTGGAGTTCGTGTCCGCCTGTTCGATACCAATGGCCCGCGTGGTGGGAGCGATAAGACCTGCCTCGTGCAGGCGCGCCTGCGCCGTCGTCCGGAGTCGGTGGTGGCGAGCCATGTCGATGCGGACCTTTACCGGGCGATCGCTGCTGCGTTCGCGAAGGTCGAGCGCGGCACGCGCTCGGTGCTGGGAGCGCGCAGGGCACTTCGCCGCGGCTCGAGTACGAGGCACGACACGGCAGGATCCTAAAAGGCAATGAACGCACTCGATTCGACGTCCGCTTTGATGCTTTTCGGAACCCCGCTGTGGCTGTGGTTTGTATTCGGCGGCGTGGTGATTGCGCTGTTGGCCCTCGACCTGGGGGTACTGCACGGCCGGGACCGCGTGATTGGTGTGAAGGAGAGTCTGTGGCTGTCGGCGGGTTATGTTGCCGTGGCCCTGATCTTCGCCGCGGGGGTCAGCTGGCACCTGGGTGCCGACAGCGCGATGGCCTTTCTCACCGGCTACACGATCGAGAAGACCCTCGCCCTGGACAACATCTTTCTCATTTCCGCGGTTTTCGCATCCCTCGCGGTGCCCCGCGAATACCAACACAAGGTGCTGTTCTGGGGTATTCTCGGCGTCATCGTCTCGCGCGCGCTGCTCATCGGACTCGGCGCCGCGCTGGTGAGCCAGTTCCACTGGATTCTGTATGTGTTCGGGGCGTTCCTGATATTCACCGGAATCCGTATGCTCGTCAGGCCCGAGGGTGAGCTGAATCTCGTCACCCACTCCGTTCTGGGTTGGATGCGGCGTCACATGCGTATCACGACGGGTTTCCACGGCAGCCGGTTCTGGATCAAGGCGCCGGCCGAGGTGGGCCCGGTGGCCGCCGGCGCCCCCTCGCGCGAGGTGTTGTGGGCGACCCCGCTGCTGCTCGCGTTGGTGTTGATCGAGCTCCTCGACCTGGTGTTCGCCGTCGACTCCGTGCCGGCGATCTTCGCGATCACCCAGGACCCGTTCATCGTCTATACGTCCAACATCTTCGCGATCCTCGGGCTGCGGGCGCTCTATTTCTGCCTGGCCGCCCTGGTCGAGCGGTTCCACTACCTGAGCTACGCGCTCGCCGCGGTGTTGGTCTTCGTCGGCGGCAAGATCCTCAGCGCCGACCTGCTGGGCCCGATGCCCGCGTGGGTATCGTTGCTCGTGACCGTCAGCCTGCTCGCTGCCGGCGTGCTGTATTCGTTGTATCGAACCCGGGCGAAAACCCCTTTGCCCGTCCAGGAGCTCTCATGAAACGCGTCATTCTGTTGGTCGGCACCAACCTCGCAATCCTTCTCATGCTGACGGTCGTGGCGCGCCTGCTCGGCCTCGACAGTTATCTGGCCGCCACGGGCACGAGCTTCGGCGGCCTGTTGGCCTTCGCCGCGCTGTTCGGCTTCGGCGGCGCCTTCATTTCGCTGCTCTTGTCGAAGTGGATCGCGAAACGCTCCATGGGGGTGCGGGTCATCGAGCAACCCTCCAACAGCGCCGAGGCATGGCTCGTCGAGACGGTTCGCGCGCAGGCGCACGCGGTCGGAATCGGCATGCCCGAGGTCGGCATCTTCGACTCCCCGGCACCGAACGCGTTCGCCACCGGCGCGAAACGCGACGCCGCCCTGGTCGCCGTCAGCACCGGCCTGCTCCAGACGATGAGCAAGGAAGAAGTGGAAGCGGTCCTTGCCCATGAAATCAGTCACGTGGCGAACGGGGACATGGTAACCCTGACTCTCATCCAGGGTGTCTTGAACACCTTCGTCATCCTGCTCGCTCGTGTCATAGGCGGTGCCGTGGACCGCATGCTGAGCAAAGGCGAGGGCGAGCGCGGCCCCGGCTACTTCGTCGCCGTGTTGGTCAGCGAAGTCCTGCTGGGCGTCCTCGCCAGCATCGTGGTGATGGCATTCTCCCGATACCGCGAATTCCGTGCCGACGCCGGCGGTGCCCGCATAGCCGGCACGCACAACATGATCGCCGCGCTCGAGAGCCTGAAACGCTCCTACGGTGAGCCGCTCGAGGCGCCTCAGGTCGCGGCTTTTGGGATCAGCGGTACTGTGGGCACCGGACTCAAGCGGCTCTTCATGAGCCACCCGCCCCTCGAGGAGCGTATCGAGGCGCTGCGCGCCGGGTCCTTGTCGGGCGAGGCATACGGCTCGCCCCGGTGAGTTATCATCATGATCAATGAGTACCCCAGATCTCACCCCGACACCCTTCGAGCGAATCGGAGGTCAGCCGGTCGTCGATCGTATCGTCGACGTGTTTTACGACCGCATGGACACGCTACCCGAAGCCAGGATCATCCGGGCACTGCACCCGCAGGACCTCGCGGCGATCCGGATTGTCCTCAAAAAATACCTGGCCGAATGGCTGGGAGGTCCCTCGGCTTACACGCAGGAGCGCGGCCACCCGCGCCTGCGTGCCCGCCACTTGCCCTTCAGCATCGGTGACGAGGAGCGCGATGCCTGGATGCTCTGCATGCGCGGAGCGATGGAAGAAGTGATCACAAACCAGGCCGCTCGCGAATGGATTCTCGAGAAGCTGGCGCCGCTGGCGGACTGGATGCGCAACCGGCC
>DAITMW010000021.1:13695-31236 GCA_036834945.1 Steroidobacteraceae bacterium
GGCTCTTTCTCCGCGGGAGGAGGAAACGCACGATCGAGCTCCGCGACATCCAACTCCGTGAGCCGGATGTCCAGCGCTGCACGATTTTCCTGGACGTGGGCCGGTCGTCCGGTACGCGGAATGGCAATGATATCTTTCCGCTGCAGCACCCACGCAAGGGCAATCTGCGCCGCCGTGGCCTCATGGCGCTTCGCGATCTGATGCAGCACTGGATGTGAGAGCAGCCGCCCCTGCTCGATCGGCGAATAGGCCATCACGGGAACCTGGTGTTGGTCGCACCAGGGCAGCAGGTCATACTCGAGCCCGCGGCGCGTGAGGTTGTACAACACCTGGTTGGTTGCAACGGAGTTGCCGCCCGGCAACGAGGCGCTCTCCTCGAGATCGCCCACGTCGAAGTTGCTGACACCCCAGTAGCGTATCTTTCCCGATCTGGCGAGTGAGTCGAATCCTTTGAGGGTCTGCTGCAGCGGGATCGCCCCTGGCCAGTGAAGCAGGTACAGGTCGATGCGGTCCGTTCGCAAACGGCGCAAGCTGGCCTCGCACGCGGCGACTGTTCCCTTGGGGCTCGCGTTATGCGGCAAGACCTTGCTGACAAGAAAGACCTCGTCACGACGATCGCCGATTGCCTCGCCCACGAGTTCCTCGGTAGCGCCATTGCCGTACATCTCGGCGGTATCGATCAGCGTCATGCCGAGGTCGAGCCCGAGGCGAAGGGCTGCAATCTCATCTTTGCGACGGGCAGGGTACTCGCCTAACTCCCACGTACCTTGGCCGAGAGCGGGAACCTTCTCGCCAGAGGGAAGGGCGATGTGACGGACTGAGTTTCGGGCCATCTGGCTACTCTTTCGGGGGATCTTCACCCTCCCACTACCATAAATAAGTACCTCCTCCGAGAGAACCCCAGACTACCCTGAAGTTGCTCAGGCAGTTAAGGCATTGACAATGACGGCCTAGGCAACAATATAGCCGGTCGTGACTTACGAAACACGGCACCTACGATGTTGAAGCTCTCCAAGGCGGTGCTCGTCCCGATCACCGCGTTGCTAACCGCCTGCGCGAGCACGCACAACCTGAAACCGCAGGCCACCGTCACGAACCCCGATGCCATCGAGGCCAGGCAATCGCTGACGGATGCCGCTGTGAACGAGCAGGCTTGGCCGCAAACACAGTGGTGGAAGCGTTTCGGCGACACCCAACTCGACCAGTTGATGGAAGAGGGGTTGTCAGGAAGTCCGACGTTGCGGATCGCAGAGGCGCGTACCCGTGAGGCATTGGCGCAGGCAGGTCTTGCCGACTCCACTCGCTATCCGCAGGTGAACGCGGATCTCGACAGCTTTCGGGCGCACTTTCCGTCCCAGTTCGTCGTCCCGCCTCCGTACGCTGGCAACAGCGCCACCTTCAACAGGCTCGAGTCCACGCTCTCCTGGGAGGTCGATTTCTGGGGAAAGAACCGTAACGCCTATCAGAGTGCGTTGGGCGAGGCCAGGGCAACGCAGATCGATGCAAGTGCCGCGCGGCTCGCTCTGTCAGCAGCCATTGCCCACGCCTACGTACAGCTACAGCGGGCTTACATGCAGCTGGACGTCGCCGAGGCGACACTCAAACAACGCCAGCAGATCTTTGATCTCACACGCGATCGAAACGCCGCCGGCCTCGATTCGCGTCTCGAGTTGAAACAGGCCCAGTCGGCGCTGCCTGCTGCTCGCGAGCAGATCACGCAGTTGCAAGAGACGATCAAGTTGACGCGCAATCAGCTGGCGGCACTGCTCGGCAAGGGGCCCGATCGGGGGCTCAAAATCGCCCGGCCCGCAGCCACTGCCCTGGCCGATGTGTCCATCCCGACAACGGTACCCGCGGACCTGTTGGGGCATCGCCCGGACATTCTGGCGGATCGCTGGCGCGTCGAGTCTGCCAGACATGCCATCAGCAGCGCGCAGGCGGAGTTCTATCCCAACGTCAATCTGCTCGCCTTCGTCGGCCTGGATGTGCTCGGACCGTCCAGCTTCCTCAGTCTGCCCAACCGCGAATATGGCGGTGGCGCGGCCCTGAGCCTGCCCATATTCGATGGTGGCCGGCGGCGCTCCAACCTGGCGGGTCGCGACGCCGAATATGACATGGCGGTTGAGCAGTACAACCAGGCGCTGGCCGATGCCATGCGGGATGTGGTCGATCAGCTCGACTCCTTCCGTAGCCTCGACGAGCAGCGTACCGAGCAGCGCCAGGGCCTGGCCACGGCGCAGGAAGCCTACGACCTCGCGGTGCTCCGCTATCGGGAGGGTGTTGGCAACTACCTGCAGGTTCTGACCACCGAAACGCAATTGCTGGCCCAGCGCAGCCTCGATGCGGATTTGCGCGCCCGCGCGCTCGATCTCTCCATCAATCTCGCCCGTGCCCTCGGCGGCGGGGTTGTGTGAAGGCTTCCGGAGATTCCTCATGACCACCCGCAAGAGATGGATGCTCATCTCACTCCTATCGTTCCTCGTGATCGGGATCGCCTACGGCTCCTATTGGGCCCTGGTCCTACGCTACGAGGAATCCACGACCGACGCTTATGTCGACGGCAATATCGTCGAGATCACCCCGCAGATCTCCGGGATCGTCATCTCGATCGGCGCGGACAACACCCAGTTCGTGAAGAAGGCGCAGACACTCGTCGAGCTCGACCAGGCGGACGCCAGGATAGCCCTCGACGAAGCGGAAGCGCAGCTCGCCCGGACGGTGCGCGAAGTACGTAACCTGTTTGCGACTACGGCGCAGTTGCAAGCGACCGTGCGTGTACGGCAGTCGGATCTCACGATGGCCGAGCAGGATCTGGCGCGACGCGAGCGTCTTGGCAACTCCGGGGCGATTTCCAATGAAGAGCTGCAGCATGCGCGAGATGCGCAGAAAATCGCTCAGTCCGCGCTGCTGTCCGCGAAAGAGCAGCTCGCCGCGAACATGGCCCGTGTCGACGGGACGACGATCGAAGATCATCCAGAGGTGCGCAACGCGGCCGCCGCGGTGCGCGCTGCCTATCTGACGTTCTCCCGTACTCAACTTCCAGCCCCGGTTTCGGGTTACGTCGCGCGCCGTAGCGTGCAACTCGGACAGCGGGTCGGCCCAGGTGCCCGGTTGATGGCGGTCGTGCCGCTCGACCAGGTATGGGTCGATGCCAACTTCAAGGAGCCACAGCTGGTGGACGTTCGTGTTGGACAGCCGGCGACACTGCGTGCCGATTTGTACGGTGGCAGTGTGACCTATCACGGTAAGGTGGTCGGATTCGGAGCCGGCACCGGCTCGGCGTTCGCGTTGCTGCCCGCGCAGAATGCCACCGGTAACTGGATCAAAATCGTTCAACGTGTTCCGGTCAGGATTGCCCTGGACCCACGTGAGCTGCGGGCGCACCCGTTGCAGATCGGAGCCTCGATGCGGGTCGAGGTCGACACCCGCGATCGGGCTGGCCCGCGTCTGCCGCGGCTTGCCAACCCGGACCCGGTCTATTCAACCGACGTGTTCCACTCCATGGGACAGTTGGCCGACGCACGCGTGAGAGCCATCATCGCGCAGAACGAGGGCGATGTGAAAAGGCGCATTGCAAGCTTGCAATGAGCTCCGCCATGGCTCCGCATCAGCAGCCGCTGCAGGGACTGCCCCTGGCGTTGGGAAGTGTTGCCCTGTCGCTGGCAACCTTCATGAACGTGCTGGACACCTCGATCGCCAACGTGTCACTACCCTGGATCGCCGGCGATCTCGGTGTATCGGCCGACCAGGGAACCTGGGTGATCACATCTTTCGGGATCGCCAACGCGGTCTCGGTGCCGCTCAGCGGCTGGCTGACTCGCCGGTTCGGACAAGTAAAGCTGTTCGTGGCTTCGACAGGATTGTTCGTATTCGCCTCCTTCCTGTGCGCGCTGGCGCCGTCGTTGACGATGTTGATCCTGTTCCGCGTGTTCCAGGGCCTGGTGGCGGGCCCAATGATTCCGTTGTCACAGGCATTGCTGCTGTCCAGCTACCCGAAGGAAAAGGCGGGGGCCGCGCTGGCGATGTGGGCCATCACGACGTTGGTGGCGCCTGTCGTGGGTCCGGTACTGGGTGGTTGGATCACGGACAATATCGCGTGGCCCTGGATCTTCTACATCAACATCCCCATCGGCATTCTCGCCGGCCTGGCTTCCTGGATCATCTACCGCAAACGGGAGACCCCGACCGACCGGGTGCCCATCGACAAGGTAGGGCTGGGATTGCTCATCACCTGGGTTGGAGCCCTGCAGGTGCTGCTCGACAAGGGAAAGGATCTCGACTGGTTCCGCTCCAGTGCGATCGTCTCGTTGGCGGTCGTCTCGGTCTGTGGCTTCGTGTTGTTTCTGGTGTGGGAGCTGACGGAGAAGCATCCGATCGTCGAGCTGAATCTCTTCGCGCGACGTAACTTCTGGGTGAGCACAGTGGCTGTGCTCGTCGGCTACGGGCTCTACTTCGGCAACATCGTCCTGATGCCCTTGTGGCTGCAGGAATACATGGGCTATACGGCGACCCTCGCGGGTGTGGTGCTGGCGCCGGTCGGGATATTGGCGATCTTCCTGACACCCCTGGTCGGGCGATACATGACCAAGGTCGATCCGCGGATCTTCGTCACCGTCTCGTTTCTGGTCTTCGCGCTCACGCTTTTCATGCGTGCGCATTTCAATACGAGCGCGGGTTTCGGCGTGTTGGCGCTGCCCGCCCTGATTCAGGGCATCGCGATGGCGTTTTTCTTCATCCCGCTGATCTCGCTGTCCATCTCGGGACTCGAGCCGGCGCGCATTCCGGCCGCGGCTGGTCTGTACAACTTCGTGCGCATCACGGCGGGCTCGTTCGGAACGTCCCTGTTTACGACATTGTGGGACCGGCGCGCGACATTGCATCACTCGCAGCTCGTCGAGGCATTGGGCTCGGGCTCATCAGTGGCGCCGCAGGTTCTCGCGGACCTGCAGGCCCGCGGACTCGACCCGCAGCAGAGTTACGAAATGCTCAACAACATGGTCGACCGGCAGGCTTTCATGCTCTCGGCGAACGACATTTTCTTCGTTTCGGGCGTCCTGTTCGTCCTGATGATGGCCCTCATCTGGCTGGCTCGTCCGCCGCGCGGCGATGCTGCTGCCGCCGCGGCGAAGGACGCCGCGGCAGGAGCGCATTGATGTGCCCCGCAGAGTTGGGCGTTAGAATTTGTACCGGACGCCCAACGTGTAGCGACGCCCAATGACGTCGTACAGCTGCGGGTTCACCGATACCGATCCGGTACGTCCGTAGGCCAAGGGGGCAATCGGTGGGGCACGGTCGAGCAGATTGTTGACCTCGCCATAGATGTTGAGCTCACCCGGGACCGCCACCGTATACGTGAGGTTCAGATCCATGTAGAAGATCCCGCCTATGCTGTTGTCGTTGATGGTCTGGACACCGGGAATCGCTACGGAGCTCTCCCTCAGGGTGTGGTCCAGGATTCCCTTCGAGATGTAGCGGCCCTGGATGAACAACGAATACGGTCCGTCGTTGTAGGTGAGATTGGCGGTGTACTTCTGCTTGGGCAAGCTGCGCATGGTACCCACCTGGCCCGCCCACTCGTCGTACGTGCCGAACTGGGTGAGGGTCGCATTCTTCATCAGGTCGGTAGCGTAAAGACGGATCGCGACATCCTCCGGGCCATTGCCGAGCAGGTGCACGCTGTGTCGGTAGCTGGCTTCGACGTCCACTCCCTGGATGAACTGCTTCGCGAAATTGATGAAGTACTGGTCAACCTCGACGATATTGTTCCCGGCGTCCAGCTTGACCAGTGCCTGGGACTGCGGGTCACCCCGGAAGGCGGCATCGACGATCTGTTGCGGAGTGGGCTTGTCGATGGCGTCGGCGATGTCGATCTTGTACCAGTCGACCGATGCCGAGAACCCATGCAGGAATGTCGGCGTCACCACGAAGCCTGCCGTCCAGGTATCGGCCTTCTCGGGTTTCAGGTCCGGGTTGCCGCCGGAGTAGCTGGCGCCGGACTGGGTTGTCGGTTGCCCATTGGTCAACACGTACGGGTTGTTGACCGTGACACCCCCGCGTGTTGTGTCGAACCGCTCCTCGAGAGAGGCCGCGCGGACGTCGCGCGAGCGCGTCACCCGAAACCGCAGGGTGTCGTTGAACGCCCAGTCGATTCCGGCCTTCCAGGCCCAGACCGTGCCCGAGCCGGAATAGTCGGCCCAGCGGGCGGCCAGGTTCGTTGAGAGGGTCTGGATCATGGGCAGGTCCTTCAACAGGGGTACGTTGAACTCGGTGAAGGCCTCCTTCACCGTCGTATCGCCGCTGAAGGTGCGTTCCGAGCTGAACATGACCGAGCTGGAGTTGGCATCGCCCAGGAATCCGGTGGGCACGTAGTACAGGCCCGGAATCCCTCCAGTGGGTTTACCGTTGACGAGCACTGTCGGGGCCGAGGCGGGCCAGGGCTGTGTGTAGCCGTACTGGTTGATATAGAAGCCCTGGGGGATGACGCCGCGGAAATACGTTGGCTGAGTCGGAATCACGTTGCCCACCAGGGTCCCGTCGAGGAACGCCGGATACTCGTTCGCCGGGTTTGGCGTCACCTGCAGGATCGATTCCTTACGCCAGGCGACACCGAAGGCCGCGTTGACCGGGCCGGCCCACCCTTTGAAGAGCTGGCCGTTGGCGCTCAGCTCGCCGTTGGTGAGGGTGTAGTACTGTTCGGCCATCTTCTCAGGGCCGCTGACATATGCGGCCGCCTGCGGCGAAATGTTGTTCCACCCGCCAAACAGGTTGATCGGCACGCAGTTGGCGAAGCTCTTGTAATACTGCGGATCGTAAGTCTGCGAGGCCACACGGCACATCGGGTTGCCGTTGGCGTCGGGTACCGCGTCCAAAGCGAAGAACAGGCGGTCGACTCGTGTCCCGTTGTTGTCGATGTAATTTTCGCGGGTGGCGCCTCTTTGGATGTAACCGTCGATTCTCCAGTCGGCGACCTCTGCCTTGAAACCGAGTGTGCCCTGATGGGTGATGTTCTCGGTGATCTGGCGCGTCTCGCCCAGCGGATTGCCCGGCGTGTTGTTCAGATAGACCCCGTAGGTGAAGTACTGAGCCGCCAGGTCGTCGCGGCCAGGGTAAACGTAACGGTACCCCGGACCCAGCGCCGCCAGTGCGGGGGTGACGCCCTGCGTTCCGGCGACGTTCGGATAAGCCGTGGCGAGCGCGTTCTGAATCTGCGTCCTGATTCCCGACGTTAGGTATGGATTGTCGAGGCCGATCGGGACCGCCCAGGAGGCGAGCAGCGCCGCCGATTGCCAACGTACGTTCGCGGCGTCGTCGGAGTACATGCCCTGCGCGAACAGCTGGACCTTGTCGTTGATGTCATAGGTCGCGTGGAGAAACGCGTTCTTGCGGGTGTAGCCGCCCGCGACCTCGTCCATCGAATTCACGCTATAGGTTTCGTTGGGGGTGGCCAGGCAGTTGCAGGAGTCACCGACGCCGCCCAACACGCCGGTAGGTGCCGGCAACAGGGATCTCCCATCCGGACTGAATTGCATCCCGTTGAGGCCCGGTACTCCGACGATGGTGCCGTTGTAGCTGAAATTTGTCGGAACCACGTAGGGTTTGATCACCCAGGTCGGGCCACCCGCTGGACCCGACACGCGCGAGGCCTGGTTGTACCAGGGCCGGGATTTCAGGGACGAGAGGTCGCTGATGGCGGTCTGGTCGAAATACGAGAGCGAGCCGATCAGGTGTACCTTGTTACCGAACTGATGGCCGAAGGCGAACCCGAACTTCGAGTTCGGGCCGTCGTTGCGCGCGGTGTAACCGCCCTGGGCTTCCAGCTTCACGCCTTCGAATTTCGTGTCGAGCAGGAAGTTCACGACACCCGCCACCGCGTCGGTACCGTAAGTGGCTGACGCGCCGCCGGTCACGACCTCGATGCCACGCAGGAGCGTGTCGGGGAAAGAGGAGATGTCGACAGCGCCGAACCGGCTGTTGGCGACCGAGCGGCGGCCGTCGAGTAGCACGAGCGTGCGGGAGATGCCGGAACTGGTGTTCGCCCCGCGCAGGTTCACTTCAGAGCCGCTCGGCGACTGGCCACCGAGAGCCTGTTGGTAGGTCGTGTTGCCGAAGAACTGCGGTAGAGCGCTCAAGCTGTCGATGACGTTCGTGGGCGCCATCTTGATGAGCTCGTCGCCGGTGACCGCGGTGACCGGTGTCGGCGTGTACATGCCCGGCGACAGCGTGATGCGTGAGCCGGTGATACGGACTTCCTCGAGACCTTGGTCGACTGTCTGAGCCATCGCGCCGGAGACTGTCAGCGTGAGCGCCAACGCTGCCCAAAAAGTCCCGACCGCACCGAACCTTCGAATGGGTCTAATCATGTACTCCCCCTCTGATGTCAACTCTCCTGGTGACCGGTCCAGATCCCGGGCCCACCGTCACTCGTCTTTTGGGTCTCCTCTGTTGAGCCGGCACGATGCGGCACGAAGCGCCAACACAACTCGGGCACGCGCAATCTCACTCGAGACGAGGAGCGGGCGGCCGTGGTCGTCAAATGCAGCGGGTTGTGCCAAGGTGGGAGAATCCCTTCCGCGATATGCTTCTTGCAGGCGCAGAGACGGCGCCCGGTTCACCTGGCGGTTGACAGTGGGTGAGTATGCGTGGGGGCATACTTTTTATACAGTGTGTTTACCCTGTCCTCCCTGCAACTATCCAAGCACATGAACAACACACAAGGAAGCGTGCTTCGTTGTCATGTTCATCTGATGGTCCAATGGTCGTACGCGGAACCATGATGTTCCCAACACCTCGCGTTCCATGCCGGGCAATACGGCTACAATGGCCAAAAGTCCAACCTGGGGTACCGTAGAGTGAAAGTCAGGATTGTCGCGCTATCACTGCTTGCCGCATGCTCACCGGCGGTTTTTGCCGCCGGCGTGCTGCACGACACCCTCATCAGAAACGGCGTGATCTACGACGGCTCCGGCCAGCCGCCATACCCGGGCGACGTTGCGATCGACGCTGACCGGATCTCTTTTGTTGGCCGACACGCGGACGGCAGTGGGCGAACAGAGATCGACGTGCACGGCAAAGCCGTCGCACCCGGCTTCATCAACATGCTGGCGCACCCGGAGGAGTCACTGCTCGCGGATGGCCGGGCACTCAGCGATCTCAGGCAGGGCGTGACCCTCGAGGTCATGGGCGAGGACTCGATGGGCCCGCTGACACCGCAGATGAAGAAGCTCGCGAAACAACGTCAGGGCGACATCAGATTCGACATCGATTGGACGACGCTCGGGGAATACCTGGAGAAATTACAGAAGCGCGGCATCGCCCCGAACGTAGCCTCCTTCGTGGGGGCAGGTACGGTCCGGACCAACCTCCTGGGCGAGGCGGATGTACAGCCAACGCCGCAACAGCTGAAGGCGATGCGAGTCCTGGTCCGCCAGGCCATGGAGGAGGGCGCCCTGGGTGTGACTACCGCGCTGATCTACAGCCCGAACGACTACGCGCGGACTCCGGAACTCATCGAGCTCGCGAGCGAGTCGGCGCGCTGCGGCGGCATGTATATCGCCCACATCCGGTCCGAAGGGGATCGCCTTCTGGACGCTGTCCAGGAAACGATCGATATTGCGCGCGCCTCCGGAGCACCGGCGGAGATCTATCACCTGAAGGTCGCTGGGAACAGCAACTGGAACAAGCTCGACCAGGTGACCAGGACGATCGAGGCAGCACGCACCGGCGGAACAAGGATTACCGCCGATATGTACACCTACACCGCGGGAGCTACCGGGTTGGACGCGGCGATGCCCCCGTGGGTCCAGGACGGCGGACTCGAGGCATGGATTACCCGACTGCGTGACCCAGCGACTCGCGCGAAGGTGATTGCCGAAATGCGCGATCCGAATCCGAAGTGGGAGAACCTGTATTTACGCGCCGGCGCCAGCGGCACGTTGCTGCTGGCTTTCAAAAACCCATCACTGCGTAACCTGATTGGCAAGACACTGGCGGACGTGGCGGCCTCTCGTGGGGTAAGTCCCGAAGACGCGGCGATCGACCTGGTGATCGAGAATGGCGCCAGGGTGGAAGTCGCATACTTTCTGATGTCCGAGGACAACGTGAAGCGTCAGATCGCGCTTCCCTGGGTGAGCTTCGGATCCGATGAGGCCGCGCCTGCTCCGGAAGGCGTATTCCTCAAAGGCAACAACCATCCGCGCGCATACGGCAACTTCGCGCGGCTGCTGGCGAAGTATGTGCGGGACGAAAAGGTGATCACGCTGCAGGAAGCGGTCCGTAAGCTCTCGGCGCTACCTGCCACGAACCTGTCTCTCGATCATCGCGGTCGGTTGATCGCGGGAAACTTCGCTGACATCGTGGTCTTCGATCCGGCGGCGATCCAGGATCACGCCACCTATGAGAAGCCTCACCAACTCGCGACCGGGGTGGAGAATGTCTGGGTCAATGGAGTTCGCGCCCTGAAGGACGGGGTTGCGACCGGTGCGGCCAGCGGCCGTTTTGTGCGAGGACGCGCCTGGACCGGGGCTCCCGGCGGGGGGTGCCGCGCATCCAGCCGGGATTGGCACTGGGACTCAGGCGGGCTGTAACAGGGCCGTTATGGTGAGGCGCCACTCGCTCTGATCCTGCGGCGGATGGAATGGACCCTGGATGTTGCCTGCGTGGAGCACACGCCCCGGATAGACGATGGCGCTGTTGAATTTCAACGGGTTCGAGAAAACTGTCTCGAACAGCAGGTTATCGCCGTTCATGTATTCCCGCGGGGGAATCCCGTGCACTCGCATGTCGTGATCGAGCGCTAGTTGATAGTTGTCGCGATTCTCGTCCGTGATTTCCTCATACCCGGTCCTTCGATGCCGGTAGAACGAAGTCCCGGAAAACCGGGTGTCGCACAGGTAGATCACCGCCGCCAGTAGATCGGGGTCGGTGGAGTCATAATGCGGGATACACTGGATCGGCATCAGGTCCGCGCTGGCCGTGGTCACGACAGAGAAGTAACTCTGGTCGTGCCCGATGACCCGGTCGCTTGCCAACACGCCATGACGCTGGAGGATCGGCGTAAGCCACGCACGGAATGCTGTCGAGAAGCTCTCGGACATCCTGGAGCGCATGCCCGGGTAAAGATTACCGCGGTCCTCGGCGTAGGACTGGGCGAAACCCAGGGCCGCGACCCTTTCGGGATCGCACAGAACACGATCGATGCGGGTCAGGTGAGTTCCGTGGCGCCCGATCTGCGCCTGGGTCACTGCCGCGTGGTCGTTGAACTCGAATAGCGGCCCGGAACCTGCGGCCATGTCAGCCCGGCTTGCCGCGCCAGGCGCGACCGATGGCGATGCGCTGGTTGCGCAGCCGGACGAGCTTGAAGATCTGCCCGCTCGAGATCAGCAGCGCATAGATCAGGTCCAGCTCGCCGCTCTTCCAGAGCCTGGCGAGGACGTCCGCCTCGAGTTGCCTGAACCGCTCCTCGTCGAGCCCATACAGCCCCCGCAGCTGCAGCGGTGTTTTGTCATCCAGTACGATGTCGAGCAGGAGGGGGGCCAGCAGTTTCAGGGAGAGCAGGGTTGCAATGAGTTGCTCCGTCGCCGCCCTCGCGGCGCTCAACTCACCGAGGATCGTCAATATTTCCTTGAGGTAAGGTGAGTCACTCCCGTCGGGATTGACGATCGCCTGGTCGCCGCAGGCGTCCAGGCAGGGACTGTCGAGATCGACGCACAGGACTTCTGGCGCGGGCCCATCCGCCGGGTCGCTCGTTCCAACATAGAAGGGCTGCCGTCGCACGTTCAGCGGCACGTAAGCGACATCGAGCTCCGTCCCAGTCCAGAACAGGTTCTCTTTCACACCCAGCCCATTCAGCACATAGGGCGTGAAGCGTCCCGTTTCCGGGTGCTTGGCGAAAACGATGGGATACTGGATCGCGGCCTTGCGGAATTCGCTCACCACGACCGGTACCAGGTGTTGGCCCGAAGCCGTGGCTTCAACCCGGTCCGCACGGATCCGCAAGCCCGCATGCTCGCTGCGCGACAGTTCGACGAGACGCATGGCGTCGATGTTAATCGATCAGAACGTCGCGCGCACGCCGAGCTTGAACCTGCGCCCGCTATCCTCAGCGTACAGGAACTGGTTCTGGTAATAGGCGTACTTCAGGACATACGTGTTGGTCAGGTTCTCGCCTTCCGCGAAGATCGCGAAGTTCCTGTTGAAGTGATAGAAAGTGCTCGCGTCCAGCTGGTACCGGGAGCGCACCTGCGTGACCGCCTGGCCGGCGCCGTTCAAGGGAGGTGGCGAGAGGTACTGCAGGAAGCGGTCGCGCCAGTTGACCGCCATGCGGGCCTCGAAACCATTCTTGTCGTAGAACAACACGCCGTTGGCCGAATTCGACAGACCGGTGAGCGCGAACTTGTTGGTCAGGTCGGTGGGGTTCAGCTGCTTGTCACTGTGCGCGTAGGTGCCGTTGATCTGGATGCCAAAGCCAGTGTCCCAGAAAGAATGCTGGATCGCCGCTTCCACTCCTGTGACGACCGCCGTTTCTCCGTTCGCGGGCGCGGTAATGGTGAACTGGGCCGGTAGTCCCGTCGCGGGATCGAGCAGAGCGCTCCCCGCGGCATTTTTCACGGTACCGGTCGACTGGTTGAGAACGATGAAGTTGCTCACGTCCTTGTAGAAGGCGCCGATGGAGGCGTAATTCGACTCCCCGTAGTAGTACTCGAACGACAGATCGAGGTTACTCGAGCGGAACGGCTTCAGGTCGGAGTTGCCGCTGGCGGCTGCGAAATTACCCGGCCGCAGCGTCACCAGTGTCGTGACCGGTGATAGCTGCTCGAGTGTCGGCCGGGTCATCGTCTGCGACGCGGCGAACCGCGCGATGAAGCTGTCCATCAACTTCCACTTGAACGACATCGTCGGCAGAACGTCGGTGTAGCTGTTGGAGCTCGATACCGTGCCGGTGCCGGCGGTTGCGACACCATACTGCGTGGGATCGTTGGCCAGCCGGGTCAGCTCCGTGAACTGGGTGGCCAGGCCGCTCACCGTCTCCTGAGTGTTCTCGACACGAACGCCTACCACTGTGGAGAAGGGCCTGTCGACCAGGCTCCCGGCGAACACGGCTTCCAGGTAGCCGCCGTAGATCCGCTCCTGTACGAACGAGTCGTTCACCTTGGGCGGCGCGAACGTGAATCCGGCCGGTTGCTGTTGGGTGATCGCGTTGAACAGCGCGGGGCCGTCGAATGTGAGCCACTGGGTCGTGAGGCGATCCGCGCCGCTGACTCCCGCGAGGAAGTTCCCACCCGCGTTGAATACGCCGAGCGGAAACCCCGGCGGCGAGGGGAAGTTGTAACCGCAGGTGGTACAGCCGGACCCGCCGTCATTCGAATAGAGTGCGGTGTCCTTGTTGTCGTGGGAGTAGTAACCTCCAACCCGCAGATTGACCAGACCCTGGTTCGGGTCGTCGCCTTTGAACTCCAGGTCGGCCCGCAGCTGGCCGATCGTATCCTGAACGCCATAGCCGCGATACAGCATGACGTGCTGGAACAGGGGATGCGTGCCGCCCGCCACGCCGGCGTTCGTGCCGGATGTTGGTTTCACGAAGCCGGTCGTATACGGCAGGATCGAGCCATCCGAATGATAGCTGATCGTTTGCCCGTTGTAGCCGAGCAAGGCGAGCTCGCTCTCCGCGCCACCGTTTGGCAGCTCCCGGGCGCGTGAGAAACTGCCGTCCAGGTTGAGCTCGACGCGATCGGAGAGTTTCCAGTCGGCGTTGATGCCACCCAGGCCGGTGTAAGTCTGCTTGTCGAACTTCTTGTCATGGAAGTCGGACGCCATGCCGACGCCCTGTGTCAGGTCTATCGCCGTTCCGTTGGCGTCGGTCACCACGTCGCTCAGGTTGGAAGGCGTGAACCAGTGACCGAATGAGCGCGCATCGGTCGTGTCGGAGAAGCGCGAGAAGAGGGCATCCGCCGTGATCGTCAGATCGTCATTGGGCGCGTACTGCAGCACCAGGGTGCCCCCGATGCGCTGCCGGTTCTCGAACGTTACCTTGGTGTCGAAGTTCTGCGGGATGAACAGGTTGCCCTGCGGGTTGGAGGGAGTGAGCGCCACCCCGGTGCCCCCGTTGATCACCGCGGGCGGGGTTCCGCCGTTGACGATCCAACCGTCCGTCTGGGCCTGGTTCAGCCGGTCTTTGCGCAGCTGGTAGCTGCCGGACACCAGGACGCCGAAGCGCCCGTCATCGAAGCGGTCGCTGAGTAGAAACGAGGCGTCCGGCGCGGCCTTGCTGGAGTTCTCCTCGTAGTTGACGTCGGTGGAGCCCGAGAATTTGAAGCCGGAATAATCGAAGGGCCTTGCGGTCTTGACGTTGATCGTCGAGCCCACGCCACCGGACTGCAGTCGCGCGGTGGAGGATTTGTAGACCTCGACACCGGAAACGAGCTCGGAGGCGAGCGTGTCGAACGAGAACGCGCGCCCGCTGGCCTGGCTCGGATCCGTCGGTGTGGCAATCTGCCGTCCGTTGACCAGGACGGTATTGAACTCCGGCCCGAAGCCGCGAACCGTCACGAACGCTCCTTCGCCGCCTGAGCGATCGATCGACACGCCGGTGATGCGCTGGAGGGACTCGGCCAGGTTGGCGTCTGGAAGTTTGCCGATATCCTCAGGCGCGATGGCATCGACGATCGCCAGGGAGTCGCGTTTGATGGCTTCAGCGCTGACCAGGGAGTGGCGCAGGCCTGTTACGACGACTTCCTGGATCTCCCCGGAGCCCGCCGACCCATCCGGCGCGGCGGTCCCTCGCGCGGATGCGGCCGTAGGCGCATCCGAAGCCGGAGGATCGGCGGTAACCGAGGAGGTGTTGAACGGCAGGGCCGTTGCCGATGCGGTTCTTTCGAAACCTAACACCGCGCGCACGTCCGCGCCCGTGTCGCGCAAACGCCGGCGAATCATGATTACGCCGGAGGCCGAGCGCTCCGCCACTAGATTGGTTCCTTGCAACAGCCGGTCCAGCGCGCCCTGTACGGTGTAGTCGCCCTGCAAGGACCTCGCCTGGCCGGCGACGATGTCCTCGGTGAACACGACTTCCTGGCCGCACACGTGCGCGAAATTGCGCAGGGCCTGCGAGAGCGACTGGTTCGCTATGTCGAAGTGATAGCTGCGGTCCTGACTGTGCGCGACCCCCGTACTCAGTACACCCACGGCACAGACGGTCGCCAGGCCGGATGCGTTGCGCATCCGTCGTGTTCGAATCACCATTCCCTGTCCCCCTGTTGGCGATTGCGCGGCCCGCGCCCTGGTCGATGTGATTCAGGCAGGCCTACAATGAGTACAGACGCCGTCCCGCGGAAAATCCTCCTTCACCGATGCGTCAGGCGTGTCGTCCCGTCTGTGTCCTGCTCGGCGCGCACCGGCAGATACGCCACGATCGCGCTGACGAATCCGTCGGTGTCGCCGGTATGAAACACTCCGCTGATGTGCAGCTCGCCAGTTTCCGTGTCACCGATGATGATCGCATGTTGGGCGTAGCGATTGATACGGGCCACGACCGTCGCCAGGGAATCGTTCTCGGATACGACTTCGCCGTTCTCCCACGCGGTCGCCTGTCCGAGATTCACCCGGGCCACGCTGGGGGGCGCCTTGGGCGAGAACACAACTTGCTCGCCGGCATCGAGGGTGATGCGCGCCTCGGGAATATCGACTTTGGTCAGGACACTCAATGACGGTGTCGAGGCGACGACCACGCGACCTTCGATCAGGGTCACGAGGAGGCTGGGACCAAACAGGTCGACGTTGAAGGACGTGCCTGTCGCGATGACCTTGTGACCGTCGGCGCTGACCGAAAATGGTCTTTCGATGTCGTGTGCAACGTCGAAACGCGCCTGGCCGTTGGTCAGTGTCAATTCGCGCGCGTGGGCCGAGTACCGCACTCTGACTTCGCTACGCGAATCGAGCGCTATCTGTGAACCGTCGGCCAAGGTGACGATGCGCCGCTCGCCTGCGCGCGTGGTGTAGACGTCCGGCTGGCGCATCCAGACCAACAGGCCACCGGCAACGAGAATCAGGATCGCGGCCGCGATGCCCAACGGGTGGGCGATGGCAAAGCGCCTGGAGCGGACCCATCGACCCTGTCCGGCCTCGTGGGCGTGTGCCAGGGCCGCCGAGCGAAGCTCGAGGACCTCCGGCGCGTTCGCGTGCTCGCCGAACAGGGACCAGTCCTCCTGTACCTGCTTCCAGGCGGCGGCGTTGCGTGGGTCCTCGGTGAGCCAGGCGGAGAGCTCCGGGCAGCTTTCCACGTCATTCTCGGCCAGGCGGACGCGCCAGGCAGCCGCCTCTGTCAACCGGGATGTGTCGCTCTCACTCATGTCGAAACCGCTTCGCCAGATGGACCACGGCTTTCACGACGTGCTTCTCGACAGTGCTCTGTCCTATGCCGTACAGGGCAGCGATGTCCTTCTGCTTCATGTTCTCGAGCCGGAACAAAATGAAAATGTTGCGGGTCAGCTCGCCCAGCTCCTCCAGGGAACGAAGCACATCAGCAAGAGACTCCTCACTGAGTAAGACGCGCTCGGGCGAAATTGCCTCCACGAGCTGACTTTCGAGGTGGCCATCCCGGTCTTCCTCGATGGGTAGGAAGACGGAGGGGCCCGCGCGTAGAGACCGGCGCCGGTAATCCCGTAGGAGATTGATCGCGACCTTGAAGACGTAGCTGTCCGCTCGTGCTATCTGGCCCCGCTCACATGCGCGAACCACCTTGAGCAGGACGTCCTGAGTCAGGTCCTCCGCCAGCGACCGGTCCTTGATCCGGCGCAGGAAGAAGCTCATCAGGGGACGCTGAAAACGAGTTCCCAGCTCTGTGCGGAGCTGCTCTGGGGACAGGTTGTTGGGAGCGGTGGCCATGGGTGTGGAGGACACACCGTAGCACGCGTTGCCGTGGAATCGAAGCGTTGGAGGATTTCGCGATTCCCGGCGTCTTACTCAAAAATGGGGGCTTCTGTTACCAGAAGCCCCCGTTTCAAAGTCTTACGGTATCGCCCAGAGCAGAATCACACCATCACGATCCTGCAAGGTCACCGACGAGACTGCGGCTCCATTGTTGAGTGCCGGATTCTGCCGTCCGGCGATGTGCTTCAGGCCCAAATGACCGCTGGGGCTCTTCAGCGTCGCTACATTGACGGTCCGGGCGCCATTTCCCTTCGGGTTCCACAGAGCGACGCCGCCCTGGAATTCGCGCTTCCACACTCCGTTGCTCCACGCGACCACCTGCGGAGCGCCCGCCGTGGTGGCCACGGGGTTACCCAGGTAACCAACGCCGCGACCCGCGTTGTCGAACTCGTCGAACCAGCGCCGCTTGGACTCGGTTTCCTCGTCGTAATAGCCACCATCGTCCGCGAAGTAGTAGCCGTTGTTCATGAGCGCCGCGGTGAGGCCATAACGCATACCCTGCCAGGCCGGGGACCAGGCAACGACGGTCGCGCCACTGTATTTCAACGGGTCGCTGCCGGCGGTCGTCACGCCGCCCTGGCTGAAGATCAGGATCTTGTTGCCGTTGTAGTTGGCCATCGC
>DAITMW010000021.1:31336-46228 GCA_036834945.1 Steroidobacteraceae bacterium
ACATGATCTGGCTGTTGACCGTCGCGCTGTAGTAGTTGGAAGCCGCGATCCCCAATGTGCCACCCGAGTTGCCGAGCTGCTGGCTTCCCGGCCAGGCGCTCTGCAGATACGTATAGAACGAACGCTCGCCCGCCATCACGGCGGCCAGCGTCGTGGGTGCATTGTGAGCCTGGGTTGTGCCAACGCGGATCCAGTCGCCGTTGGCGTAGTTGCCCATGCCGTTGGACGGGTCGATCAGGACGTTGTCCAGGAAGAAGCCATCGAGATCAGGGGCCGCCGAGGTCCCGGCGTAGCGGCCGAGGTGGAACAGATCATCGACGAATTTGGCCGCCCACGCGTACGGCCCCAGTCCGGTCGCAGGGTCGACCGGGACCTGCGGCGCCATGTTCACCAGCCATTTCTGCGATGACTGCGGGTCCGTGACGGGAGTACCGGTGGTCATGATGGGATGGAGCCACCAGTTGCGGGCGCTCACCTGCTTGTACCAGGTGGGAAACGGGTTGTAGGCCGCGTAGGTGGAGTTGTAGAGGGTGTTGAGGCCGACGTATTGGAACACCTTGGTGTTCGCGAAGGACTGGGATTTGATGCCCTGGATCACCGTCTGCTTGCTGTAGCCGGCATTTCTTTGCCAGGTCTCACCGCCGCCATTGATCACGACGACGCCGTGTTTCGCGGCGAATGTCTGAAAGGAGGCTGCGTACTTTTGCGGACCACCGGTGGATATGAGGCCCAGGCGTGGAAACTTGTCGGTGTTCGCGGCGCCGGCCACCGCCGAGGCGACGGCGAGTGCGACCGCCGTGGTCCCCAGGAAAACATGACGGACAAAATGACTCGACCCAAACCCGAGTTTGGTGATTCGCATGCGCGACCTCCCCGAAAATGACTGCGACACCGGTCTCGACGGTTACGCAGACATCAAACAGGAGGTTGCACGAGAGCACGGCTCAGCTTCAGATGCTGGCTCTTCTCACGAGGCACTGCAAACGTAACCCCGGCAACTCCGCTGTCGTAGGCCTGTGGACCGTTAGACCGGAAGTTTTGCGCCCCCGGCTTTCACCGGGTTTGCTCTTGAGGCGACGGACGATGGCGCGCCGCGCGACATATTGCAGATCGCGTGCCAGCCATCCTAACTCATTGACACTGTTGAAAATCACAGCTTGGCCGGAAACGCAGTGGTGGCGCTTGCGGCACGTTTCTTGTCTGCCTTTCCAGACAAGCGCCCGGGGGTGGTGTGCGCAGATCGAGCTAACGTCTTGTTTTAAAACCGAAAGGTGAACGTCTCCAAGGCGCGACAGGCGGGTGACACAAAGCGCCCGACCAGCGGCGGGGCGCGGTCCTGGCACACAGGAAACCTGCGCCGTAAGCGCGCCGCCCCTTGTGTCTGCTGCCGGCTACAGGGCGACGCTCGCAATCTCCGGCACATCCTCCACCAGCACGGGCGCGCGATGCAGATACTCCGTCGTCCGGCGCTTCGCTTCGATGTCATCGAAGACCAACTGCGCGCGTTCCGGTGTCACGTTGAGAGCTTCGGCCAGTTCGGCCGCGGGCACATTGTGATTGTGTGCCCAGAGAGCCAGGTCCATCTGTTCGTAGGGGAGCGCGAAATAGAACTCGTCCTGTCCCTGCGCCAGGCTGTAGGTGTCCGTCGTGGGGCGCGCGCTCGTGATCTCGGCGGGGAGGTTGAGCTCGCGAGCGAGTGCGTAGACCTGCGTCTTGTAAAGATGGGCAATGGGCTTGATGTCCGCCGCGCCGTCGCCCGTTTTCACAAAAAATCCCTGGTCGTACTCCAGCCGGTTGGGAGTGCCGATCACGGCGTAGTTGAGGCGGTCCGCGTGAAAGTATTCGAGCATCTTGCGCGTGCGCTGTTTGAAGCTCGTGGCGGCGACGATCTGCAGGTATTCCGGCAGTTGCATACGGACGTCGTGCATCTGGCCATCGGGCGACTGCGCCACGAGATGAAAGCGGTTGATCTGGCCCTGCATCCCGCCGCGGATCGCGATCTTGCTGCGCCATCCTGGCCCGTAATCCGGGATGACACGCCGCATGGCCTGGTCGCGCCAGTCGTAACAGCCGACCGCCTCGAGCGTCGGCCCGATGTTCACGGTGAGCGGCTTCAGGTTCCACTGAGAGGCGAGCATTTCGGCGCGGCGCGCACTGTCTCCGGAGGAGTCATGCTCCGGAAGAATCAGAGTACATACCCGCTCCGCGCCAACCGCCTTCACGGCCAGTGCCGCGCAAACAGAGCTGTCCACGCCGCCCGAGATCGCAACGACGAGTCCCCGTTTGCGTAGCGTGCGGGTGATTTCCCGAAGACGGGCGGCAATTCGCCCGATCTCCGCCGCCGCGTCGATCTCCAGAACCCGTGCTGTGAGTTTCGTGGTCATAACTGTCTCATAGCCGCGCGGTCAGCGCGCGAATGGCACCCGAGTGATCGTTCACTGTCCGCACTTCCTTGAAGGCGGTGTTGGCCTGCATGCGCTTGAGCAGACCGGGCCCCTGGCCCAGTCCCACCTCGAAAGCGAGCCAGCCGCCCGGCCGCACGAAGGCGGGCGCCTCGCGGACCAGCCGCATGAGTATCCCGATGCCCAGTGGGCCTCCATCGAAAGCCAGCCTGGGCTCATGCACCGAAATCTCCGCTGGCATCTTCTCCACGCCCGCGGAACTGATGTAAGGCGGGTTGCAGGTCAGTACATCGACCCGCCCGTGAAAGGACTCGTTGGCGAACGGCTGGAGCAGGTCGCCTGCCCGAAACTCGACTCGTTGGTCGAGACCCAGATGCCGCGCATTGCGCCGGGCGAGATCCAATGCGGGCTCGCTCAGATCTGCCGCGAACACGCTTGCGCTTGCGACATGATGAGCAATGGACAGTGCGACGTTGCCACTGCCCGTGCAGACGTCGACCACGATGCAGGCGCCGCGCTCAGCGGCAATCGCCGTGGCCTTGTCGATAGCCGCGCGCGCCAGCAGTTCGGTTTCCTTGCGAGGAACGAGCGCTTCGGCGCCAGCGAGCATTTCGAGATCCATGAACCGCTGGCGCTGCGTGATGTGCGCCAGGGGCATTCCACTGACGCGTTTGTCGATGAGCTGCCTGAGCAACTCGCTCTGTGCGTCTGAGAGAGCCGGTAACTCGATTGAAGCGGCCTTCTCGGGCGAGACGGGCCTGCCCACCGCGGCGAGCCAGAGCGCGCGTAACGTGCTCTCCGGCGTTTCTTCCGGCTTGTCGGGCAGGAACCCGACACGCTCCGCCAACTCGTCCCGAAGCGTCGCGAATGTCATGGCGGTGAGCCGGGGAGCTCAGACCTTCGCGCGCACGAAACGCTCGATGCAGTCGAGACTGTCGAGGTTTTCCGGAATCATCTCCTCGTCCTCGATCTTGATGTTCCAGGTGGACTCGAGGAACGTCACCAGCTCGATGAATCCGGTGGAGTCGATGATGTGATGATCGAGAAACGACTGGTCGTCCTTGAGCTGTACTCCCATGTCACCCATCAGAAAGTTCTGCAGGATGTACTGTCTGACGGTGCCCTTGATGTCTTGCATGAGACCCTCTGTGGCGCGCCTTCAGGCGAGGCCGCGTTTGCTGATTTTACCGGTGTCGGTCCGTGGCAGCTGGGGAACGAACTGCACGTGCTTGGGCGCCATGAAGCTCTCCAGATGCGCGAGGCAGAAACGGATGACATCGCGTTCCGACATTTCGTGCCCGGGTTTCAACACCAGGAAGGCTTTCACCGCCTGTCCCAGCACGTCGTCGGGCACGCCGATCACCGCCGCCTCGAGTACGCCATCGAGCTTGTGGAGGACATTTTCCACTTCGCGGGGACTGACTTTCTCCCCGCGGCTCTTGATGATGTCATCCTTGCGGGCGACGAAATAAAGATACCCTTCGGCGTCGGTTCTGAAAATGTCGCCGGTGTAAAGATACATCTCGCCCGGGATCTCACCTGGCTTCAGGCGCTCTGCGGTCTGCTCGGGCTTGTTCCAGTAGCCGCGCATCACGTTGCTGCCACGCACGACCAACTGGCCGACACTCCCGTTTGGCAGACGCTGCCCGTTCTCGCCCACGAGCCAGACTTCCTCGTTCGGCATGCCGCGCCCCACACTCATCGGGCGGATGTCGAGTTGGTCGGGAGGCAAATAAGTGACCCGCTTGCATTCGGTGAGGCCGTACATCGAGAACAGCTGCGCTTGCGGGAACGCCGCCCGGATGTCGCGGATGTGGGCTTCGGACAATGCGGCGGCCGTGTTGGTCACGATGCGCAGTGCGCTCAGGTCGAAGGATCGCAGCGAGCTGACGTTCAGCATCATGGAGAACGCAGTCGGGACGAAGGGCAATACCGTGACGCGCTCACGCGCCATCGCCTCCAGTATCTTGATTGGAAAAGCGAGCGAGCGGTGCAGTACCACACGCGCGCCAACGCGAGATGCCATCAAAACCTGGTAGAGACCGTAGTCGAATGCCAGCGGCAGCACATTGAAGATGATGTCGTCGCCGCGCAGGCCCAAATAGGTGCTGATCGAGGTGGCCGCCGAGGTCATGTTGAGATGGCTCAGCATCACGCCCTTGGGCTCGCCGGTGGAGCCGGAGGTGTAGATGATGCTCGCCAGGTCCTGATCAATGGTCGGCGGTACGTGGAATGCCGGTGTGTCGTGACCGGAAGTCGCGTCCGCGAAGGCCAAAACGGTGTGCCCCGCGACCGTGGTACTCGTGGGCTCTGAAATGACCAGTGTGACGATACTGGGAGCATTGCTGAGCGACTTGTTGACTATTTCCTGGAGTGACCCGTGCGAGATGAGGGCGCGTGCTCCGGAGTCGTTCAGCAGGTAGGTCAGCTTGTCGGCCTTGGTCTGGGGGTTGACCGGCATGAACACCGCACCGGCCTGCAGCACCGCGAAAATGCCGATCACCGCTTCCGCGCAGTTATCAAGATAAATGGCAACCCGATCGCCGCGCCGCAGGCCGCGGGCCTGCAACGTCGCTGCCAGCCGTTGCGCTCGCTCGTGGATATCGTGATAGGTATAGCGGCCGGAGTCACAAACGAGCGCGAGATGAGTCGGTCGTTCGCGCGCGTGCATTTCCAACCATTCGTGCAACAGCATGCGTCAGGTTTCTCCACGGATGAACAACTCGTCCACGAGCATCGTGGAGAGCACGCCGACAAAGGCCATGTTGTCCGAGAATCCGAGCGCCCGTCCGGTGCGGCACTTCTCGACCAATTTACCGACGGCAACCGGGTCGAAATAGCCGGCGCGACGCAGACGATCCTCGCCAAGGAGGTCCTCCACATAGTCAACGGCCTTGCCGTCGACGAAGAAGCTCTGGCTATCGGGGGCGCGGTAGGGCTGTTTCGTGCGCGTCGCCACGTCCGCCGGCAGGAGGTCGCGGACGGCGCGTCTGAGGATGAATTTCTCGGTAAGGCCGCGGATTTTCAACGCGGGCGGCAACCGGTTGGCAAACTCGATGACGCGGTGATCCAGGAACGGGAAGCGGCCCTCCACCGAATTGGCCATCGCCACCCGATCGCCCTGTGACGCGAGCAGATAACCGCTCAAAAGGGTGTGTGCCTCGACGTACTGGTCGCGGCCCAACGGGAAATACCGTGATACGGAGGTTGGCACGCGCGCCAGCAGCCGAGAGGACGCGTCTGGGTCGGTCAGTTCCGCCTTCACGGGGGCGGAGAAAAACTGCCAGTTGCGTTGAGTCGTGACCCAACGCGGCATGTGGGCAAACGTCACGGATTCCGTCTGGTCGAGGCCCTGACCGTAGAAGCGGCGCGAGATCGCACGAGCGGCGGCGGGTGAGTGCCGTAGATAGGGGTAGAGACGATCGAGCAAACCCGGACGCCATTTCGACTGTGGGTTACGCGCCCAGAACCGACGGACCTTCGCTTCCTTGAACAGGTCGTAGCCGGCAAACACTTCGTCGGCGCCTTCGCCCGTGAGTACGACCTTGATGCCGTACTCGCGTACCTTGCCCGACAACATCATCAGCGGCGCGGGGGCAGTGCGCAGCACCGGCGTCTCCGTATGCCGGATCACCCGGGGGAAAACGGCGGCGATATCGCTTTTCCGGCACAGCTCCCGCGTATGACGGGTGCCGAGATGAGCCGCCATCTGCGTCTGGAAAGCGCTCTCGTCGAACTCCGGATCCTCGAAGGCGATGGAGAACGTGATGAGCGGCTCGCGGTTATAGCGATGGACGAGGGCGGAAATCGCCGACGAATCCAGCCCGCCGCTCAGGTAAGCCCCAACAGTGACATCCGCGCGCAGTTGCAGGCGTACGGCGTCCGACAGGAGCTCACGTAACTCTTCCGCATAGGAATCCACCGGACGGTCGGCCCGGGGCGGCTCCTCCGGGAACTCCCAATCCCAATAGCGCTCGAGCTGCTCGCGTCCGGGCTCGATGACGAGAATGTGTCCGGGGGGCACCGAGTGAATGCCGCGAAAGATCGTATCGGGCGAGAGCGTGGACCAGTAGGTCATCACGTCTCCGAGGGCGCTGAAGTTCAGTGCGCGCGGTACTTCAGGGAGAGTGAAGAGCGCCTTGGCCTCGGAAGCAAACAGCAGGCGGCCGTTGGCCCGTGTGTACAACAGCGGCCGTATTCCGACCCGATCCCGGGCCAGAACGAGGCGGCGGTGATTCCGATCCCACAGCGCGATGGCGAACTGGCCGTTGAGATGATCGACAAAGCGCAAGCCGTGTTGCTCGTAGAGATGGACGATGACCTCTGTATCGGATTCCGTGTAGAAATGATGACCCTGGCGCTGCAGGTCGGCGCGGAGCTCGAGGTAGTTGAAGATCTCGCCGTTGAACACGACCTGGATCGAGCCGTCCTCGTTGCGGATGGGCTGAGCGCCGCCGCTCAGGTCGATGATGCTGAGCCGGGCATGCGCGAGCCCACAGTGCGCGTCGAGGAAAAATCCCTGGCCGTCCGGTCCACGGTGATGGAGCGCCCGGATCATGGCGCTGAGCTGTGTTCTGTCAGGGGCCGGTGCGTCGCGAAGGTTCAAAATGCCAGCAATGCCGCACATCGGTCTCAGGTGTCCTCGTCCGCCCGGGTGACATACCACGTACAGTGGCTGGCAACGGCCTGCAGGGTTTGCCCGATCACCGCGAAGAAGGGTCGCTTCTCACGGATCTTGAAGTTCGTGCGCAGCAACGCTCTGTGCAATGGGGTCGCGCCGGTGATTGAGACGTCGAGGGAAGCAGCGCCGAGCTTCCGTGCCGCCAGACACAGCAACAGCACCCCCTGCTCCAACTCCCGGTCGGAGCCTACGCCCAGGCAATCGTCAACACTGAGAAGCTCGCCGGAGCGGTGACAGATAAAATACATCCGCAACTTTGCGTCGCTCTTACGGCGCACCGCGAAAGTCTGGTAGCTGTTACCGGGGTGCTCGCTGAAGCGCCATTGCAGGAACTGGCGGTCGCGTGTTCCGATGCACAGGTCCCTCTTGTCCAGCTCGGCCCATAGCGAATCAAAACTCTCGTCGAAACCCGTGACCCAATCGCCCCGAACCTTGCTCGGGAGCAGTCGCGCACGAATGCGTAGCAGATCCAACGCGTCGACAATGAGCGCGGCCGGCGCGGCGAGGAGCTTTGGCAGCAGGCGCTCGATATAGGTGCAATACCTGAGCACACGTGCCAGCCGCTCGAATTCCAGCCACACGTGGGTTGCCAGTCGTTTACAGATCCCCAACGCGTTGGGGTTCGGCAGGCCGTACACCAGGTCCATGGATTGGAGCGCGTACTCGCGGCCCTTGCGCTGTAACGTGAGAGCGGGGAGCGCCGTGCGGTGCCGGGGTGAGACGACGAAATCGATGAGAACCCCGGCGAGCGCCGCCTCGCCACCAATGTGAAAACCCCTGCAGCCGATTCCGAGCGAGCCGGCCAGGGTGGCCTCGGAAGTGAACAGGAGATTGAGCCGGGCCTTGCCCTGGGGGTTGCGCAGATAGAACCAGTCGTAACGGAGCTGCGCGAGATCGCCTGCCTGGCTACCCCCGAGGCCTCCCTCGCGCCACGCCACCAACGCCTGCTCCCGCCCGGTATGGGGATCGGCCGATTTGACTTGGTAGGAGGGCCCAGGTGTGCCTGCGCGGGAGTCGGGGCGGCTTGCCGGAACCATCGTGGGCTCAGGGTCGGTCATGGTCTTCGGGCGGTCGGGTCGAGCCACGGAATCGCACTGCGGCGCAGCCAGGGCGCCGTCTCCCCGGGTACGCCGCGAGATTGGAGCGTACGGGGTAGCTTATTATCGATTGTGAAGCTTTGTAGAAACTACGTAAAGGTTCCCAGATTATCAATAGCGAATCGCGACATTTCAGAAGTCGTAGCCTACTCCCGCGTAAAAAGTGCGATCCCGGCCCGGTTCCAATTGGCCACGGGAGATGAACACCCGCGAGTAATAACGGCGGTTGGTGAGATTCGCCACTCCCGCCAACACCCGCAATCCGCCCATGACGGTGTATTCGCCGGAAAAGTCCGCGACCGTGTAGGTGGGGATCCGTTCCGGGGTGGTCACTATCCCCTGGTTGTTCACGACCGGCAGGTTGCTGTCCTGAAAGAACTGGGAGGCCACTGAATCCACCACCAGGCTGACCTTGTAGTGGCCGTCGCGCCGGAGCGTGGCTCCCGCCTTCAGGACGTAAGCGGGGGCATAGGCCGGGATCTTGCCCGTTTGATTGAGCAACGCGCTGCTGGTGAAGCGGGCGTTCAGCAGGCTCGCATTGGCAAATACGGTGAGATGCCGATCCTGGGCGCTGTTGGCCCATAGCCGCAGTACGTCGTAGGAGCCTTCGAGCTCGGCGCCCCGGCTGCGGGTGTTGCCGGTGTTGACGTCGATCGACTGGCCCGGGATCTGGCCGAATTGTCGTGATTCGATCCTGTCATGGACGTTCACCTGGAAGAGGCTGACGTCGTAGTACAGGCCGATGGCCGGCCAGCCATGCACGCCCAGCTCGTAGGTCAGGTATTTCGTGGGATCCGGGTTGTTTTCGCGGGCGTAATTGCTGAAGGGGCTGGCGATGTCGAGATAACGCAGGGGCCGGAAACCCTGTGAGATATTCAGGTAGGTCTCGTTGCCGCGTCCGAAATCGTTGCCGATGCCGAAGCCGAACAACGGGACGCTCTTGCGGTAGGTGCGGTCCACCAGGAGGGGGTGGGTTGCGGGGTTGGCGACGGTTTCATGGCTCGCCAACTCCTCGTGATCGAACCTCGCGGATGTCACGACGTGGAAGTAGGGGAGCCGGAAGACGTTCTCCGCGAAGATCGCTCCATAACGGGTCTTGCGGCCGTCGGAGTAGCTGAGCTTTCCGGATTCGTCGTCACGATCCACGGTTGGATTGGAGCCGGAGTACTGGTTGTACGGGCTCTGCGATGTGTAGGCCGTATACCCGATCGTCAGGGCGTTCCCGCGCCCCCAGGTGTGCAGAAAGCGGCCGTCGAGGCCTGTGTAGTGAAAGCGCTGGCCGGAGAGTGTGGTTGATGTAGTGGTCGCCCGGGAGATCAGGTCCGTATACCCGGTCCACAGTTTCTGGACCAGGGAGTTGTGATCGTCGAACTTGTTCTCATAGGTCAACACCAACGAGTCACGGTCGGTCCAGAGCCGGTCGTTGGGCGTAGTGGTCTGGTCCGGGTTTTGATGAAACTGCTGAGCAGACATCAACCCCGCGAGGCCGCTGTTCACGGAGTACGCGTGGATGGCCAGCGTGAGCTTCTGCCGGCCGCCGAAACGATAGCCGACCGTCAGATCGCCCGCGTTGACCGTGTAATCGCCATTGGCCCGCTGGCCATCCGACTGCCGGTGGGAAAAGTTGGCCAGGTAGTCCCAGGCCCCGACGGTTCCGGAGATCGTGTTGAAGCTCGAGAACAGCTGGTCCGAGCCGCCGACTTGTTCCGTGGTGCCGCCCCAGGGGCGGTCCGCGAGCGGCGCGCGGGAGATGAAGTTGATGACCGGCTGCGGCTCGGGTCCATACAACAATCCCGAGCCTCCCCGCAGCATCTGCACCGCTCCCAGCGTCTGGGGTACGGGCAGGTAGTAGAGCGTGGGATAGCCGATCCAGTCCAGCTCGAGCGGAATGCCGTCCTGCATGGCCAGAATGAACTCACTCTCCTGCGGATTGCCCAACCCGCGGTAGGTCAGGTTGAGTTGGGTCGGATTCTGCTGCTCCGCCAGCACGATTCCCGGCAGGCGATTGAAGATCTCGCGCTGGTTGTTGTCGATCACGCTCGGCTGGTCGGTGAGCTTGACCACCGAGGTCTTCTTGGTGACCGTGATCGTGGGGCCGTCAACTTCCGGTAACGAGTGGGCGTAGCGGGTCTCCCGGTTGAACAGGTAACGCTTGCCCTTGACGACGACCTTCTCGCGAGGCTGGTTTTGTGCGTCGTCCGGCTGCTCCGGAGCCTGGGCTTGCGCAGCCCAGGCATGGCAGGAGAGTAGCGCAACGAGAGCCGGAAGCGTCCGGGCGCATTTTTTCAGTTCCAAAGTCGCAGGTTCCCGGGAAGTTGGGCACCGACACGGGCGTCGGGGTCCAGGCGCTCACTGGGTACGCCGCCGGCGGCACCGCTGCCGGCGACGTCGTTGAACGCGGTGGGCGCCGGCACGGTCAGGGCGTTTCCGCCCTTGCTTTGCAGCACTTCGTTGACCGCGGGCAGCTCTGAGGAAGCCAGGCGGTTGAATTCCGCATCGACATCCGTGAGCTGCGCTCGCAGCGCGCGTGCGTTTTCGAGTTGATAGAGGGATGGAGGTCCGTCCCAGGAAATGATGGCGCCGTAAAGCTGGTCCGTGTGCTCGCGCAGGCGCTCTTCACCAGTAATGGCGCCACCTTCGGTCGTAGCTACGATCTGCTTGCGCAGGCCATCGAGCTTGCCGTCGAGATCCTCCAGCTTGCGGTGCACCGGGTCCCTCTCGCCGCGTCCCTTATCAGCCGCTTCGATCTGCTCGCGTAAGCCGGCGATCCGGGCGAATAGAGTGGACTCGTCGTTGAACAGCGTGCTCACTTGCATCGCGGCTTCGTACTGCGCGCGCCGATCCGCCACGGTCCATTTGACGCGGCCATCGAGGCCAACATTGATCCGGGTCTCGTAGCTCTTGCCGTTTTTCTCCAACCGGACGGTATACGTTCCGGGCAGAACACGCGGACCCTGTGTTCCGGCTTCCGCGAGCTGCACCGCCGGGGGGACGTGAGGCGGTTGCAGGTGCATCGTCCAGACCACACGGTTCAGGCCACGCCGCGTGCTGGCGGGCAACTCGCCAACGACCTTGCCGTTGGAATCCAGGACCTCGATCTTCAGTTTGCCAAACAGGTGGCGCTGCCTCTGGTAGTACGTGATGACGGCGCCGTTGGCGGGATTATCCCCGGAGAAGGCGGCGGCCCCCGCGGGGTACCCGCCTTGTGCCTCGATACGCTGCTGCACAGGACGGGCCGACACAAACGCCGCTTCCTGGGACACGAGATCCGGTGTCAGATGACGCAGCGGTGTGATGTCGTCGACGATCCAGATACCACGTCCATGCGTCGCCAGGATCAGATCGTTGTCGCGTGGTTGAATCACGAGGTCCCGGACGGCGACAGTGGGAATATGGCCGCCCTTGAATTGCGCCCAGTGAGCCCCTTTGTCGACGGAGATCCACAACCCGAATTCCGTACCCAGGAACAGCAGGTTGGGATTGACGGTGTCTTCCTTGATGACATGGGCATAACCGCGGATGCCCTTGGCGTCCCTGGCCGTGACCAGGGCGGTCCAGCTCTTGCCGAAATCCGTCGTGACATACAGGTAAGGCGCCATGTCGCCGAAGGTATGCCGGTCGAAAGTGGCGTAGGCGGTTCCGGGAGCATACGAGCTCGCCTGAACCCAACTCACCCACGAGCTCTTCGGCAGACCGCGCACATTGCCGATCACGTTGGTCCAGTGCTCGCCATCGTCCCGCGTGAGCTGGACGTTGCCATCATCGGTTCCGACCCAGATCTGCCCTGCGGCCAGCGGCGACTCGCTGATCGAGTAGATCGTCGTGTGCATCTCCGCGGCGGAGTTGTCGACAGTGACGCCACCCGATTGCTCCTGCTTCTGTTTCTGCGGATCGTTGGTCGTCAGGTCCGGCGATAGCCGTTGCCAGCTCTGGCCGTGATCGCGGGAGCGAAACAGGAATTGCGACCCGATGTAGACGCTGCGCGGATCGTGCGGCGACAGGGCGATCGGCGTATTCCAGTTGAAGCGCAGCTTCGTATATTTCTTGAGCTCATCGGGCCCGAGCCTGGGCTGAATGTCGCGAGTCTCGTGAGTGCGGACGTTCACGCGGGAGATGGTGCCTCCCTGCGCCTCGACATAGACGTAGTCCCGATCGGTAGGGTCGGCGAACATCCAGAAGCCGTCGCCGCCATACATGTTTTCCCAGCGCGAGCTGCTGATGCCGCCCGGATAGGCCGAGTCTCCCACCCAGTCGGAGTTGTCCTGGAGGCCACCATAGACGTGGTAGGGATCCGCGTCATCGACACTCACGTGGTAGAACTGCGAGATCGGCAGGTTGTCGGTCTTCCACCACTTGTTGGCGCCATCGAACGAGATCCACAGTCCGCCGTCATCGGCCGCGAACACGTGTTGCGGATTGTTGGGATCGACGAAGACGTCGTGAACGTCGCCGTGCATCCCGACAAATCCGCCGATCGCGCTGAAGCTCTTGCCGCCATCCTCGCTCAGGATGAGGCTGCCGTCGGTCTTGTAGACCCGCTGCGCATTTCTGGGGTCGACGATGAGGTTGGCGAAGTAGAACGGCCGCCACACCATCCATTGACTCTTGTCTCCCTTCTCCCACGTCGTGCCGCCGTCGTGCGAGATCAGTAGCGCGGAGTCGGTCGATTCGACGAAGGCATACACCGTCCGGGCATCACTCGGCGCATAGGCCAGCGCAATGCGACCGTAGGGTTTCGGGGGCAGCTCCTTGTTTGCGGTTGGCGTCTGCTCGGTCCAGGTCTTGCCGCCATCGGTGCTGCGGAACAAACCGCTGCCGGAAGATGCCTTCGGGCCGTTGCCGCCGGAGCGGAACGTCCAGCCCTGGCGGCGGAAATCCCACAACCCGGCCAGCAACGTGTCGGGGCTCGCAGGGTCCATGGCGACGCTGCCACACCCGGTGGAAAGGTTGGAGCCCTTGAGAATGAGCTGCCACGTTTTGCCGGCGTCGGTGGTCTTGTACAGTCCCCGCTCGGCCGAGTCGCTCCACAGTTTTCCCGGGACGCACGCGTAGGCCGTGTCAGAAGAGCGCGGGTCGACCACGATCCTTGCGACGCGCTCCGAGTCGGGCAGGCCGGCAAACTCCCAGGTCTCACCGCCGTCGGTGGATCGATAGATGCCGTTGCCGATCGACACACTGTTGCGCGTCCAGGATTCCCCCGTGCCGACCCAGACATTCTGGTGATTGGAGGGATCGATCGCGATCGCACCGATCGACAGCACGGACTGATCATCGAAGACGGGTCTGAAGGTCGTGGCCCCGTCCGTGGATTTCCAGACACCGCCGCTGGCGGAGCCGACAAAAAGTGTGACCTTGCCGGATTCGTCGTCGTAGCCGGCGAGAGCGGAAATCCGGCCGCTCATGGCCGCCGAGCCGATGTTGCGGGCGCCGAGGCCGGAAATCGCGCCGGAGTCGATCACGGGCGCGTTGTCAGGTTGATTGGGTTGTGTGCCCGCCGCGAGTGCCACCGACGTGCAGGCGAGTGTAACGAGAGACAATGGATGGAGGAATCGCATCGGTAAGGCTCCCTTCGGTCACTTGCCTGTGGTGCCGGCTGCCTTGCCGGCCGGTACATGAAACAGTTCGTCGGCGAGCTCCACGTTGGCTTCGCCTTTTTCGAACTGAACCTTCTGACGCTCGTTGGAGCCCTTGACGCCGGACTCCTGCGAGAAAGGCAGGAATACACCCGCGACCTTCTCGTAGTCACCGTAGTTCACGACGGTCTCGACCGGCACTCCATGCTCCATCCTGCGATTGACCGCACGGATCTCCAGGAAATAGTCCGGATCGAGATAGACCGTCGTCAGGTCGCCGTTGGTGCGCGTGATCCGCAGCTTGTAGGCGTCCGTGCCATCGATGTCCTCGCGGCCGAGATAGTCGAGCTTGTAGCCCTTGGCCTTGTAGTCGACCAGGGGGCCTGTGAAGTCGGCCGCGTCCTCTCCCAATCCTTTCGCATCGTCCGCGGAAAGATTCTCCGGATCTTTTCTGCCCTGAAACGGGTTGATCTGCCACGCCTGCTTGCCGTCGAAGGCCTGCACCTGCGTCAGGCCCTGCAGGACCGCCTCGTAACGCACCGACCCGGGTTGCTTCACGAGAGTCACGAACCCCAGCTCCAGCGTGTCCTGCTGGATGCGCATACTTCCGGTCAGGCGCAATGACTTGATCGCGTGAATGTTGTCTATCCCTCCCTTGGCCTCGACATTCCTGGCCGCGAGCTCATCCGCCGTGTAGGCGAATGCGGCGGGTACCATGCAAAGAGTCAGAAGGGTTGCAAGTCGTCGTCTCATGTTCTTCCCTCATTCTTCGTCAGCGACGTTGAGATCCCGCGGGGGTGCCATGCCGGTGCGGATAGTCTCGAGCCTGGCTCGTCGCAACGTCTGGTTCAGCGCGGGTAGTCCTTTTTGAAGTTGCTGCCACTGTTGTTCCAGTTGCTCGACATCCTGGCTCGCGGTGTGGGTGGCGGCGACCTCAGCCGCCGTCGGTGCCGCCGCGCCGTTGCTCACTAGCGTGTAAAGCGTGGCGATGTGTTCCTGTACGTCGGAAAGCACGATCTGGCCTTCGGCCTTGGTCGTTCCCTGGGGCGCCTCGGCGGGTTGCGCGTGCAACAGCGCGGAGAGCCGCGTGTTGAAGTCCTTGATGGCCTGTGCGGCAGCGCCGCTCGCCTCGCGCGCTT
>DAITMW010000022.1:0-43177 GCA_036834945.1 Steroidobacteraceae bacterium
CTACAATATTGGTTCAACCGGTGGCGGCGGTGGTACACCTCCGCCGACCACGACGGCAACTCCGACATTCTCACCCGCGCCTGGCACTTATACGGCGGCCCAATCGGTCACCATCTCAGACGTCACCGGTGGCGCGATCATCTACTTCACGACAAACGGCTCGACACCGACGACTTCCTCTACGGTGTACAGCGGGCCGATTACCGTCGGTGCGAGCGAAACTCTGAAGGCGATCGCTGTGGCGCCGGGCGCCGCGGCCAGCTCCGTCGCCACCGCGGCGTACACCATCAACACGGGTGGTGGCGGAAATGGTGGTACAAACCCACCGTCCGTGAGTTTTCCGAATGGCTTCGCCGGAGCAACGGGCTTCCAGTTCGTGGGAGGCTCCGCGATTGTCGGTAGTGCCCTACAGGTGAGCGACGGGAAGAACAACGAGAATCGCGCGATCTGGTATCCGACCCAGGTGAATGTGCAGGGCTTCGCGACGGACTTCGAGTTCCAGATCACAGGCGACCAGAATGCCGCGGACGGCTTCACCTTTGCCATCCAGAATACTGGAACGAGCGCTGTCGGCGGCATTGGTGGCGCGCTCGGTTACCAGGGCATCGCGTCCAGCGTGGCGGTGAAGTTCGATCTGTTCAGCAATAATGGTGAGGGAGTCAACTCGACGGGTTTCTACACCAATGGCGCCGCCCCCACGGTCCCGGCGCTGGATCTCACTTCGTCTGGAGTGAACCTGCACAGCGGCGACGTCATGCACGCGTTCCTGACGTATGACGGCGCGACGTTGGCTTTGACGCTGACCGATACTGTCACGGGCGCATCGTTCAATGCGAAGCAAGCGATCGATATTCCGAGCGTCGTCAAAGGAAATACGGCCTACGTCGGTTTCACAGCTGGCACTGGAGGCACGGTGGCCATCCAGAACATTCTCAACTGGGTTTTCACTCCGGCCAGTGTGACCGCGCTGCCCACGTTCTCACCCGGGACCGGTGTGTACACCGGCGCCCAGACGGTAACGATCTCGGACGCGACTCCCGGAGCCACTGTCTACTACACGACGAATGGTTCGACGCCGACCACGGCTTCGACCATCTACACCGGACCGATCACCGTGAGCGCGAGTGAGACAGTGCGAGCGATTGCCATGGCTCCTGGCAATGTGCCGAGCGGAGTGGCTGCGGCGGCCTACACAATCAACACTGCCAGCGCTGGCGGGGGTGTGATCGCGGTGAATTTCCCCGGTGGCTTCACCGGTGCCACGGGCTTCATGTTCCTGGGAGGCGCCGCGGTCGCCGGAAATGTCTTGCAGGTGACCGACGACAACACATTCGAAAATCGCGCGGCCTGGTATATGACCCCGGTCAACGTGCGGAGCTTCACAACTGACTTCGACTTCCAGATCACTGCAGCCGACCAGCAGAATGCCTCGGACGGCTTCACGTTCACGATCCAGAACTCGGGTCTCAACGCTCTCGGTGGTATTGGTGGCGCGCTCGGCTATCAGGGTATTACCCCCAGCGTCGCGGTGAAGTTCGATACATTCGACAACGCTGGCGAGGGCCAGAACTCGACGGGCTTCTATGTCAATGGGGCTGCTCCGACCATCCCGGCGTTGGATTTGACCGCATCGGGCATCAACCTGCACAGCGGCGACGTCATGCACGCGAACCTGGCCTATGACGGCACCACCTTGAAGTTGACACTGACGGACACGGCGACCGGAGCGATGTTCACAGCCTCGCAGGCCATCGACATCCCCGGCACTGTCGGCTCGGGGACTGCCTTTGTCGGCTTTACTGGCGGGACTGGCGGGACGCATTCGAACCAGGACATCCTCGACTGGACGTATGTGCAGCCCAACTGACCGCACTGACGTTACGGCGGCCGTCCGGAGGACGGCCGCCTTCGGGTGGGTGGCGCTGATCGTTGGTTGTCTTTCGGCAGCGGCGCACGCCTGTCCGAAGACCGGATACTCGGTGGTGGAGCTGCCATTTCTACCGCAGGTCATTTCGTCCGACGGCGTGGTGGCGGGCATTACCAAGGCGCATCGCGCCGTTGTCTGGCGTAGGGACTCCGGCGTCCGGGAGTTGACTGTTCCGGAGGGTTTTCACTATACGGACCCGGTTGGTTTCACCAGCAGGGGTGATGTCGTTGTCAACGCGACAGACGCCCGCGCGAAGAAGCATGGTGCGTTCGTCTATTCGAAGACCTCCCTCGTTGCGTTGGCCGGCAACCAGACCTTGGCTCATGGCGTGAGCCCCACAGGACTCATCGTCGGAGAATGGGTTCCCAAGGACAACTCGAGAAACGAGCCGGTCTACTGGCGCAACAGTGAGCCGCATGCTTTAGCAGGATGCTGCGGGGGGACCCTCAAAGCGAGCAATCGGCGCGGCGAGCTGGTCGGGGATGCCTATGATGCCCAGGGCCGCTACCATGCATTCGCGTGGAGCCCGGCAAGTGGCCGGCGCAGCGTTGGGCCCGCCGGAAGTTTCAGCTCGGCGGTCGCGATCGATGTCGCGGGGGCGATTCTTCTTCAGGTGGGGAGCGAGGGCTATCTGGATCGAGGTGGCCAACTGCAGCGCCTGCAGCTGTCCTCCAAGCCTTACAACAATCTACGGGCCATGAGCGATTGTGACTTCGTGGTGGGAGGCTACGGCACCGACTCCGATCACTATCGTGCCTTCCTGTGGACTCCGGCATCCGGTTTCCAGGACCTGAATTCGTTGCTGCCGCGCGATTCCGGCTGGACACTGGAAGAAGCCGTCGCCATCAACAATCGCGGCGAGATCGTGGGCCGGGGGGATTTCGAGCACGACGATGAGGGCTTTCTGCTCATCCCACGCTAGTTCACGCGGACGATCTGCCCGCCAGTGTGCAGCTCGATCGCGCCGTATTCGCATCGCCCTTCCTGACGCTTGAACATGGAGTTGGCGATCAGCCAGATACGCTCGATCCGCGTTGGCGGCGCCACGACTCTCGGATCATGGCCATCGTCCCGTTTCCCTATCGTACCAACGAAGCGTTCGTAGTACGTGTGCAGCGGGCGCTCCTCATCCAACCAGCGGCCTAGCAAGTTGCTTCCAGAACGCGCCACCACGTGCGTTTCGCGTGCGGTCCACGTCGGAATGGGGCAGCGAAATCCTGTATCGACGGGCAGCTGGGAGCTCCAGAAGAATGCCAGATCCTGCCCGTTGTCGAACTCGACGGCTATGCTGAGGTAGTCGTGGTTCTCCAGTGTGTTCTCGGGTTTCTGGCAGGGAAGTGTGTCCATTTTCCAGGACCAACACAAACGCGTCTCGGAAGACAAGGGTACTGAGACATCCTTGTGCAGGATGGCGGCGTTGCGCTGTGTGTAACACGCGATCGAAGGGCGCTGGGCAGGAGAGGGTGGGCCCGCACCGTAAATTTCGGATTGGCCCAGAAACCAGAGATATTCCCAGCCCGCGGGCGGCTTCACTCCATTCTGCAGTCGGTCGATTTCGGACGCCAGCAACGCCCCCGCATCGCCAACACAAAGAATTCGCTTCAATCCCTCCAGGGGCTGGACTGCCCAGCGCAGTACCAGCACTTCGAGGCTGCCTTGCATCTGTCGATAAGCATCCGTACCTACGGACACGGACCCCGTGCGGGTAGCCCATTCACCTGGAAAATAACTCCCGAAGTAGAGCCGCCCCGGCTCGCTCACCCTGAACGAGTGGGATTGCCGTGTGCCCCGGAAAACACGGCCGGTCTCGCCGACGCGATACCAAAGCTGCATGTCCGGATAGAACAGCAGATTGAGTTCGGTCGAGAGAATCGCGCTCCCAACGGCGAGCACGGTAACGTGCTCTCCGGCGCGTAAATCCAGGCCCGTGTCGAACCATGGTGGCTCGCTCGCGGGGACTGAGAAGAAGGCGTGTCCTTGGAGGGTGCCTGGAGGCACCTTGTTCAGCAATGTGGTCAGACGGGACTGGAACTCCCGTTGATCCAGATCGACGCTCGGATTCCTCACTGGTGCCATCCTCCGCGCGGCACTATCACGTGCCAGGCAGCACGCTAGCGACGGCAGAGCCCTTTCGTATTGGAAAAAAGCGGCAGGTCAGCTCGAAGACTGTACAGCGCTGCTCGACTCAGCGATGCGACGCCTCGGCGCCACGCCCGACAGGTCCAGGAGACCGGAGAACCGAATGGTCGGCGAGATCCGAACCTGGGGGTAGAGTCTCTCGGGCGTCATTCCATACAGCTCGAGAAAATCATGAATCATATGGCTCTGGTCGTAGTACCCCACCGCATGCGCCACTTCGGCCCAGCCCGGCAGCCGTGCCTTGTGGAGGATGGCATTGCGCAAGCGGATGACACGCGAGACTTTCTTCGGTGTGGCGCCGATATGATTGATGAAGCGGCGTTCCAGGGTGCGCTTGCTCAAACCCAGGCTGCCGGCCAGGTTGGCGACCCTATAGTTTCCTCCATGAGCAACGAGCCGTTCGCAAGCCTGCCGGACGAGCAGATCCTCGTTGCCCGGGTTGAAGATCGAAAGCAGGTAATGCTCGACGTAAGCGACGCGCTCTTCTGCCGTCAGCATGCGAGCCAGATCATCCTCGATCCGCTCTATGGAGTATTTTGGAAAGACATCCCGACAGTCCACGCGCTTGTCGGCGCACTCCTTCACGATGCCGTGACGGAAGACGTTCAGCCCCCAGGGTGTCAGTCGTGCGGAAACGCCGGAGATGGTGCCCGTGCCGCCCAGGTCGCTGCGAAAGCTCTGAAATCCGGCCAGCCCGCTACGCGTCCTGTAGGTTCTGTTTCCATGAGCGGTCAACAAAGGGTCCTGGTAGAGAAAGCACAGGTACGTCGCGGTGTCGGGAAGGATGGAGAGAGACGAGCTCGCCCCACCGGTGAGGTTCTCGTAGTCCCAATACGCATCCACATAGGCCGCCAACAACGGACACGGACGGAAAACTCTCAGGGTCATGTCATGCTCCTGTTTCCGTGCTCGTGCGGCACCAGCCGGGCAATCGCGGGGGCCCAGTATAACCTCGCCGTTGCAGCCCCTCGTGTGGGCAGGGGCCTCGTCAACGACTTTGCCTTGCCTATTAAATACTTACGCTCAAAACGCCAGCCCGAAACGGATGGGGACGAACACGGTCGGTACCGGCGTCTCCACCTCCATATAGCGTGCTTCGACGAAGAATGAGTCGGTGCCACCAATGGAAAAGTTGAGTCCCACACCGGCGTTCCATTCCCAGCGCCCCGTGGTCTTGCTATCGACCAACACGTCGCCCGGATAGCCACCGTTCTGGCAGAAGCCCGTCCAGTCCACGCAGAAAGGGCCACCGTTGCCGACCGTCTGGGTCAGGCTGAGGCGTCGGATGGCGCCGCCGCCGCCAGCCATGACATACGCCTGGATGTGCCGGGAAACCGGCATGTAATAGATCGCGTCGAGGTCATTGCTCCAAAGGTCACTCCAGCCGTGATCGATCCGGGTCTGGTTGACCGCCGCGCCTTCATTCAAGAATTGATGGGTTGCTTCGTTGCGGCTGTACTCGAAGTCGAGGCGCAGCCAGACCGGGCCCGGGCCGAGTTGCCACTGGAGTCCGCCACCGACGTTCCAGCCGTTATCCACGAAATTGGCGGCTGCGCCCGCGGCGACCGTGTAACCGCCGGCGATGAACCGCTTCCCCAGCACGTAGTCGGGGCCGGCGGGACCACTGTAATCACTCTGCGCCATCACCGGCATACAACAGGCCAACAGTGTGACCGCCCCCAGCGAGTAAACATAACGTTTCATTTCACCCTCGTCCTGATCGTGAGAAGAAAGCGGCGAGGATGATCAGCTCGATCTTGGCCATAGATCAATACCGGCTCGTGAGGTATCGTAATCCGATACTCTGGGTCGCGGGAAATGCGCATGCCGAACGGAAATCTGATGCCGACGCGCATCATGTCCAGCCTCAAGGCCATCATGAAATCCCGGCAGATCACTTATCGCGACCTCGCCCGGCACATCCGTTTGAGCGAGGCGTCGGTAAAACGCATCTTTTCGCGCGGGACTTTGACGCTCACACGGTTGGACGACATCTGCCAGGCACTCGAAGTCAGCCTCAGCGAGGTGGTTCGATTGGCGAATGAGCAGTCCGCGGACTACGCGGAGTCCCTGACCTTGGAACAGGAGACCGCCCTTGCCGCGGACCCGAAGCTCCTGGCCTGTTTCTATCTCCTGGCGAATGGGCGGACGGGACGGGAGGTGAGCACTCAACTCGGTGTCGACGAGCGTGCGGTCCGTCGTTTGATGGTGCGGCTCGATGGGCTACGCCTGATCGAGTTGCGCGCGAAGCTGCGAGCCCGAACGCGCGCGGCATCGGTGATTGCCTGGCGACCCGACGGCCCGCTGCGGCGCATGTACGAAAGTCAGATTCGCCAGGAGTTCCTGCAGGCGGCGTTTGCTCGCTCGGGCGAGGCCTTGCACTTCCTTTCCGCTGAGCTTTCGGACGCTTCCTGCAAGGTGCTGCTCCGGAAGTTGGAGCGCGTGGCGGGGGAATTCCGCGATCTGGCAGAGCTCGATCGCACGTTACCGCCCAGAGACAAACGGAGCATGGCGGCCCTGGTGGCCGTCCGACCCTGGGTGTTCTCGATGTTCAAGAGCCTGAAGGCACTTCCCGCGTCGACACAACGAACGCGCGCCGCTGATGCAACGGATCGCGCAGCTTGGACGTGAGGGCCGCTGGGGTGTGGGTGGAATGTGACTTACGTGAGGGCCGCTGGGGTGTGGGCGGAATGTGACTTACGTGAGGGCCGCTGGGGTGTGGCGGCATGTGACTTACGTGAGCGCCGCCTTGGCGGCATTCTCAAAACTGCTCGGAAATCAATGCCCGGGCACGAAGGGCCGCTGACCGATGATCACGCACTTTGACGCTGCCGATCTGAATCCGTCGATCACGGGCACGCTGTAAAAGCGTCTCCGCTACGGATTCGCGAGCCGCGTCCTGGGTCGTTCCGGGCGGAAACTCGAAAACTTCCGAGGCATCGAACGGATTTGCGAACCGGGTGGGTACGTTCTCCACAGTGGCAGGCTCGGCGTGCGTCGGCGCTTCCGCGTGAGCTGCGGCGGCTACTGTCGGCATCACGGCCTGGGCTGCGGTTTTGGGGCTCTGCTCGGCCGGCCATAACGCGATCGCGACCGCCGTAATACCCAACGCCAGGGCAACGCTCAGCGACACCAGGACATCAGTCGTGTGCGCCGTCTCCCGTGGAGCTGGAGGCAGGTAGGATTTCGGCACGGGCTTTCGCTGAATCGCGGGACCAGTCATTTTCTTCCAGCCAGGGCCGCCACGGCCCGATCTCTCAATCCACCAGCGCCATTGACGTGGTGAGACCGGGAGGTTGCTAGCAAGGCTCGTGCCCCCAATGAGTGCCTTCCCAGATCTCGAGTTCTATGACGCCGGCGCAAGCGGCCCGTTTTGAGACGCCATGACCTCCGCATGTCGAGCCTCCGTTTCCGGGTCGGATGGAAACAGACACTCGATGCGCAATTCCTGCGCCTCTACCGCATTCGGGCTACCCACGGTCGCTACCATGGAAAAGTAATTCAACACGTGCGCGCCCCATAGAAAGCTATAGGAGATGACAGGCGTAGTGTCCGCAACGTTACTGCTACCTGGACTTCTCCATTTCTCCGCCACGCCCGGGTATTTCAGCAGATCCGCCAGCAGCTTCCGGGTGCGGGAATCCACGACCCTTCCTATGGACTCGCGGTATACCCGCTGGATGAGGCCATGTGCCAGCTTCTCCCAGTCCTTGATGAACGGTCGCATGCCCTGCGGGTCGAACATCAGGTGAAGTAGGTTCCGCGGTTCCTCGCGGGCTGTCATGTCGATGAATGAATTGAAAAAGCGAGGGGCGGACTCGTTGGTCATCACGACATTCCAGTACCGGTCCATGACGACGGCGGGGAAGGGGTTGTGTTGACGCAAGACTCTCCCGATGGCCCGAGTCAGTCCCTGCATCTCAGCGGCGTCCCAGGCACGCTCCGAATACATGGGTGCATACCCTGCGCTGAGCAACAGGGCGTTGCGGTCACGCAGAGGAATGTCGAGCGCTTCGGCAAGGGCGAGCAGAACCTCGCGGCTCGGAGTGCTGCGGCCGCTCTCGATGAAACTGACATGCCGTTGCGACACGCCGCTATCCAGCGACAAGTCGATCTGACTCTTGCCGCGCGCACCGCGCCACTCCTTGAGCAGAGCTCCCAGCTCAGTACCCCGGACCTGTGACTGCTTCATCGAGGAATCTCTCCGGAACGTGCCAGGCGGCTATTACTAGCAAGGTAATTGAGAAGCTTCCAGCGGAGGGCAAAATGGACACACCAGGCCGATGAATCCCCATCGGCACCGTCCACCTGATCCTCATGGAGCTCAGCTCATGTCCTCATTTCCGGTCCACTCCAGCGAATCCGCCCCGGTACAATCCAGGCGAGGCCTGGAGACGTTACGCGCCGCATTCGGTTTCATTCCGAACGTCGCCGGTGCCATGGCGAACTCTCCCGTGCTGATCAACAGCCTGCCGGGTTTGTTCCAGAGCGTTCACACCGGCAGCTTCTCCGAGCAGCAGATTCAGGTCATTCTGCTCACCAACGCGGTAACGAATCGCTGTCCCTACACCGTCGCCTTCCACACGTTTCTAGGCCTGAGGGAGAAGCTCGAGCCCGCCGATGTGCAGGCGATTCGTGAGGGAGGTCTGCCGAAGGATCCCAGGCTCGCAGCTCTGTCAAATCTGGCGAGGACGCTGATTGAGAAACGCGGTGCCCTGAAGGCCGAGCACCAGGAGGGGTTTCTCGCGGCAGGCTTTGGTCCAGATCATCTGCTCGAGGTGATCGCCATCGTCGCCGCGTCCGTCATGACAAACTACGCTGGCAACGTCACAGCTCCACCGCTGGAGGCGCAATTTCAGCCTCATGCGTGGAGTGCTCCGCGGATTTGATCATTTGAAATACTCCCGGTCGTTGCCCCCGGATTTACGTTGGATGTCCTGTTTGGAAGTGAAGCTGACCGTCATCAGGTCAACGCCTTCCACCGGATATCCGCCCACCGCGAGCTCCGCACGCGTGGCGGCTTCGATTTCAGAAGTCAGGCCACTACGCTTTGCGGCGCGCCACTCGGAGTCGGTACGGAACACGTACCACGTCACGAGATGCTTGGGATGAATAGCGGTGGCGCCGTAGAAGAAATGCGAGTGTATCGGCGGCTGTCGCGCGGCGATCTGTGAGGTGACGCGAGTCATGGCGTCATTCACGATGGCGTCGAGTTGCTTCTGGCGCTCGTCCTGGTCGCGCAGGTATTTTTCATACGATTCGTTCTTGTCCACGTCGAGCTGTCTCCACATGACCCCCGCTAGTATACAAAGCGGGTTGTGTCAGTCCCACTTGCACCGGCCTGCGGGAAACCGTAGCCTGTGCCGGCAATGACCAGCGCGCGCGACTACTGGGAAAATGAATACAACCCGCGCACCAAGGTGCCCGATGCCCAGAAGTTCTTTGATTCCTGGGTAGAACGCGCCGCGCAGGCGCGCGTGACCTTGCCGTGCACGTTGGATCTGGCCTACGGATCGCACCCCCGCGAGCGGTTGGATTTCTTTCGCCCCGCGTCTTCCCGCGGAACGTTGGTCTTCCTTCATGGCGGCTACTGGCGTGCTTTCGGCCGTGAGTTCCATTCCTGGGTCGCTGAGGCATTCGTCGCGGCGGGCATCAGCGTGGCGATTCCAAGCTATCCGTTGGCCCCGCAGGCGAGTCTGGCAGAGATCCTCGGTTCGGTGAGCCAGGTCATTCCGTACCTCCGAAGCAGAGTGCTGGCCGACCGCGAGCAGGAGCGCATCGTCCTCGTCGGGCACTCCGCTGGTGCCCATCTCGCAGCCTGTCTGCTGTCCGCAGCGCGTGGAGCGCCGAGAGGGGAAGCGCCCGATGCGGCTGTATGCATCAGTGGACTGTTTGATCTGTCTCCGCTACGGCACACGCAGATGCTGTCGAGCATGAATTGGACAGCGGGCGAGTTGCACGCCATCAGCCCACTGTTCATGGAGGCGAATCCCGCGGCCAAGGTCCTTCTCGCCGTGGGCGGAGAGGAATCGCTCGAGTTCCAATTGCAAACCGCGCGCCTCGCCAGGGCCTGGAGCCCACAGGTCAACGCGAGTTTGACCCTGCCGCGTAGGAATCATTTCACGGTGATCGATCACCTGACTCAGCCCGGCTACGAGCTGACGCAAGCCACGATCGGTCTGTTCGACTAACTCAATTCCGCGGCAGCCTTGCGGAGCGCGTTGATCACTTTTTGCGCCGCGGGGTTCGAGCTTGCCCGCGTGCGTAGCGTCAACCCGACCCGACGGCGCCAGGAGGGCGCCAGAAGATCCAACGGTCGCAATTGATTGCTACGCTCCTCCCAATAGATCAACTCGCGCGGCAGGAACGTCAGAAAATCGCTCTGCATGACGAGAGTCTTCATCAGGATCGCCGAAGTGGTCTCGACCGTGGCTTCGACCGGGACCAGGCCAGCGGCAATGAAAAGGTCATCCAGAGCGCGCCTTTCGAGTTCACGACGACGCGCGAGAACCCACTTCTGCTCCACGAGATGTCGTGCGGTCAGTGGGCGGCGCTTACTCAGAAGGGGATGGCCGGATCTTACGACCACGGCCGCGGATTCCTCGTAGAGCACCACATGACGCAGATCCTGTCCGGCGGTGCCATTCGGGATCGAGGACAAGGCGAAGTCCGCCTCTCCGTGCAGAACCATTGGAATCAAGGCTTCGTTCAGTCCATAGAGAACCGTGACAGTGAGCTCGGGCGCTGTTTTCTCGAGCTCACTCAATGCCCTCGGCAACAGACGTGTCGCCTCAGAGGGCCCGCATCCAATGCAGACCTGCCCCCTGGCCCCTACGCGAAGTGCCTCGATCTCGATGCGCGCTGCGCGCAGCTCGGCGTCCACTGCATCGCTATGCCGGGCGAGCGCCTCTCCCATCGGCGTAGCGACCGCTCCGAAGCGACCTCTCTCCAGCAGCCGTACGCCCAGCTCACGTTCCAGGGATTTGACGATCTTGGATAGAGCAGGTTGGGAGAGTCCGAGCTCCTGGGCACCGGCCGAGAATGAGCGGTGTCTGACGACGGCTGCGAACTGCAGAAGTTTGGCAACGTCCATCGGGTGGCCTGCTGCAGAAGTCGTGCCAATTATAACCCGATCCATAACCCGCGGTAATGGAAATGGCCTCCGCCGGCTCTGTAACGCGTGTTTTCCGAGAGTTACCCTGTTCTACACAACACCGACGTGGGTGCCGGACCATGCAACCAATCAGCCAGCTCGTCGAGCCCGATCGCGTTCATCGCAGCGTCTATACCGACCAGGAGATCTTCGACGTCGAGATGGAGCGGATCTTCGAGTCGACCTGGGTCTACTGCGGCCACGAGTCACAGGTCCCCAAACCCGGCGACTACCACAGCGTGCGTATCGGTCGCCAACCGTTGATCATGTTGCGGGGAACGGATCGCAAGGTCCGCGTCCTCTTCAATCGCTGCCCCCATCGCGGCGTGCAACTGTGCGGCGCGCAGTCGGGCAACGTCGGCTCGAGTCTCGTGTGTTCCTACCACGCGTGGAGCTTTCGTCTCGACGGCAAGATCAAATCCATTCCGCTGCCAGCCGGTTACAGCGGCACCCGCATGACGCCGGACAACCCGGATTGCTCGGTGAAGCCGGTACCCAGGGTGGATTCCTACCGGGGATTCGTTTTTGCGAGTCTGGCCGCGGGCGGCCCCACGCTGTCGGAATTTCTCGGGGATGCCCGTATCGGTTTCGATGACATGTGCGATCGCTCGCCGCAGGGCGAGGTTGAAATCGTACCGGTCTGTCACCGGGTCATCCAGCATTCGAACTGGAAGTTTTTCATGGAGAACCAGCTCGATGCGTTGCACCCGTCCGTCACGCACCAGTCGACGGGTGTCGCGGCGGCCCGCGTGGAGCGCGACATGAGAGAGGGCGGACAGACGCCACCGCTGTACTACCACTACCTGTCTGCGTTCGCGTCGCCTTTCGAGAAGTGGGACTCGGTTCAGACGGTGGGCTTTCCCCATGGTCACGGCTTGCTGCGTGGCTACATGGGGTTGCGGCCGAATGATGCTGACACCAACGAATATGTCGCGCGCATGCATGCCGCATACGGCGAGAAGAAGGCGGAAGAGTTTCTCGACCGCAACATCCACCATGTCCTGATCTACCCCTATCTGTCCATACAGTCTCCGTTGCAACAGCTGCGTTGTCTGCGCCCTCTCGCGCCCAACAAGACGCTCTCGGAGATCTGGCATTTCCGCCTCAAGGGTGTTTCGTCGGCCATCTACCAACGCGCGCTCTGGTACTTCAACCTCGTCAACTCGCCCGCCACCCTCATCAACGCCGATGACCTCGAGAACTGGACGCGCGGCCAATGGGGACTCGAATCCGACGGTGGCGATTGGGTGAGCTTTCACCGTAACTTTGGCGGCGATACCTGCGAAGGCGATGTGACGTACTCCAATAACGGAACCTCCGAGGCCGTCATGCGAAACCAGTTCAAGGCATGGGCCCGATACATGGAGGCGAACTCATGAAGACGCCAACATTGAGTGACAAGTTGCGCCAGGACTCCGTCGTGCTGGAGGCGACGCAGGATAGGACGGGCGCGCAAGCGATCGATTCCGACCATGTTGCCCGGGGAGACCACCGTAAGGGTGATCTGCCACTCGTTGCCGCGGTACCAATCACCGCGGAGACGGCCTCGCTGTACTGCTCGGTACAGCAATTTCTGGCCCAGCAGGCTGAGTTGCTGGACCGGAAACAGTGGCGCGCCTACATCGACCTGTTCTCACAGGAAGGCATCTACTGGATGCCAGCCCACCCCGAGCAAACGTCGTGGCTTGCCGAGCCTTCGATCTTCGCGGAGGACAAATCCTTGATGGAAGTTCGCAAGGGGCGGCTCACCCACCCGAACGCCTGGTCGCAGGCACCTGTCTGGATGACGAGCCACGTGGTCGGCGGTGTGGTGTTGGAGCGGGTCGAGGGAACGGAGGTGATCGTACGTTCGCGCTTTCATGCTACGGAGCTACGTCGTGACACCATGCGTCACTTCGTGGGCACTTATCGACATCAACTGAACGTGGAGGGCAACGAGATCAAGATCCGGCTGCAGCGGGTCGACCTCGTAAACAGCGCCGCCCCGTTCGACTACGTGATACAGGCCTGGATATAGGGAGTGCCTAGAAAGACAGCCTCAGCATGGTGAAGCCGATCCAGCGGCCGCAGGCCACCACGGCGACCCAGATCAACAGCGACAGCGCGCCGGCCGTGCGCGCGCTCAAGGGGGTCCGGGGGTCGGTGTCCCAGGTCTGCAGGCTCTTCATCCCCGTCGAGTGAAAGACCAGCATGTTGGCCGCGGCACCGAGCATCAGGAGCAGCTTCAGCCGGAAGAAAGTGTTGTGGGCGTAGGCCGTCGCGTTGGAGGCAAACAATAAGCTGCCGGTGGTGGCGGCTAGCGCGAATGCGCCCCACGTCCACGGCAGAAGGCTCGCGGTGATCTTGCTGACGCAGGATTGCATCGAGCCGAGGCACAGTAGTCGCAAATCGACGATGGCTATCGTGCCGAACATCAGGGTGATGGCGACGACGTGGACGGACTCGATCGTGGGAAAGAGGAGTGCATTCTCACGAATGGCGGTGGCGACCGTAGTGGCTTCCAGCCAGCTGCAAAAGGTGTCGATGGACATCGAAGTCATCTCCCGGCCGCGTACGCGATCCAACGGCCTGCGAAGATGATGCAGACCCACAGAACGAGCGCCGTCACGGCGAGCGTCCCACCGCGTCTTGTTCCCACTCCTGCGGTCACCGCTGCCGTGACCGCGCGCATCCTCCTCTGGTAAATCAGTAAAAGGCTCGCGACGCACACCAACAGGATCATTTTCAACTGGAAAGCAGGACTGCCGAGCGAGCGCAGCGGCTCGGCGCAAATCAGCAGAACGCCTGTTACCAACAGTATGGGGAGCGCTCTCCAGATGACCCGCAGGAGCCGCGCCGACACGCTCTCCAGCGGCTGCTCGGCGGCGAGCAGGCCGAACTGCCTCAGGACGAGAGCGAGCGCGGAGGATATCACGGCGGCGATGCACAGAATGTGCACCGTCTGCACCGCGGGGACGATCCATTCGACATTTTCCAGCACCTGGCTGAACGCGGTCTGTTGCAGCCACGCGCAGAAATCAGTCAACCACTTCGGCATCTGGCGCTGTCCTCGTTCTGGCGGCCCTGTTTTCAGTAGAGCACTCGCGTGCCGCCAAAGCAACAGCCAAACAAACAATGCAGAGCGGGGATAACCGCGTGCGGTGGCAGGATAGGCCACGCCTGGGACCTCGGGTAAAAAGGGCTGCAGAAGAATTACCAAGGGGTCCCATGGACAACGTCACACGACGCAGTTTTGTCGAGCGCGCGCTGCAAGGTTCGGTGCTCGCGCTGAGTTTCGCAGTACCCGGCGGTACGGCGTTGCTCACTCCGGGGGAGGCGCGCGCCAAGGACGTGCCTTTGCGCAAACTGGACAACGCACTAGCGCACGACCTGGAGAAGCTGGCCGAGGCCATTGTTCCGGGGTCGACGGCCGCGGGCCTGACGCACTTCCTGGATCACCAGCTGGCGGCAGATCCCAACGAGGCGTTGCTGATCGCCCGTTATTTCCAGATAGCGCTGCCCTACATCGACTTCTATGCGGCCGGCGTGAAGCACGCCAACGCCATGGCGCAGAAGTCAGCGGGCAAGCCGCTGGCGAGTCTGAGTGACACGGAAATGGTGTCGCTGGTGAAGTCGTTGGCGGCACCGGGAACGGTGGTGGACGGCTTTCCGCTCTTCGTTTTCTACATGTGCCTGCGGTCCGACGCCGTCGACGTCGTCTACGGCACGCCAGAAGGCTTCAAGAAACTGAACATCCCCTACATGCAACACATCATGCCGCCGGAGGGATGGAATGGATAAGGTAATGGAGCCGGTCGACGTCGTCATCGTCGGTGCCGGAGCGGCCGGCAGTGTGTATGCCGCGATCCTCGCGGAAGCGGGCAAACGGGTCCTGGTGCTCGAGCGCGGCCCCGCGCGCAAGATGAGCGATCTCTATAGCTCGCAGATCTGGGCGCGACGACTCAAATGGGCCTCACCCGAGGTCGTTGAGGCAGGCCCCGACAGTATCTGGTTCAACTTCAACGCCGGGCGTGGCTTCGGTGGGGCGGCCATCCACCACTACGCCGTATGGCCCCGGATGCATACCGAGGACTTTCGCGAGCACACACTCTACGGCCGCGGGATCGACTGGCCGATCGAATACAACGATCTGCGCCCTTACTACGACAAGGTGCAACGCGATGTCGGAATGTCCGGAGACGCCGCGAAGGAGATCTGGCGGCCACCGGGTGAGCCCTATCCGCTGCCGCCGGTGTTGGTGACCAACCACGGCAAGGTCCTGGCGAAAGGCTTCGAGGCGCTGAACATGCACACGGCGCCGATCCCCATGGCGGTGCTGTCGCAACCCTATAACGGGCGCCCGGCCTGCTTGTGGGACGGTTGGTGTGATGCCGGTTGCCCCATTGGCGCCCTGGCAAATCCGCTTGCCGTCTATTTCCCGCGCGCCTTGAAGGCGGGGGCGCGTATGCAGGCGGACGCGGCCGTCACGCGTGTCCTGACCGACAAGTCGGGCAAGAAGGCCACTGGCGTGGAGTACTACACGGCCAAGGGAGAGAAAGTCACGCAGCCGGCGAGTGCCGTTGTACTGACCGCGTTCACGGTCGAGAACTCACGCATTCTCCTGAATTCGGCAACCGATGCGCAGCCCAAGGGCGTCGGTAACAGCAGTGGGCTCGTTGGCCGCTATCTGATGGTGCATCCCGCCGTGATCATCTCGGGAATGTTCCAGGAAGAGATGCAGAACTACGTGGGCGCAACCGGTGGCCAGTTGCTCTGCCAGGATCCCTATCCGAAGAAGGGTGACCCGGGTGGCGCGTTCGGCAGTCGCCAGTGGGAGATCGGCCTGATGCTGAAGCCGAACGATCTGCTGGGCGTGGCAATGGCCAACCCCACGATCTTCGGGGCGGACCTGCACAAGTTCATGCAGGACGGCACGCGCTTCATGGGCTCCATGGTGGGCGTGTGCGAGGACCAGCCGGTGTTGGACAACCGCATCGAGCCCGATCCGAGCCGCAAGGATGCCTACGGAATGCCCCTGGCGCGCATCGTCTACAAACAGAGCGACGACGGCCGCCGCCTGTGGAAAACCGCTTCCGAGCAGGGAGTCAAGATCTTCAAGGCAGCCGGAGCCCGCGAGGCCTGGCCAGGCGCGCCGGCCGGACAACATGTCATGGGTGGCACGATCCTGGGCAAGGACCCGGCCCGCTCCGTGTTGAATGCCAACTCGCAGAGCCACGACGTGCACAACCTTTTCGTGGGTGGCCCAGGCGTGTTCCCGACGAGCTCGTCGGTGAATTCGACGTTCACGGCGCACGCGCTGGCCATGAAGTCCGCGGAATATCTCGCGGCCAACTGGTCGAGCTTGAATACTTGAAGGACAACCATTTCTAGAAGGAGGGCGGAGCGGAGGGGGTCTGCTCCCGAACGACTAAAACAACTTCCGGGGAGATCGCGATGCTTCGGCACCATGGGTTACGGGTATTGGGTTGTGCGCTCGGGTTTCTGGCGGCGTGTCCGGCGGCATTTTCGGCGGAAGCCGCCGCCGCCACGGGCAGCGCGGAAGCTGACTCGGATACGGGCGATGGCCGCCTCGAGGAAGTCATCGTGACTTCCACGCGCCGCGAGGAGAACCAACAGAAGGTGCCCATGTCGATCGAGACCTTCTCGGGCGACCAGATGGAGACGAAGGGTATCCAGACCTTGCAGGACGTGGTCGCGAGCGTTCCCAATCTCCTGGTGAGCGCCGGTCCGAGCGGCGCGGCGAGTCCGATTTTCGCCATGCGCGGCATTCCGGGTGGTGGCGTGTTCATCGATGGTGTCTTCCAACAGAGCCCCATCGGTCTCACGCGACAGAGCACCCTCGAGCTGGATCGGGTGGAGGTGCTGCGCGGTCCGCAAGGCACTCTGTTCGGACGCGACACCACCGGCGGCGCGATCCGCATGTTCACGAAGCTTCCAGCGGATGAGTTTGGCGTGCGAGCGCAGGCGACCGTCGGCAGTTATGACCGCCACGACATCAGTGTGAATGCCGATATTCCGATCATCCCTCACGTACTGCTCTCGAAGATCACGGTCGGAACCGCCGATGTCGGCGGCTACGTGCGCAGCCTCACGATCGATCGCTCCTTCGGCGATGACAAGCAGCAGGATCTGCGCGTCGACCTGCTGTGGAAGCCGACCGACTCCTTCAAGGTGCGTCTGACCGGACAGCGCTTCAATGAGACCGGCACGCAGGCCAACTACACAGTGCGCATCATCGATTCCGGTCCCCCCGGTGATAACCCACCTGGCCCCGGCTTCGGTTGGCAGGTGCCCAATCACGAGTACTACGAGGTGCTCGGCATTCCCTACAACTGCCAGACCGACGTCGCGGGCTGCCCAGGGGGCCAGGTCGGCGAATGGCAGACCAAGTCGGACTTCTCAGCAGGTCCCGGCCTGATCGTGCGCACCCGGCTCGCCAATATGCATGTCGATTGGAACATCACCGACAGCATCGCCCTGCAGTCGATCACCTCCTACAGCAGCCAGCTCAACTGGGATTACGAGAACTTCCAGAATTCGGACATCCATTTCTTCTCCCAGGGCACGTACCAACGCCGCCACGGCTGGTCCGAGGAGTTGCAGCTCACCGGCAATGAGGGGCCGTTCAGCTGGCTGGGCGGTCTCTACGCCTATAACGACAGCAACGAAGCGCATTTCATGCGCTGGGCGTTCTGGGAATTCAAGCAGCCGAAGAACCCCACCGCGCCGCTCGATTTCCAGGATGTCGTCAACTCGCCGGAGTGCCAGTCCTGGGTGCCCAGCAGCGGTCTCACGCCCTGCATTCTGCAGCCGGCCTCCAGCGAGACGCTCACCGGCACGGGTACGAACGTCAAGTCCGTGTTCGGCGAGTTGAACTACCAGCTTTTCCGTACGCTGAAGGTGACCGCCGGCGCCCGCTACCATCGTCAGACCAACAGCAACTGGAACTACGGCTTCGCTGCGAATACGGCGCGCCAGAGCCTGGTTCCGGGCGAGCTCCCCGGCGGCGACCTGCTGGCCAGCACCGGACGCTACAACGACCTGAGCCAGACCTTCACCAAGGCGACTTACCACTTCGCACTGACCAACAACTTCACCTCGAATTTTCTGGGGTACTTCAACTTCTCGCAGGGCTACAACGCCGGCGGCGACTCGCGCATTGCCTTGCCGGAGATCGATCCGAAAACCAACGCACCCATCGAGTACGACCAGGTCTACAAGCCCGAGACCATCGACAACTACGAGATCGGCGTGAAGACGGACTGGTGGGAGCGACGTATCCGCGCCAACCTCACTTACTTCCTGATCAACTGGAAGGATATCCAGGTCAGCGGCACCGTGTACGACCCGTTTACCGGTATCGAGCTGCCGACCTTCCTGATCCAGAACGAGGCGGCCGCGCGTGCCACGGGCGTGGAGTTCAGCCTGGATTTCGCTCCGGATTCACACTGGTTGTTCAACGTGGCTCTCGGCACGCTTCATACCTACTACACGGAGATTCTGCCCGGCGCGAAAAACGAGATCACCACGAGCAGCAAGTTCGGCCAGGCGCCCCAGCTTCAATACTCGGTCGGCGTGCAGTACTCGACCAGAATCTGGGGCGACTACGGCATTCTCGCCAGGGTGGACGACAACTACACCTCCGGGTACGACCGGAGCTACGTGCCCGGCGACCAGAGCACCACGTACACGCATGATACGTGGGAGCAACACGCCTTCTCACTCCTCGCCGCGCGTCTGACGCTCAAGTCGCCCAACGGCAAGTGGGAGCTGTCGGCCTTCGGCACCAACCTCTTGAACAAAATCTACCTGACGGGCGGGTTCTTCAGCCCGCTGCTGCAGGTGGACGATGGCACGATCGGTCGACCGCGTGAGCTGGGCTTGTCGCTGAAGATGTACCTGCAATGAGAACGACCATGAGACTCGCGGCGGCAGCATGGGTAGTGGGGTTGACCGTGTGTCTGCCGGGCGCGGGGCAGGCGCAGGAGCAGGAGAGCAAGGTCGCAAAGCTCCCTCACGTGCACATCGGCGGCGCCTTGTCCTACCCGCCCTATACGTTCACCCACCAGGTCTGGTATCGGGACATCGTGTACGACAAGTCTGCGAAGGACACCCAGTACACGAGTCTCGATGTCTACGTGGCCGATCCCGTAGAGCCCGCGTCGCCTGTGATGGTGTGGGTCCACGGGGGAGGCTTGCGCATGGGCGACAAGGCATCCTCCAAGGACCTGGCCTCCAAGCCGGAATACTTCACGAGCAAACTCGGCTTCATTCTGGTGAGTGTCAACTACCGGCTCCTGCCGGATGGGATGTATCCGACCAATGTGCAGGATGTGGCGGATGCCCTGGTCTGGGTCCAGAACAACATCGCCGACTTTGGCGGCGATCCGCGGCAGATTTTTCTAATGGGGCACTCCGCCGGGGCGCAACTGGTCGCGCAGGTGGCCACCGATGAGACTTTTTTGCGCAAGGCCGGCAAGGATTTGAGTCTGCTCAAGGGGGTGGTGGCCATCGAAGGCGGTTATGGTGTCCCCCCCGCTGACGGCGATACGCACAAGTTTCAGGCCAACTACGGGCCCCAGTGGCAGAAAGCACTGGCCGCCGCGAATGTGAAGGCAGCCAAGAGCATTCCTCCCTTCCTGCTACTGCACGTGAAGGGCGGCTCACCAACGGTGGGGGACAGCGAATACCAGGCTCTCGGATTCGCCAAGGCACTGACAGGTGCGGGCGTGCGAGCCGATGTAGTGTCGCTCGATCATGTCGAGCATTTCGGGTCCAATGAGCGTCTGGGTGTGCCTGGCGACATCATCACTGTGTCGGTCGAGCGGTTCCTGGCCTCGGTACCCGGGAAAAAGCGGGCGCCGCAGTGGACGCCGGGCTCCCTGCCGAAATTCTGAGGCAGGGGGCGCCGGCAACCGGCACCCCCGCCGCGAAGCCTCTCAACTCCCGCTGACGTGCTCGGCCAGGAATTGCGCCTGGATGTCGAGCGCTTCCTGGGTCTCGGGTAGTTCCGGATTGCCCCAATGCACGTGGGGCATCGCATCGAACACCACCAACTGGGCGGGTACGTGGGCACGCAGCAACTGTCTGTGGAAGTTCGTCGTACCGCTCAGAAAGAAATCACGGGTCCCGCACATCAACAGTACCGGCGGAAAGCCCTTCAGATCCGCATAGGCGGGTGACAGGACCGGATCCGACAGATTGTTGTTGGCGAGGTAGCCGTGCGCTTGCACGGCGACGGGTGTCACGAGAGGGCCCAGGCCGCCTATGGTGAAAAAGGCCTCGCTATCTCCAGGGCGCGCGAAATCCACGGTACCGGAAAAGAAGCCCAGCGCGGCCGGTAGGGGCAAACCCAACTGGCGGGCGCGCACCGCGGTCTGAGCCGATAGGACGGCTCCCGCGGAGGACCCATACAAGGCGAGGTGTCGCGGTGCGTATGTTTTGAGCAACTCGCGGTAGACCGCGATCGTGTCGTCCACCGCGCCGGGAAACGGTGTCTCGGGCGCCAGGCGGTAATCGATGGCCAGCACGGCGATTCCCGTCTTTGCCGCTATCGGGATCGCCTCGGTGATCGAGCCCTGCCCCAGAAAGAAGGCGCCACCGTGTACATTGATCAAAAGGCGGTCTTTCAGATTCGCGCGAGCCTCGGCGGGTGTGATCAGGGCGACGGGAACCCCCGCGACCGTTTTCTTCTCAACGTGCACCCGATACATTTCGAGAAGTTGCCGGGTGGTCTTCTCCTGGTGCGCATTGTTCAGGGCGCGCATCTGCTCGAGAGGCAAGGTCAGGCCGTGTGAGGGATCGGACGCGGCTGCATTGGCGCGGAGCATGGCTTGCGCGGGCGCCGAGAGTGTCGTGGGGATCGGTACTGTTAAATCAACGATGTGCGCGGTGCCGTCCGATGCGAACGTGGCGACGGGTCCGGCTTGCGCGGTGGCACCGGCGAACAACAGGATTAGAGCCGCTCCAGGCCTGGAGCCTGGCAATGGATTTCGAGTCATTGTTCTCCCCTGATTGCAGTGTGTGGTCAAAACAACTTGGAGCGCCGGCAGGCGCCGCCCGGGCGCATTGCTTGGCCAGGGCAAATCGTTGAGGTATAAAGTAATACGAAAGTCGGCCGGGAAGCCAACATAGAGTGGCAATGCTTCATTTGGCGGGCACCGCATGCGGGGACGGGATACTTCGCTGCGAAGGCGGGATTGCGGTGCCGGGCCACGGGGCGAAAATGTTGTTCCGGGGGGACAGGCGGTCAGCCTTCCCTGTGGGATAGAACAAAGAGGCAGGCAATGAGCTCATGCAATTCGAATGCTCGCCGGACAGCGTTGTTGCTGCTGGCATCGCTGTTCCTTGCGGCGCTGGCTGTCGCGCAGGCCCCGGCGCAGAAGCAGGCCGACAAGGCGGCGCTCGCCGCCGAGAAGGCGCAGATGGAGGAGCTGGGGCGCAAATACAAGACGGCCACGGAGTTGTTCGAGGCACTGCGGGCGCAGGCACACGGTGGCAAGTTACTGACGGTGCAGACCATGCCTGACTGGAGCGGTGTATATACCCGCACCAAGGGGGGCACCGCTTTCGATCCTGACGGTCCGCCGCAGGGCAAGCCGCCGCTGGCGAAGTTCACACCGGAATACAAGGCCATGATGGTCAAAGACGTGACCAATCGTGCCAAGGGCATCGAGTACGATCCGTTGAGCGCGTGCCACTCGCCGACCTATCCCCGTTGGTTCGACCTGCCGTTCATGCGCGAATTCATCGTGCTCCCGAATCAGACGACGATGATCGCGGAAGCGTTCAACAGCATCCGCCGGATCTACACCGACGGCCGCGGTCATCTCAGCAAGGATGACCAGTTCCCGACCGAGACCGGTGACAGTATCGGCTTCTGGGATGGTGAGCGGCTGATCGTCCACACGAACTCCTCCATGGCCCACATGTACGAGCGCGCCCAGGGCTTCTACAGCGACCAGGTGGAAGGTGTGGAGATCTGGCACAAGGTCGATGCCAACACACTGGTGGCGAACGTGTGGATCTATGACCCCCCGGCGCTGCTCGAGCCGTGGTACACGCGGCAGAGCTACTCCAAGCTCCCTGATCCGGACAAGACCTTGCGGATCAACAACTGGTCCTGCAAAGGCAACTCCAACAACGAGGTCTACGAGACCAAAGAGGGCGGCTCGCAGCACGCAGAGTTCACGTTCATGAAGAAAAATGGCACCCAGGAGAAATCCAAATGAAGTCCGCCGCAATTCTGGCCGGGGTCGCGGCCGCGCTGTGCGCTCTGGCCCCCGCCTTCGGACACCACTCGGCCAGCATGTTCGAGCCGACGAAGACCGTCACCCTGTCGGGCACCGTGAAAGAGTTCCAATACACCAATCCGCACTCCTGGCTCATCATCGACGTGCGTAATCCTGATGGGACCGTGACGACCTGGGGATTCGAAGCCGAGGGTCCCAGCACGCTGATGCGCGCTGGAATCCGCAAGAGCGACCTGGCTCCGGGCACGAAAATCACCATCACCGGCCATCCGATGCGCGACGGGCGGCCGGCGGCCACCTGGATCAACGCCACGCGGGCCGACGGCAAAGTGCTGAGCCCACATCCCAAGGAGCCCGCCGCCGCGGCGAACTGAGGGCCACCGACCGACACGCAACAACCCGTTATGGCTCAAAGGTGCCAACGCATCAGGTGCACTAAATTCACGCGACGTCACAGCTTGTCCGCAGTAAGATGCAAGTAACGGAATGCCCGCCGGACACGGGGAACGCAGAAGTCCTCGGTTACGGGACCTATAAACGAGGAGGCTAACGTCTTTTCGCGGGGGTGTTACCATGACCGTTGATCGGTGGAGCCCTTTGGCGGCACTGGACAGCGAGAACGCGTACCGTACGAGTGATCTCGAGGCCGCACGCCAGCACATCGGCTCACTCTTCGTGCCGCACGATCTCGATATCGTCGGGGAGAACCAGCGGCTGGATGTCTGTGTCAGTCGCGCGCGGATGGAGGGCGTGTCGCTCGTCTACCATCGCCACGGTGCGAGCGTCCGGGTCCGTCCCGAGCCTTTCCGTAACTTCTTCCTGCTGCAGATACCCCTTGCCGGTGAGGCCACCATCCGGCTCGGCCAGCAGGAAATAACTTGCAACACGACCCAGGCGGTGATGATTTCGCCCAGTCATGGGGTCGACATGCGCTTTGGCAGCGGTTGTGAGCAGCTCATTGTGCGCATCGAGAAATGCGAGCTCGAGCGTCACCTCGAGGCGCAGCTGGCCCACGACCTGGGCCGTCCGCTCGAATTCGCGCCGGCCGTACCGCTGTTGTCACCCGGCGGCCAGGAAATCAAGGCACTGCTGCATCTCATGACGGCATCGCTGCTGGCCGGCCAGGGCATGTGCAGCTCGCCAATCACCCGCAAGCACATGGTTTCGCTGCTGTTGTCGGGCCTGTTGACCTGCCTCGACAACAACTACCGCGAGGAGCTCGGGAATTCGGCGCGTGAGCCCAAGCCGGCCTATATCCGCAAGGCCCAGGAGTTCATTGCCGACAATGTCTGCGAGGCCATCGGTCCGGAGGACATCGCCGCCGCCGCCCAGGTGAGTGCCCGCGCGTTGTATGCGGGCTTCAAACGCATTCTCAACACGACCCCGATGCGATACCTGCGCCAGGTGCGGCTGGATCTGGTGCACGAGATGCTGATGAAAGGCGACGCCCGGCGCGCCTCGGTGACCGACATCGCGCTGCAATTGGGATTCCAGCACCTCGGGCACTTCTGCGCGGCGTACAAGGAGCGCTTTGGCGAGCTACCGCGCGATACACTCAGTCGCCGCTATCAACAGTCGGTCGAGTTCGATCACTAGAGGCAACGACGTGGTCAGGGTGCGTCCCGCGTATAGACGAGATCCTCGCCTTCGCGGCGATCGATGAAGCCCGTGACCCGATCGCCTGCGCGCTGGAAAAGTTTGCGGCTCCTGGGTTGACCCGCGATGAAGAAGACGTCGGCCGTTTCCGCCAACAATGGCTTGCCTGCCGCTCCCTCAGGACCTCCGACCAGGTGATCGCCCTCACGGCGGATGTCGTAAGTCACGTCACCCGTCAGCCGATATCGGCCTACATAGCTGTCGAGGATGGGAATCGCGACCTTGATCGCCGGCGGATCCGCGGCAACCACGTACACATGAATAAGGGACAGGCGCCAGGCGCCGCCCTGGTGAGTCCACGTCTCCGTCATCAGATACTGCGCGCGTAACTGGATGCCGTGGTAGCTTTCAAATTCGTCATCGCGATGAATCACCAACGCGGTGTCTCCGTGTTGACGAACCTGATAGTCGACGATGTCGATGTGTCCCGAAGCATAGGGCGGCAGCGGAACCAACTCCTCGAGGAATTTCGCGCGGTCCATGATCACGCCATTCTCATCGACATAAACGGCATCATCGGCCAGCAGCCTGTCCCAGGTTTTACGATCGCCTGGTGCCGTCGCATCGAGCAGTGCCTGGTCGTTGGCTCGCAGTTGGTCCGTGAGCGACGACGGCGGAGGGTTGGAGTGAGATGCGGCGGCCAGGACGAGTGGAATAAAAGCGATCATTCCTCCAGCTTAATCTGCCCGAAGGGTTGATCTTGAACGAATGTGATCTCCGGGGAGAAGGGTGTGCTCGCGGTACGCCAATGAGCGGGCGAGGCCCCCAACATCTTGGAAATGGCGCGCGTCATGTGTGGCTGATCGGCAAAACCCGTCTCGGCCGCGATGTCGCAAAGCCGCTGTCGTGTCGCCCGGATCTGGAGCCATGCCGCACGCGCACGAAGCTCATTGCGAAAGGCGGCGGGCGAGACCCCGTACGCCCTCGTGAAGCCACGTGAAGCTGCCTCGCGCGTGAGCCCGAGCCCTGCGGCTAGAAGGCTGATTCGGGCCGTGCCGTCTCGGAGTCGTAACGCGAGCTCATCCTCCCAGTCGGCGAGGGTTGTTACTGGCGTCTGCCGCGAGAACACCCGGGTGAGCAGATGCTCGGCTTCGCCGTCGCCCTTTTGGGCTGCTCGCCGAATTGCCTCAACATCACCGCCGCGGTAGATACCACCGTAGCCGGGCGTCCAGTTCCAATGCATTCGCAACAGCTCGACGCCGCGGCTCTTCATCACGTCACAGTGGCAGTCCATCGTCGGCTGCAAAAGAATGTCTCCGGCCTGGACGGCAAGGCGTCCGGCATAACCTGCTTGCTCGTACGCCCCCGCCAATATCACCGTGACGTACGCATCGACATGTCGGTGCCGGGGCAGTGCCAAACCTGCCGGAATCCGGTCTACACCGGCGCGGATGCGCCGTAACGGCGGGGTTGCCGTCACGCGCTTCGTGTCCTCGTCAAACGGACGACAATGTCGTCCGCCAGGTGAAACTCGAGCTTTCCACCTTCGAGTGAGTCGGTCTGTGGGTCGACGCCGACGAAATCCAGAGGCACGTTCAAATAGCGTGGATGGCTGGGATCGTGGCAGTGGACGATGAGTCGCAGGCGTTTCCGTTCCGGCGAGTAATTGCTCTTTTCCAGGGTACAGGTGGCATCCTGATCCGCATCCGTCTTGTAAGTGAGGCTGCCGCTGATGTTTCCGTTGGTGACCTGCTCGATCTGGAGGCTGACCCTGAGCTGCGTGTTTCCGGTGGCGTCCGTGTAGACACCCGTCCAAACACCACTCAAATCCCGGCTTGTGGCGGCGATGGCGGGCTTTGATATGGTCGGCGGCAGTGTCTGAGCAGGTGTGGCTCCCACGTGTGCCGGTGGGGTCATGAGCCGAAGCGTTGCAACCGTCGCCAACGCCACCAGGGCGGTCGTACCGGCGATGATGGCAGCTCGCCTCGCCCATGACCCGGTCGGTCGCGCCGCTGCCGAGGCTGCTGGCGCGGTCGATCTCCGTGACCGCAAGATTGTTGGTGCCGTCGCACTACCGGATGTCGCTTGCGCCGGGGGATAGCCAGTCGCGTCGACATCGACGAATGGAACGCCCTGTAGATCCGGCAGCGCCTGGATGAACTCGTCGGCTGTTGCAAAGCGATCGTCGGGGTTCTTGGCCAGCGCTCGCATGACCGCGTCAACTGCCGCTCGCGGAATCTGCGCGTTGTAGGCAATGGGCGGGAGCGGCATATCGCTCACATGCGCCGATTCTATCTCGAACGAGGTCTTGGCCTGGAAAGGAGGGCGGCCGCACAACAGCTCATACAGCGTTACACCCATCGCGTAGATGTCGGTGCGCGCGTCGACCGGGCGTCCGAGGATCTGCTCCGGGGACATGTAGGGGGAGCTGCCGACCCGGGTGCTGACTTGTGTCAGCCCAGTGGAGGTCTGGATCTTGGCAATGCCGAAGTCCGTGACCTTGACCATGCCCTCGTCCGTGATCATGAGATTGGCCGGTTTCAGGTCGCGGTGAATGATGCCGCGGCGGTGACCGGCGGCGACGCCACGCAGCGCCTGGATGGCGATCGGGATGGCGAGATGGGCCGGGATCGGTCCATTACGATGGAGTTTGTGTTGGAGTGTCTCGCCCTCGATGAGCTCCATCACGGCCACGGGTGAGCTGTTCCAGACGAAGTAGTCGAACAGCATGGCGATGTTGGGATGATTCAAGGCCGCCTGGATGCGGGCCTCATGGCGAAACCGCTCGACAAACTGCGGGTCATCGCGCATTTCGGCGCTGATGACCTTCACCGCTACGGTACGGTCGAGATTGACATCGAGCGCCTTGTAGACGATCCCCATGCCGCCGCGGCCGACGACCTCCAGGATCCGATAGTGCTCGATGGTTTCGCCAATCAATGTTGGGGCCCCGAGGTGAGGTCCCTATGTTACCAGCTTGCCTTCGCTCACGGTGACCGCCCGGCCACCAATGTATGCGGCCGTCAGCTCATCGTGTGCCACCTCCAGGCGTACGTTTACAGTTCCCGGGCGGTTCACGTACTCACCCTGTAATCCCGTGAATTGAGCCACAAAGGGGCGCAGATCGGGCTGTTGTCGCCACAGATAGGTGGCCAGCATTGCGTGCGCATTGCCGCTCACGGGATCTTCCGGGATGCCCAGCGCCGGGCAGAACATCCGCGAGCGTGTTCGAACTCGCCCGGCATCCTGCTCGATGACGAATGGGAAGAAGCCCTCAATGCCCAGTCGGGCGCCGAGCTCGACGAGCGCGGTGAAATCGGGCTCGACCAAACTCAGGGTGGCGGCGCGAGCCACAGGTAGTAGCAGCCGTGTGCTGCCTTTTCGCGCGACGACGGGCGGCAGGGTCTGGTGAAGGTGCTCAGGGGCTACACCAAGGGCTTTCACGATGCGGAGCGTGTCTTCCTGAGCGAGCGGCGCATCGAGATCCGCCGCGGTTTGCCGAAATTCGAACAAGGTGCTGTTGAGGGCGTCCGTCTCGTGCACTGCGGCGACGTCAATGATGCCCTGCAAGCTCTTTTGCCGATGGACGCCATAGCCACGTAAGCCGAGCGCGAGGAGCACGTGGTGGACGGCGAGAGTTGCATGCCCGACAAACTTCGCTTCTTTGCGGGAGTTGAAGAATCGAACGGAGACATCGTGATCGCCACCCGTGCCCGGTAGCACAAATGCAGTTTCCGCGTGCGGGAACTCGCGGGCGATCTGCGCAAATTGCTCGTCGCTCAGGCGATCCGCGTCGAGCACGACGGTGGCGGGGTTGCCGCTGTAGCGGCGCGAAGTGAATGCGTCGACCTGAAATATTCTCATGACGATGAGTTTGACATTTTGCCAGCGGTGTCGCCATCCTTCATTCGGAGGGGGCCCGGTCGCGCCTGGGGCTGCTGGCGCGCCGCTTCGTGGCAACGGCGTCGTGGTTGCGCGCGAAATCAACAAAGGCACGCAGCGTCGCGGGAACCTGCCGCCGGCCGGGGTAGTAAAGATAGAAGCCGCCGTAGTAAGGGCACCAATCTTCCAACACCCGCACCAACTTCCCGCGCGCGATCAATTCTGTCACCTGCGACTCGAACGCGAATGCGATGCCACAGCCATCGAGGGCCGCGTCGATGCTCAGCGTTTGATCGCTGAGCGTCAGGGGCCCGCTCACATCGATGGCCAGCTCGACACCGCCCTGCTCGAATTCCCAGGCATACAGGCGGCCGCTGGTAAAGCGGAACCGGATGCACGGAAGGTTCCGCAACTGCTCGGGGCGCCGCGGCTTGCCATGGCGCTCGAAGAAGGAAGGCGACGCGACGATGGCCGTCCTCTGCCGTGGTCCGATCGGAACCGCGACCATGTCCTTCGCAATAATTTCACCGAACCGGACTCCCGCGTCGAAGTCTTCTGACGCACCACCCGTTTCGGGTCGCACCCGAACCTGTTGGCGGTCAAGCTGGACGTGACGCAGGACTCGCAGGCGCGCGAGGCCGCGAAAGCTGCGATCGAGCGCTTCGGCCGCATCGACATTCTCGTGAACAATGCGGGCTTCGGCCTGCCCGGGGCCGTTGAAGAGGCCACGGCCGAGCAGGTGGAGGCGGTTTACCGAACCAACGTGTTCGGGTTACTGGCCGTGACTCGCGCGGTGTTGCCGCACATGCGGCGGCAACGCTCGGGCCGTGTCCTCAACTTGTCTTCAGTGGGAGGCCTGCGTGGGGCCGCTGGTTGGGGTATCCACTGCTCCACGAAGTTCGCCGTCGAAGGACTGAGCGAGACACTGGCCCAGGAGCTCGCACCATTGGGCATCCATGTAACGGCGATCGAGCCGGGTTACTTCCGCACGGACTTCCTCGATCCGACTTCGCTGGTCACCGATGACGCGCCCATCGATGACTACCACCAGACGTCCGGAGCCATGCGCAGCTTTGCCCCCGGCGTGAGTCATAAGCAGCCTGGCGATCCCGCGAAGCTCGCCAAAGTGTTGGTGTCCTTCGTCGACACGGAAAACCCGCCGGTCCATCTGCCGCTCGGAAGCGATACTGTGACTGTGCTAGAGGGGAAGATCGCGGAGCTCACCGGCCTGGTGCAAACGTGGCGCGCCACGTCGGTGTCCACCGATTTTGGCGCGGCGGTAGCCTCGAACTAGTCTGCCGGTATCACCGGAAGATACCTCGCTCGCCACGCGTGTAAAAGACGCGGTTTCACCTACGCTGGGCCCCATCGGACTGAAACATGGGAGGACCGGCCGTGGCCGTGGCGTTCATCTGTGTCGTCGTGATGTTGTTTGCGATGGTGTTGGTCTGGGAGGCAGGACCCGAAACCAGGAACAGAATCGTGCGTCCCGCCGGCTTGTTCCGCTGGCTGACCGCCGGGAACTGGACGGCAAAGCTCGGCGGCCTGTTGGTGAGCATCGGCTCCGGTGCGCTGCTGCGCTATCTGATGCTCAACTTCAACTGTCCGCCTCCCGTCAAGATCATGGCCGGTGTGCTGATCACGGCAGTTCTGGGCACGGCCTCCGCTGTCCTGTCAACCCGTTCGAACCGGAGAGCCATCTCCCTTGCCCTGGCCGGTGCATCACTCGGAGTGGCCTATCTGACAGCCTACAGCGCTTATGGATTCTTTCACTTCGTGGCGGATCTTCAGGCGCTGGCGTTACTCTTTTTGGTGGCAAGCACCGCGACCGCGGTCGCCATGACGAGACGATCGCTGTCGATCGCCGTGCTGGCGATGGCTGGGGCCTATATCGCTCCGGCCTTTGCGCTGCAGGTGCCGACTCCGTGGTCGGTCTACGGGTATTACACAGGTGCGAGCCTGGTTACCCTGATCATGGTCTGGCAGCGTGGCTGGCGGCCCCTGATTCACCTGAGCTTTCTGTTCACCCTGGCAGGCGCGTTGTTCTTCTGTTGGACACAGAGGTTCTATACGCCCGGTTACTATCAACAGATGCAGCCCTTGTTGTGGGTGCTCGTCGCGATCCACCTGGCGATGCCGCTGGTCGAGGGTCGCCGTGGCACAGAGGCGGGACGGTGGGCGCGCAGCTTCGATCAAGTCTATTTTTTTCTGCTGCCGCTCGTTGCGGCAATGCTGACGCTGATACTTGCGCCGCGAGTTGAGCGGGAAGGCGCCTTGGGGCTGTTGGGCCTGGCAGCGTTGTGGCTGCTTGCTGCTGGATGGCAGCATGTGCGAAACGCCCGGGGCGCGCTGCCTTACCTCTCTGTGGCAGCGGTGTTCCTCGTGACCGCGGGCCTGATTGCCACACTCGTCCCGGTGTTCCTGATCGCAGCCGTGGTGCTGTGCTTGCTGATCTTTGCGAGTGGCAGACTGAACCTGTCGCGCGAAATGGAGATCGTTGCAATGGCGCTGGCGCTGACCAGTTCCTCCCGCTACGTTCTCGAGGCGGTCTTCGATCCTGTCAGCGGTGTTCCGCTTCTGAACTCCGCACTCGCAGCCCACGTTCTGCTCGGTGCCGCGTTACTCCTGGCGGGAGGGTCGCTGCGGCGACGAGAGCAGGCCATGGCGCCGGTATTCCTGACCTACGGGACCGTGTGGTTGCTCATTTCGGTGGTGCGAGAGCTGTTCCGGCTGCGGGTTGAGTTTGTCACCGAGATCGCCTATGTCGCGGTCCTGGTCGCGCTCGGAGTTTATATCGCAACCGTGCGGCTGCGATCCCTCGCGCCCAGTCAATTCGCAATGGTGATCTTCGGGCTCGCGTTGCTCGGTACCGGGCTCTCGAGCGCCTCGCAGTTTGCACCGGCCTTGCAGATCCCACTGATGCTGGCTGGCCAGGTTCTCTACGCGGCGCTTGCATTGCAGTGTGATCGTGACGAGAGCAATGAGTCGGGGGGGGCCATCGCGCGCAGCGTGCTGCCTGTGCTCACCCTGCCCTGGGCCATTGCATTCAATGACAAGCTCCCCAGTCCGCAGGTTGACGTGGTGTATACGCTTCTTGTCAGCAGCGCCCTGTTTGCGTCCCTGCAGGCGCAATGGCCGGCCCGCCGGGATCGCGTGTGGCCGAACTGGCTGTCCCCAGTTGGTTTTGCGACCTTTGGCGCGATTCTCTGCTACGAAACACTGTTCCACATCGAGCGTGAGGCGTGGGCTGTCGCCTTCGAGCTGATCGGGCTCCTCTACCTGGTCGAGACGGCACGCTTCCTGGCGAGGAGCGGGAGCCGCTACGCATCTTTATCCGGCTTTGTGGCGATCGGGGCCGTCGCCAGCGTCAGTGCGGCCATGCTGCTGCGCCTGATGGGTCCGCCGGGGACGCTCACCATTCTCGCGCTGAATGACATGTTGCTGCCAGCCGTCGTCTCGCTCTTCTGGGCAATGATCGGTGGCTCGCTCACATGGGTGTCCACTCGCAATCGCGCGCGCGCGCTCTGGTCGTTGGGCGCCATGCTACTGGTCGCCGCGGCGGTCAAACTCATCCTGTTCGATTTCGGCTCGCTGGGTCAGCTGGGAAACATCCTGGCGATGATGGCTGCGGGTGGCGTGTTCCTGCTGGTGGCGTGGCTTGCACCTTTCCCGCCAAGGAGGAATGGCGCGGAGGAATTTTCAACAAAGTGACACAGGCTATTCACAATAGAATGTCTTAGTGGCGCGTCAACCGCATGGGAGTTAGTTGATGCATACACTGATGGCGGACCGCCTCGCGCGCGCGCTCGTGTTCCCGCGCAGCAAGAAATGGAAATGGGTCACCGGACTCGTGCTGACCACGGCACTGGGTGCGAGCGGGGTTGCGAATGCCGCGGGGCAGGTGGTCATCAGTCAGGTCTATGGCGGCGGCGGCAATGCCGGTGCCACACTGACCAATGACTTCATCGAGCTGCACAACAATTCGGATGCGTCGGTCAGCGTCGACGGGTGGTCGGTTCAGTACGGCAGTGCCACCGGCACCAGCCAGCAGGTCACGCGGCTCGCGGGTACGATTCCGGCGGGTGGCTACTTCCTCGTCCAGGAAGCCGTTGGCATGGGTGGCACCGTTCCGTTGCCGACGCCTGATGCAACCGGCACGATTTCCATGTCCGCCACAGCCGGCAAGGTCTTCCTCGTCAGCAACGCGACAGCGGTGGCGTGCACCAGCGGTGCCAGTGGCGTCACGTGCTCCGGCGCGATTGTGGATACCGTTGGCTTCGGCGCCGCGAATTTTTCCGAGTCGTCGCCGACGCCGACTCTTTCCAACACCACCGCGGCCCTTCGTGCGGGCAGTGGCTGTACAGACACGGATAATAATAGTGCCGACTTCACGGTGGGTGCCCCGAGCCCGCGCAACTCTTCCGCAACGGCGGTTGCCTGCAGCGGCCCGGTCAATCAGCCGGTCGTTGCCAGTTGTCCCGCGAGCCTGCTGGTTGACCTGGGCAGCGCCGGCAGCGCCAATCTGAGCGCCAACGATGCTGATGGTACGGTCACCTCCGCTGCCATCACCAGCGCTCCGGTCGCGGGCATCTCTCTCAGCGTCACTCAGACTGGGAATCCGCTGCTGGCGACATTGAGCGTAGGGCCGCCGGTGGCCGCTGGTAGCTATGCGGTGATTGTGAAGTTCAGCAACACGGATACGACCCCTCAGACCGCCTCCTGCACGATCAATGTGAGTGTCACAACTCCCGGCACGCAGGCGCGCATTCATGACATCCAGGGTCGTGCGCACATCTCGCCAATGAAGGGTCAGACTGTGACGGCGGTACCGGGTATCGTCACTTCCGTACGGAGTAACGGCTTCACCATGCAGGACCCGAGCCCGGATGCGGATCCTGCGACCTCCGAAGCCATCTTCGTATTCGGGACCTCGGTCGTCGCGCAGGTGCATGTGGGCGATTCCGTTCAGGTACGTGGTGTCGTAACGGAATTCCGCCCCGGCAATGACGCGACGAACTTGAGTGGTACGGAGATCGATGGTCCGGTCGTCACGGTCGTCAGCTCCGGCAACCCGCTGCCGCCGCCGGTCATTCTCGGCGCGGGTGGTCGTGCGATTCCGTCTGGAGCGTTCACCACGACACCTGGAGATCTCGAGAGCAGCGGCCACACGTTCGACCCGGTGAGCAACGCTCTCGACTTCTTTGAGAGCCTGGAAGACATGCGGGTGCAGTTCAACAACGCCGTGGCGGTAGGTCCCACCAATTCCTTCGGTGAGACTCCCTTGATGGCTGACAGCGCCTCGGGCGCCGCTCTGCGGAGCATTCGCGGTGGCGCGATGGCCGGTCCCGGTAACTTCAATCCGCAGCGCCTGATCATCACCGACACACTCGTTCCGGCCCCGACGGTCAACACCGGTGATCAGCTCGGCACGATCACCGCGATCGTGGACTACGGCTTCGGCGACTACATGTTTGCCATCACGAGCCCGGCCACCGTCACCAGTGGAAACCTGCAACAGGAGGTGACAAGCCTGACGGGCAAGCCGTCGAAGCTCACGGTCGGCTCCTTCAACGTGGAAAACCTGGCGCCGACGGATCCGGCTTCCAAGTTCTCCGCCTTGGGGGTCCAGGTGGCGAACAACCTCCACTCGCCGGACATCGTCGCGCTCATGGAGATTCAGGATAATGATGGTGCTACGGACGATGGAGTAGTCGACGCCACGACGACCTTCAACATGCTGATCGCCGCGATCCATGCCGCGGGCGGGCCGACTTACCAGTTCCGCAGCATCAACCCGGTCAATGACCAGGATGGCGGCGAGCCCGGCGGCAACATCCGTGTCGGGTTCCTCTTCAATCCGGCGCGTGTGAGCTTCATCGACCGGCCGGGTGGTGGCCCGACGGCACAAACGACAGTGGTCACCGGATCCTCGGGCCCGCAACTGTCCGCGAGTCCGGGCCGCATCCAGGATGCGAACAACGCCTTCGCGGCGAGCCGCAAGCCCCTGGCCGGCGAGTTCATGTTCAATGGCCGGCACCTGTTCGTCATTGCCAACCACTTCAACTCAAAAGGTGGCGATGATCCGCTGGAAGGGCACCGTCAGCCGCCGGTCGAAGTCACCCTGCCACAGCGGCTCCAGCAGGCTGACGTGGTGAACACTTTCGTCACCAGCATCGAGAACCTGGAGAAGAACGCCGCGGTAGTGGTGCTGGGAGATCTGAACGACTTCGAGTTCTCGGACACGCTGACCACCTTGAAGCGGGGTGGCGCACTGGTGGACACGATCCTGTCCTTGCCGGAGAACGAGCGCTATACGTATGTGTATGAAGGCAACTCGGAGGTGTTGGACCATATCCTGCTGAGCCCCGCACTGGCGAGCTTTGCGCACCCGGTGCTGGATGTCGTTCACACCAACTCCGACTTCGGCAACCAGACTTCGGATCACGAGCCGGACGTCGTCCTGCTGAGCCTGCCTCTGCCGGGTGACGTCGATGAAGACGGCGATGTGGACTCGGCTGACGTTGCCGCCATCACGGCAGCCCGCGATCAGGCAGCGAGCGGTCCGTTCGATCCTCGCAACCTGAACAACGATGCGGTGATCGATATCAACGATGCCAGGCTGGCCACGCTCGCCTGCACTCGTGCGCACTGCGCGCAGCAATAACATCCGGACACGAATCAAAGGAACAACATGCGCAACTCAGTGCTGACAATTTCCAGCCTCCTGGTTCTGGGCCTGGCCACCATTCCGGCCGCCAACGCGGTCACGGTCTCGCTGTTCCCCGAGCAGGGCACGGTTCGAGCCGGTGGGACGATGCTCGTCGATGTCGTGGCTTCCGGCCTGTCGGACAGTCCCAGTGGTGGTGCGATCGGTGGTTATGAGCTCAACGTCACCTTCGATCCGGCCCTGCTGTCCTGGTCGACGACGACGTTCGGGTCAGGGCTGGACGTGACGGGACTCGGTGATTTTCGCGATTCGAGTCTGTCGAGCGCCGGAAAGCTGGACACCTTCGAGGTGTCTTTCGACACCCCGCAGGATCTGGCGACGCTGCAGCCCAACTCCTTCGTCCTGTTCTCGTTTGGGCTGACGGGTATCGCTCCCGGCACCAGCGCGCTCGGGCTCGATGTTCTGTCCTTGACGGACGAGAGCGGCCATTCCTTGGCCGCCGACGTGCAGGGCGCTTCGGTCACTGTCGCCCCGGTGCCCCTGCCGGCCGCCGGGTGGCTGTTGCTGTCCGGGCTGGGCTCCTTCCTCGGGCTCGGACGCTCGCGGCGTCCGCTACGCCGCCCTCAATCCGGAATCTCCGCTTCGACCAGCTTCCCCAGGAGGACCAGGGACTCCTGCCACCCCAGGTAGCAGGCCTCGGGGGGAATGACGTCCGGGACCCCTTCCTGGACGATGTTGACCTCGACGCCAACGGACACCTTCTTCAGGGTAATCGTCGTCTGCATCTGGCCAGGCAGATGCGGATTGTCGAACGCGTCCGTATAGCGGATCCGCTCGCTCGGCACGAGCTCGACGTAAGTACCGCCAAATGAGTGGCCATTACCCGTCGTGAAGTTCGTGAACGACATCTTGTGGGTACCGCCAACCTTCGCCTCCAGCTCATGCACCGTGCAGGTGAAGCCGTTCGGGGGCAGCCATTTGCAGAGGGCGGCCGGTTCAAGGAAAGCGCGGTATACCCGTTCGGGCGTCGCGCGGAGCACGCGGTGGAGGCGGATCGTATTCGGCATGGCGTAGGTCCTCGGTAATGGGTGTGTAGAGCAGGTTCTTCCCAAGGACGGACTATGCCCCCGCGTTCCGACAGGCGCGCGGGAAAATTTCGGGGGCGGGTGCGCGCGGACGTCCGGCTTGCCGCGGCGCGCAGCAGATGCGAACGATGTTGGTCATCGCACGATGAGCTTGCGCCGATAGCTCACGGGTGACTTGCCGGTCCACTGTTTGAATGCGCGCATGAAGCTCTTCTCGTTGTGAAAGCCTGCTTCGCGGGCGATCTGCTTGATGGAGCGGGAGGTGCGCACCAGGCGCTCGGTCGCCAGGTCGCGTCGGACTTCGTCCTTCAACTTCTGCAGCGTGGCGCCTTCGTCCCGGAGCCGGCGGTGCAGGGTGCGCAGTGAGACGTTCAGTGTGTTGGCGACCGACTCGCCGGTACGCAGTGTGCTGTCGGCGCGCAGGAGATCGCGCAACTTGGGGATCATGAGCCGATCACTCCGGTACTGTCTCACCGTAAACCGCAGGGCACGGGCGAGCATGCTCCGCAATGCACGCTCGTCGCGTCGCAACGGCAGGGAGAGGTACCGGGCATCGAAAGTGAGTGCCGCCTGAAGGGCTCCAAAATGGACCGGCCCCGGGAACACCAGGGAATAGACGTCCGCATGCCGAGGCGCCTGGAATGGAAAGTCGACTCGATGCAGTGGAATTTGCGAATCCGTTACCCAACACGCATAGCCATGGACATGACGGAGGTTCGTGAGGAGGCAGAGCTCACGCATTCCGTGCAGGCGTTTGTTTTCGGCAACGGATAGTTGCGCGTGTGTGCCGGCGACCGAGCAACTGAGGACGATGTCATCGGTCAGGACGCGGTGATGCCGGCACCAGCGCTTGAGGGCGACACCAAGGTCGGGAGCAGAGAGCGACGCCCGGCATAGCATTCCATAGCTTCCCCATGGGAGCTTGCGAGAGAACCAACCCAGCGCCTCGTCGTCGAGCTGGCGCATTGCGAGGTGCGTGAATGTCTCCAGCTGGCTTGCCGTGATGCGTGCCTCGGCGCATCGCAGGTCGCTGGGAACAATTCGCGCCAGCCGAAGTGCTTCCGAGGGGTCGGCCGCGTATTTCTCGTAGGCGCGCAGAATGGTCAGGACAAAAGCGATAGGCGTGGCGGCCGTCGATGCGCGGTCGGCGATGGGATCGCGGCCCGCGTTCCCATGGCGCTGTCGCGTGGGTTGACGCACCCTCATTTCCAAACTATGTGCCGCGTTGGCACGATTTGCAACTCCAGTGGCCGCCTATGTTGCCGGGCGCGGCTTAGTGTCAGGACTCACCCGAACTGGAGCAGGAACATGTGTGGAATCGTTGGAATCTTTTCGCGCAGTCAGCCGATCCCTTCCGCGCTGTTGCAGCGGGCGACTCGCAGTCTCTTTCATAGGGGACCGGATGGGCAGCGCCACTGGATGTCTCTGGATCGCCGCGTCGGGCTGGGGCACGCGCGACTCAGCATCATCGACCTCGCGACCGGCGATCAACCCATAGCGAGTGAGAATGGCCGCAGCCAGATCGTCGTCAACGGCGAATTCTACGGCTACGAGGCGATCCAGAGGGAGTTGGAGCGCTCGGGGCACCGGCTGCGCACCCGATCGGACAGCGAGATTGCACTGCACCTCTATGAGGATCTCGGGCCGCAATGCCTCCACCACCTGCGTGGCGAATTTGCTTTCATCATCTGGGATGAGAATCACGATACGCTCTTTGCCGCGCGTGACCGCTTTGGTATCAAGCCTCTCTTCTACGCCTTTCACAACGAGACGTTGTATCTCGCTTCCGAGGTGAAGGCATTGTTTTCTGCCGGAGTTCCCGCGCGTTGGGATGCCGAATCGGTTGCCGAGTCGGTCGAGTTTGGCGGTCACCAGGTCAGAACCCTGTTCGAGGGTGTTTTCCAGGTACCCCCGGGACACTATCTGATCGCGAGCGGGAAGCACTTCCAGCTGGTCCGGTACTGGGACTTCGACTACCCGCGCATCGCGGAGCAGGCACCGCAACGCTCGGACGCCGACTACGTGGCCGAATTCCGTCATGTTCTGGAGGAAGCTGTGCGTCTTCGTCTGCGCGCCGACGTACCGGTTGCCTGTTATCTGAGCGGCGGACTCGACTCCTGCGCCGTGTTGGGACTCGCCGCGCTGCATCGTCCGGACCCGATTCGGGCTTTCACGCTCAGTTTCGACCGCCTCGACTACGATGAGGAGCCGCAGGCGCGGGAGATGGCAGCCAAGGCTGGCGCCGAGTTCATCCCGATACCGATCCGGCAGGATGATCTCGCCGATCATTTTGCCGATGCCATCCTGCAGTCGGAGACTTTCTGTCTGAATGCGCATGGTGTTGCCAAGTATCTTCTGAGTCGTGCGGTGCGCGCCGCCGGGCTCAAGGTGGTGATGACCGGCGAGGGCTCGGACGAGATCCTCGGAGGCTATGCGCATTTTCGGCGCGACATGCTGCTCTACAACTCGGAGGGGCAGGATCCCGCCGTCGTGGCGAGACTGTTGAAGGAGCTCGAGCAGAGTAATCCCGTGTCGCGAGGCCTGCTGTTGCCGCACGGCGAGTCGTTGCCGCTCGTCGGCGTGAAGCGCGTACTTGGATTCCTGCCTTCCTGGATGGAGACGTTCGCGGCCAGGGCGGCCAAGGTGCGGGTCCTGTTGGACGAGGGCTTTCTCAGGACCTTTGGTGCGCGCGAGCCTTATCACTCGCTCCTGAGCGGGATCGATGTTCACGGACAGCTCATCGGGCGATCGGCCGTCCATCAATCCCTGTACCTGTGGTCGAAAACGATGTTGCCCGGCTACATCCTGACCATGCTGGGGGATCGCATGGAAATGGCGCACTCCATCGAAGGCCGGGTCCCCTTTCTCGATCACCCGGTCGTCGAGGCGATCCGCTCACAGCCCGTGGATCTCAAGATCCGTGGCATGACCGAAAAGTACGTGCTGCGTGAGGCGGTGCGCGATGTCATTACCGACACTGTCTACCGGCGTCAGAAGCATCCCTTCATGAGTCCTCCAGCGACGCTGAGTCCCAAGGCGAAGCTCCATGACCTGATCCAGGATCGGCTGCGTGGCACGGGGTTCGCCTCGATTCCGTTCTTCGACCAGCGCAAGGTCATCGGTCTGCTCGACCGGCTCGCCGACATGGATGAAGGCGCGCGCGTGGCCAACGATCAGGTACTGATGATGTTGACGAGTGCCGCTGTTCTGCAGGAGCGATTCCAACTTGCGGCGTGAGCGGATGAGCGCTTCGTCACAATGCCCAACGAAAGGCGCGCCTGAGCTCGTTCACAGCGTTTTCGGAATACCAACGCCCGTGAGCCATGATCACCCGCTGCGGATTCCAGGCGAGCATCCGTTGGGCCGCGGCGCGCAGTTGGGCGCGGTTCTTCGCGAAACTCCAACGCAATTCGAGCGGTGCCTTGCCATCGGGATCGATGACGCCCCCGATGTGCGCCAGCCATCGGTAGAAGGCGGAGTTGAAACGATCCGTTTCGAAGTTCTCGATCAGATCGGTAATCAGCAGTGTCCGTGAGGGGACGTGGAAGAACTCCGCTTCCATCAGGCGCGTGCCCTCGAGGATCACCTGCTCGAGAGCGCCGCCCCAGGCTGGGGGTGGCTCTCCTCCAAGCCGGACATGCCGGGGTACCCCTCTGCGTTGCGCCGGCGAATCGAGCCGGGCGACAGCCCAGACCTCCGCCTGCGGGAAGCGCAGCTTCCAATCGCGCACCCACCAGTAGTGAATCGAGTTGGGTGCCACCAGGTGACCGACCGGCCCCAGGTGTGACAGCTGCGCAACCAGCGGCTCACTGATCGGCGTTGGAGAGTGCAGCCACAAGTGGCCACCGGGCAGGCGGATCACCGTCATGCGCGTGGGGAAGGGCATTCGCAAGAACCCGTACCGGAACCGAATTTCCGGGCCGTCCACGATCCAGACATCGTGGGCGACGGCCTTCAGAACGCCTGTCGGCTCGTAAGTCTGATAGGCGATCGTGGTCACGCTACTGTGCTAAATTGACCCTATGAGCCCTAAATTCGTCGGTGTAACGGGTCTGCCGCGCGCAGGTTCCACTCTGCTGTGCCAATTGCTGGCACAGCACCCCGAGATCCACTGCGAGGGATTCAGCTCGCCGCTGTGCAACACCCTGCTCGGCATCCGGCGCATGGTGAGCGACGATACTTTCTTCCTATCCCAACTCGACCAGGGCTTCGAGCGAAGTTACGCCCATCTCACTTCGGCCATGCGTGGATATCTGCGTGGCTGGTATCACGACTGCAAGCTCCCGGTGGTGGTCGACAAGAACCGCGCCTGGCTGCACACCATCGAGATGCTGCTGCACCTGGAGCCGGAGGCGAAACTGATCGTGTGTCTGCGCGAGCTGGGCCAGATCTACGGCTCGATCGAGGCGCAGCACCAGCGCACCATCCTGCTCGACTTCATTGATCACCTGGCCGATTACGATCGCCTCGGCCGCGCCGATATGTTGTTCGCCAAGGACAAGGCGATCGGTGCGCCGCTGATCTCACTGCACGCCGTGCTCGACCTGCCGAAGACCGTACAGGACCGGCTGTACTTCCTGCGCTTCGAGGATCTCATGGCGCAGCCGGCGGCGTGTATGTCGCACGTCTACACGTGGCTCGGAGTAGCACCATTCCAGATCGATCCAGAGCGGATCAACACAGGTACGCGCGAGAGCGATAGTCATTACCACATGAAATATCCGCATGCGCGCGTCACGGGGATCCGGCCGCCACGGCGACACGAGGTGCCGCAGCGCATCCAGGCCCACATTACATCGGCCTGGAACTGGTTCTACCAGCTCTACTACCCGGATATGGCCGCCGGCGACGTCCAGCGGCCGCCGGCCTAAAAGCCCTTGGTGAGCTGAGCCCAGGCGCGCACGGAGCTCGTGCTGCCGATGATCTCGGGTCGTGAGCCGATTGGCGCGGCGACCGCTACGCTCGCTGCCCACTGCGCAGGGCCGTTCCAGTTCAAACCAACTCCGGCACCATTCAGGCTCGCGGTGTTGGGACCGGGCACGAATACGTTCCTGTTGATCGTCACATGTGCGTCGTCTACGAATGCGACGGCCTGCCACTGCCCATGCCAGAGCCGGGGAAAGGTGTGGCGCAGCTCGGTGGTGACCTGCCAACCCGTATCACCGGCAATGGAGCTGACGTCATAACCACGCACTGACGTCGGGCCGCCCAGGACGAGCTGTTGTGACGGGTCGAGGTTGTGGTTGGTCCATTGGCCACTCACCCCCAGGTACAGGGCATCATTGTCTGCGAGCCGCTGCAGACGTCCCAGGCTGAGGTTCCACTTTGAAAAGCTGCCCTGCGTGTCGGCGGCCGAAGCATCGGCAAATTCGGCCGTGGCATTGTCGAAGCTGACACGGCCGTACGTCCAGGTCGCTGCCCAGGTGTTCACACCCCCGGTGAGCCACTCATCGCGCAAATCGCCGAGCAGGGTGACGGTCACGTCGTTCAGGTGACGCCGCGTCTCGATATCACTGATGTCGATGTCATCATTCAGTCGCAGATGATCGTATTGAACCTCTGCGGTGATGTTCGCGTCACGGCCGCGAACTAGGGGTTGCTTTATGAACGCGGAGGCATCCTGCGCATCGCCGTGAGCATCGAGGTCAGACAAGCGTCCACTGAGACGATAGTGAAGCGCGGAGAACCCGGCACCTAGCCTGGTACCTTCCCCGTTGAGCAGGGCATCGTAGGACACGCGGCCATAGTTCATCCCACCGCCCGAGCTCAGGGCGGAAAGTCCGAAGACATCGCCTTGGTGAAAGGGCTCGAGGAAGTTGACGTTGGCACCGATGCGGGCCCTTCCGCTGTACGCGTCACCGCTGTTATCCACAGTGGCACTGCCGGTCAGCAGTCGAGGCGTCTGCGTATCGACGACCAGCTCGGAGCTGCCCACTTCGGTCCCCGGTTTCAAGGTGGCTTGCATCGTGACACCGGGGATGTCCGAGATCAGCAGCAGGCTGTGATCCAATGGTGCCTGGGAAACGACGGCACCACTCTTCAGATCGGCGAGCGTCGATTCCAGCAAGCCGCTGCTGACACGGCTGCGGTTCTTGACCGTGACCTTGCTGTAGCGCGCCTCGATAACCTCGACGTGGACCACACCGTCCCGCATGGTCTGTGCCGGGATGATCGCCCTGGCCAGCGGGTAACCAAGCTTGTGGTAGTAGTCGGTGATGCGTGCTATCGCCGTACTCAACTCGGGCAGCGTAATGCGCTGGCCTTCGACACCGGCGACCAGGGCGTGCAACGTTTCGGTCGTGATCTGAGTGTTGCCGCTGATCTCGATGCGCGAGACCCGGAACGGCACACTGGGGGGCAGGACATTCGGCTGAGCCTGCTCGACGTTCAGTCCGCTCTTGTTGGGAGCGGGCGTCGGTGCAGGGGTGGGCTGCGCCTGCTGAAGGATCGTGCCGGAGTTCGGGGCAGGCGGTGGCGGCGCTGCCCAGGCGGCAACCGCCGGACAGGTACCGATGAGCGCGGCCAATACCGGCCGTGGGGCGACAGGAAGTTTGTTTCTCACGTAAGTTCTTCTTCTAGTGAGTGCCGATCGCATCGGGGGGCAGCTTCACACCCAGATCCTCGATGACCAGCCTGGCTTTGCCGTCGTGATCGAATGACTGGTCAACCCTGGGGGCCGAAGGGGAACCCGAGGACTGCAGAACGGTGCTCTCGATCGCGGCGACCGCCGGAATTGGCGTGGATCCAGCGGCGGTCACTGTGAGTGCGTTTGCGTTGCCTGCTGCTTGTGCGAACACGTAGTTGGTGGCACTGAGTCCGCTTCCGTCAATAGCGTAAGAGCCAGCGGGACTCGTCGCTATTGCACTCGTCGTCCAGGACAATGTGCCCGTGGTCGCGTTGGCGAGCGTTTCGCCCGATACAAATCCGGTGACAGTACCGCTCAGGCCGGTGGGTGCCTTCCCGGAGAGGGTCCTGCTCGGTGAGGCGATGTACGTCAAGGTGGCGGGCGTGATGTCGGCAGTGAGCCCGCTCGGCTGCGCGGCCAGCACGTAGTTGCCTGCGGCGGTGCCACTCAAACTGTCTGCGGCCGTGACGGCAATGCCCGTACCGGCGTTTGCCGAAGCGAAAGTGCCATCCTGGACGAGTGTCACGACATCGGAACCGGTCACTCCGGAAAGGGTACCTCCAGTGAGAGCCGCTGCCGCTGTGCCGTCGTACACTTTGTTGGCGACGCTGGTTCCCGTCACCGTCAAGGCCGCCGGCGCGATGTTGGCAGTTAGCCCGATCGGCTGCGTCAACGTGTAGTTACCTGCCGCGGCGCCACCCAGGCCATCCGCCGCTGTCACGGCGACTCCCGTGCCCACATTTTTCGAGGCGAAGGTTCCCGCCTGGGTGAGAGTTACCACATCAGAGCCGATGATGCCGGAGAGCGTGCCGCCCGTCAGGGTGGCGGCCGTAGTGCCGTCGTAAACCTTA
>DAITMW010000022.1:43277-44840 GCA_036834945.1 Steroidobacteraceae bacterium
GCCGGAGAGCGTGCCGCCCGTCAGGGTGGCGGCCGTAGTGCCGTCGTAAACCTTATTGGAGACGCTCGTGCCGGTGACAGTCAATGCCGCAGGAGTAATGTTAGCACTCAATCCCGAGGGTTGAGCCGCGAGCACATAGTTCCCAGCCTCCGTGCCGCTGAGGCTGTCCGCGCCGGTGACGGCAATGCCGGTCCCGGCGTTCGCCGACGCAAAAATGCCACCCTGGACGAGTGTCACGGCGTCGGAGCCGATCACTCCCGAGAGTGTACCCCCGGTGATGGTCGCCGCCGTCGTGCCGTCGTAAACCTTGTTGGACGCGATGCTCGTGCCGGTGATCGTCAACGTGGCCGGCGTGATGTCAGCGGTCAGCCCTGTCGGTTGCGTTAGTGTGTAGTTGCCCGCCGCAGCACCACCCAGGGTATCCGCCGTCGTTACACCGATTCCGGTGCCGGCGTTCTTGGTGACAAAGGTCCCTGCTTCAGTCAGCGTTACGACATCGGGGCCGATGACGCCGGAGAGTGCGCCGCCTGTCAGGGTTGCGGTCGTGGTCCCGTCGTAGACCTTGTTGGAGACGGTCGAGCCGGTGACTGTCAGAGTGGCCGGCGTGATGTCGCCCGTCAGCCCGGTCGGCTGGGTGAGCGTGTAGTTGCCCGCCTTCGTGCCGGAGATGCTGTCCGAGGCCGTGACCGTTAGACCGGTTCCGGCGTTCGCCGTTGCGAACGTCCCGCCCTGGTTCAATGTCAGGACATCGGAGCCTTGCACGCCCACGAGTGTGCCGCCCGTGAGCGTCGCCGTCGCGGTCCTGTCGTACGTCTTGGTCGTTACCGTAGTGCCGGTAATCGTCAGGGCCGCCGGGTTGACTGTCAGCGTCCCGCTGACATAGGAGATCAGATAGCCTTGCTGATTCGAGTACAGGCCTTGCGGCGTAATCGCGTAACTCCCCACATCGACGGCACCCTGCGAAGAGCCGGTAAAGCCCGGTGTGCCAAGAAGATTGCCGCCGGGCGTGGTCGAATAGGACACGCCGTTGCCACCGGTGTAGCCCGCCGCGTCATACGTCTTCGTGGCGTCATTCGCGGTTACGGTCAGCGGCGTCAGGAAACCACGCAACAGCGGATCGGTATGGCCCTCGTAGATGACCCAGGAGCCCGTGCTGCTGAAATCCCAGCCCGTGAAGGTACTCTGCTGTTGCATCTGGGCCGTCGTCATCCCGGTGCCCAGGTTACCTGCGGATGTGGCCTGGCCGGTCGTCGTCGTGTCCCAGAAGCTATGGGTGACGTTTGTCGTGCCGCTCGAGAGATTGTCGCCAATCAAGCCACCGACAAACGAGCTGCCGCCGCCGCTCACTGCTCCGGAGGCGTAAGTGTTGCTGATGTTGGTGGTGCCGCCGCCCGAATAATTGAAGCCCACCAATCCGCCGATTCCGAACGCCGGACCGGTTCCGGTCACGGAGCCGCTCGCATAGCTGTCGCTGATCGTCGTAGAGGTGGGACTGGTCAGCGAGTTGTTGTAGCCGACGAGGCCACCGGCATACTGCGCGCCGGTTACGGCGCCCGAGGCGTA
>DAITMW010000023.1:0-6459 GCA_036834945.1 Steroidobacteraceae bacterium
CATCGAGGAAATGACGCAGACCGGGCGGATCAAGGTGGATCCCGTGACCCTGACGACGAATTCCGGAGTAGCGCTCTTGAATGACGCCGTGCAGGCGACAGCGCAGAAGATCTGCTACTCGCTCGATCCAGTCAGCTTCGATGATGGCCAGTGCGTCCGCGGTGCGATCAAGTCCGCACAGGGCCAGGTCGCGGCAGCCGTTGCCCGCGCGCGGGCAAACGCTGTCGGTTGAGCCCAGTCGGCGGGTGCCGATTTCGGGTCGCCCTGTGGCGGTGCATACCGGTCGCCGCGGGGCGCGGCTCGAAACGCTGCGTGCTCTGTTTCGATTTCAATTGAAATGGGGCACGCGCACGCCGAAATCCAGCGGCAGGGCCTCACGGCTACGCTGTCTCGCAAATGGATCACACTGCGTCGTTCCAGGCTGATGCCTCCCGCTTCAGGCGGTTTGGCATCCTCGTAGTCACACTCGGGGTGCTCGTCCTCCTCGCCTTTGATGGAGCGTCGGCATTCGACGTGTGGCACTCGTATCGGCACACCGTCTACGCGACCAATCGTGAGCTTTCCAACGTAGCAAACGCACTCGGGGAGCAGACCGCGTGGAGCTGGCAGGCTATTGATCTTCTGCTTCTGGATATCGCGCGTTGGTACAGAGACGACATGAGCGGCACTCCGGAAAGCAACATCGACGCGGCACTCGCCGCACGCGCGACAGGGGCGCGGCAGGTGCGGTTCGTGACGATTATCGACGCGCACGGCATTGAGCTGCACCGCTCTCAGGGCAGCACCGCGTCTCAGCTCGACGTTTCGGACCGGCCCTACTTCATCGCTCAGCGGGATCATGCCGACACGGGGCTGTTCATGAGCGAGCCGCTGCTGGCCCGCTCTACCGGGCGCAGTTCGATCGTTCTATCGCGTCGCCTCGAGGACAAGCACGGCAATTTTTCCGGCGTGGTGACGGCCGTCGTCGATCTCGACGATCTGCGGAAGTTCTACTCAGCCGTGAACCTGGGCGCGGGCACTTCGATATACCTGCTGCGTCGGGATGGCACGATGTTGTTGCGCAATCCATCCGCTCCAACGCTCGTTGGACACAGGTTTCCCGGTCTGGCGACCGCATCGGTCCGGCACGCCGCGGGTTTCGCGAATCCGCTCGATGGAAGGCGGGAGTTCGTGGCGATGGCGCAGGTCCGGGACACTCCGTTGAACGTGGCCATCACGCGAGACGCGCATGTCGTGTTGCGTCCCTGGCGAGACGAAGCAATCAGCATTGCAGTCCGGACGATAGCCCTGACACTTCTGGGCGTGCTGACCATTGCAGCGGTCTTACGGCAGCTGCGTCATATCGAGTCCGGCGAGCGCGCGTTGCGCGACAGCGAGGAGCGCTATGCGTTGGCGATGGAGGCTGCCAACGAAGGGCATTGGGATTGGGACGTCGTGACCGACCGACTGTTCCTGTCGCCCAAAATGAAAACACTCCAGGGGCAGAGCATCGACAGCCCGATCGCCAGCCGCGAGGCCTGGCTGGCGCGGGTTTTCTTTCATCCCGACGACAAGCCGGGTTTCGAGCGGGCGATCGAAGACCATCTTCGTGGGCTCACGCCGCGCTTCGAGTTCGAATATCGCGTCCGTCAGCCCGACGGGTCGTGGTGTTGGCTACTCTCGCGCGGCCGGTGCCTCCGTGATGCGACAGGCAGCCCGTTGCGCTTCGTCGGGTCGGCCATCGACGTGACCGCCGAGAAACAGGCCCAGACCGACAAGGAACGCCTGGAGGCGCAATTGCTCCAGTCACAGAAGATGGAAGCGATCGGGACCCTCGCCGGCGGCATCGCGCACGATTTCAACAACATCCTCGGTGCGATCATCGGATATGGCGAGCTGGCCCACCAGGGGACCCAGGAGGGAAGCACCCTTCGCCGCCATCTCGACAATGTCATGCACGCCGCCGGTCGTGCCAAGTCGCTGGTGGACCGGATTCTGGGCTTCAGCCGCAGCGGCATGGGTGAGCGCGTGCCGGTGAACATCCAGTTCATCGTGGAGGAAACACTGGAGCTCCTCGAGGCTTCCCTGCCTGGAAACATCCGTCTCGAGAAGCAACTCTCGGCGGGCAATGCCGCGGTGATCGGAGATGCCACGCGCCTGCACCAGGTTGCAATGAATCTCTGTACGAACGCCATGCAGGCGATGGCGGCCGGCGGAACGCTGAGTGTCGTCCTCGAGCAAGTCGACCTGACCAAGCCTCGAACGGTTCTGCGTGGAACGTTGGCCGCCCGCCCGCATGTCAGGCTCGTCGTCAGTGATACGGGTAGTGGCATCCCACCGCAGGTCATCGAGCGTATTTTCGATCCCTTTTTCACAACCAAGGGAGTCGGGGAAGGCACAGGGCTCGGTTTGTCGCTCGTGCATGGGATCGTCAGCGATCTCGGCGGCGGCATCGATGTCCGGTCCAAGGTCGGCGAAGGGACCCGCTTCGAGATCTGGTTACCGGCGACCGGGGAGGCTCACGAGCCAGCGGTTGAGGTGCAGCGTGAGCTACCCCAGGGCAGCGGCGAGACAGTCATGATCGTGGATGACGAGGCGGCGTTGGTCGCCCTCACCGAGGAGACGCTCGCGCAACTCGGTTATGAGCCGGTGGGCTTCAAGTCCAGCGCTGCCGCGCTGCGTGCCTTTCAGACGCAACCTCAGCGGTTCGATGCGGTCCTGACTGATGAAGCGATGCCCGGGATCACCGGCACGGAACTCGCGCGCGAGGTCCGACGGCTACGGCCTGACATTCCCATCATTCTCATGAGCGGGTTTCGCGGGACCCAACTCGCGGCCCGCGCGGCCAGTAGCGGCGTGAACGAGGTGTTGCGCAAACCTCTGCAGAGTCGCGAGCTGGCCGAAGCGTTTGCGCATATTCTGGAGCCTGTCAATGACGCGTCCTGATCACCCGGGAGTGGCGCTATGCTCGGCATAGTCCGGCTCGCGCTGCGGCGTCCCTATACGTTCATCGTCGTAGCGTTGCTCATTCTGCTCATCGGCACACTCGCCGCGTTGCGCATGCCGGTGGACATCTTTCCGGACATCAACATCCCGGTCATCGGTGTCGCCTGGCAATATCAGGGACTGCCTCCGGATCAGATGTCCGGACGCATCATTACTCCATTCGAGCGCGCGCTCACCACGACCGTCAACGATATCGAGCATATTGAGTCCAATTCGTACACCACCTTCGGCATCGTCAAAATCTATTTCCATCAGTCGGTCAATATCGCGACCGCCAATGCACAGGTCACGGCCATCTCGCAGACCTTGCTCAAGCAGATGCCGCCCGGGGCGACTCCGCCGCTGATCATCAATTACAACGCCTCCACCGTACCGATCATCCAACTCGCCCTCTCGGGCAAGCAACTGACCGAGCAGATGCTCGCCGATCTGGGCCTCAACTTCGTACGGACCCGGCTCGTGACGGTACAGGGAGCCGCCATTCCCTACCCATTCGGTGGCAAGACGCCGCAGATCATGTTCGACCTGGATACCGCGGCATTGCAGGCACGGGGGCTGACGGGTCTCGATGTTGCCAATGTCCTGGCCGCGCAAAATCTGATCACACCCGTCGGCACGGAAAAGATCGGAAGCTACGAGTACACCGTCAATCTCAACAGCGCGCCTGCGAAGATATCCGACCTCGGCGATCTGCCCATCAAGAGTGTGGGTGGAGCGATGGTCTATATGCACGATGTTGCCCATGTTCACAACGGCAACGCGGTCCAGAACAATGTCGTCCACGTGGACGGCAATCGCTCGGTGATGCTCAGTGTGTTCAAGAACGGGACGACATCCACATTGGACATCGTCGGCGGTATCAAGAACATGCTGCAGGTCATCAAGCCGTCCCTGCCGGACACGCTCCAAGTGAAGCCGTTCGCGGATCAGTCGATATTCGTGCGTGCCTCAATCCATGGCGTGATCCGCGAAGGCGTGATTGCCGCGGCACTCACCAGCCTGATGATCCTGCTCTTCCTGGGGAGCTGGCGCTCGACCTTGATCGTCACTACATCGATCCCCCTCTCGATTCTCGGAGCCATCGGGACCCTCGCCGCTCTCGGCGAAACGCTCAATATCATGACCCTGGGCGGTCTCGCGCTCGCCGTGGGCATTCTAGTCGACGAGGCCACGGTCACGATCGAGAGCATCAACTATCACCTCGAGCAGGGTAAACCCGTGGAGACGGCCATCATGGACGGCGCCTCCCAGATCGTGGTGCCGGCCTTCGTGTCGCTGCTGTGTATCTGCATCGTCTTCGTGCCAATGTTCTTTCTGGATGGCGTGGCCCGCTTTCTCTTCGTGCCCCTGGCGGAGAGCGTCATGTTTGCCATGGTGTTCTCGTTCCTGCTTTCGCGGACCCTGGTCCCCACGTTGGCGAAATATCTGCTGCGCGCCCATGCCGCCCACGTCGACGAGCATGGCAACGTGTTGCCGCAACCGCCGTCCAGCAACCCCTTCGTGCGCTTCCAACGCGCCTTCGAAGATCGTTTCACGCGGCTGCGCAGCGGCTATCACCAGCTGTTGGCCCTGGCCATCGAGCATCGCAAGGCCTTTGTGGGCGGCTTCCTGGGCTTCATCGCCCTATCCTTCCTGTTGGCTCCGTTCCTCGGCCGGAATTTCTTTCCGCAAGTGGACGGCGGACAGATCCTGATGCACGTGCGCGCGCCGGTGGGCATGCGTCTCGAGGAGACCGCCGCCCGTTTCGCGACGGTCGAGGGGGCGATCCGGCAAATGATCCCGCCGAAAGAGATCGCTACCGTGGTGGATAACATCGGCACCTATTTGTCGTCGATCAACACGATCTACAACAACACCGGCACCATCGGCGAATCCGACGGCGACATCCAGATCTCGCTCAACGAAGGGCATGCGCCGACAGCGGCGTACGTCAGTCTGCTGCGCAATGAGCTGCCGCGCCGTTTTCCCGGGATGGAGTTCTCGTTCCTGCCCGCCGACATCGTCAGTCAGATCCTGAATTTCGGGGCCCCGGCACCGATCGATGTCCAGGTCCGGGGCAATGACCTGCAGGCCGACTATGCCTATGCCAACAAGCTGCTGGCACAGATCCGTCACGTCACGGGAGTAGCCGACGCACGAATACAGCAGTCCGCCGCGGAGCCGGCCCTCAACGTCAACCTCGACCGGACGCGCGCCCAATATACCGGGGTCACCGCGGCCGACGTCACCAACAGCCTGGTCGTCAACCTCGCCAGCTCCAGCCAGGTTGCGCCCACTTATTGGCTGAATGAGAAGAACGGCGTGACCTACCCGATCGCACTGCAGACGCCGCAGTACCAGATCGACAGTCTGTCGGAGCTGCGCAACCTGCCAATCAATGCACACGGCGCGCCCACCACAGTGCTCGGCGGTATTGCCAACATACAGCGCGCAACCACGGACGCGGTGGTGTCCCAATACGACATCTCGCCAATGGTGCAGGTCTACGCCACGACGCAGGGCCGGGATCTGGGCGCGGTTTCAGCGGACATTCAGAAAATCCTCGTCCGGAACGACAAGGACAAACCGAAAGGGTCGATCGTCGCCATGGTCGGCCAGACCGCGACCATGAAGAGTGCCTACTCCGGGCTGCTGTTCGGGCTGCTCGGGGCCATCGTGCTGATCTACTTGTTGATTGTGATCAACTTCCAGTCCTGGAGTGATCCTTTCGTCATCATCACGGCGCTACCGGCGGCCATTGCCGGGATCGTGTGGATGCTGTTTGCAACGCATACCACCCTGTCCGTACCGGCGCTCACCGGGGCGATCATGTGCATGGGCGTTGCCACGGCCAACAGCGTGCTCATCATCAGTTTCGCACGCGAGAAGCTCGAGGAGTTGGGTAACGCGACGCAGGCAGCCCTGGAAGCGGGCTTCGTTCGACTGCGCCCCGTGTTGATGACCGCACTCGCGATGGTGATCGGTATGCTGCCGATGGCACTCGGACTCGGCGACGGCGGCGAGCAGAACGCGCCTCTCGGCCGTGCCGTGATCGGCGGCCTCATTTTCGCAACTGTCTCCACGCTGTTCTTCGTCCCCGTGGTGTTCAGCATCATTCACCGACACTACGCGCCCAAACCAGCGCCCGACGCCCCTCTCGAGGAAAATCATGTCAGAGTCTGATCGGAGTGCGAGTCCCGCCAGTCCACACAGGCTGCGCCGCTACGGGAGCGCATTCGTTCTGATCGCCATCGCCGTCGTTGCCTACGGCATGGGCAGCCGCGCGAACCAGAACTCACGCCTGCGAGCCCTGACGGAGGCTCAGTCCGTGCCCACCGTCGCCCTGGTCAGCCCGCAGCCCGCCGACGAGGAGGAAGGGTTGGATCTTCCCGGGCGGCTCCAGGCCTACATCAGCGCACCGATCTACGCCCGTGTGCCGGGTTACCTGAAGAGTTGGACGCATGACATCGGCAGCAAGGTGAAAGCCGGCCAGCT
>DAITMW010000023.1:6559-28023 GCA_036834945.1 Steroidobacteraceae bacterium
GAGGATTTCAAGCGGCTCGTCGCGCCGTTCGATGGAATCGTCACCGCGCGTGATACCGACATTGGCGCTCTCATCAATGTAGGAGCTACCGGGGGCGCGCAACTGTTCGTGGTGTCCGCAACCAGCAGGCTGCGGGTCTATGTCAACGTGCCGCAGAACTATGTGCCCAGTGTCCCGCCGGGTACGAAAGCCACCCTCACCGTCCCGGAGCACCCCGACAAGACGTACACAGGCACGGTCGAGGCCTCCGCGCAGGCCGTAGACCCGGCAACGGGCACAACCCTCATGCAGCTGATCGTCGACAACAGCACAGGCGAATTGATGCCTGGAGACTACGCCAGCATCCATTTGCAGGTCGCTCCGGCGAATGCGCTGAGCGTGCCTTCCAGTGCTCTGATCTTCGATGCGCGCGGCTTGTCGATTGCGACGGTCGTCGCCGGAAATCGTGTGGCGCTCAAGCCGGTCACCATCGAGCGCGACCTCGGGACGGTCGTCGAGCTGGCCTCCGGCCTCTCGCCCCAGGACCGTGTGATCGAGAATCCGCCGGACGGAATCAGCAACGGCGCGGAGGTTCATGTCGCCGCCGCGGCCGCAAACGACACCCCTGCCTCCAAGACCAAGAGCGGAAATGAGAAGAGTTGAGTCCCTGCTGGGAATCGGCGCCGCGTTGGCGCTATCCCTGAGCGCCTGTTCCCTCGCACCCCCGATGAAGGTGCCGGAGATTCCCGCCGGGGATGCCTACAAGGAAATCGGGCCCTGGACCCAGGCGCAGCCTTCCGACCAGCTGCCGCGTGACAGCTGGTGGACGCTCTACGACAGCACCGAGCTCGATGACCTGGAGAAACGGTTGATCGAGGGGAATCCGACGCTGGCCGCGGCAGTGGCCAACTACGCGGAAGCCCGAGCGCTGGCCGATCAGGCGCGGGCAGGACTATTCCCGACGCTCGGCGTTTCCGCCTCCGTCACACGCAACCGCGATTCGGTCAACGCGCCGCTCAGGCCTTCCACGTCGTCCGCGTATTTCAATGACAACACGGTCGGTGGGACGGTCAGCTACGAGCTCGATCTGTGGGGCCGGATTCGCAACGAGGTCGCAGCGGGCACAGCCAATGCAGCGGCCTCTGCCGCGGATCTCGAGAATGCACGGCTCTCGCTCATCGCACAGCTGGTGACCGACTACATCCAACTGCGCAGTCTGGACCGCGAAAGCCAGATTCTGAACGAGACCGTAGCGGCCTATGCGCGCGCCCTGGGACTCACCCAACAGCGTCACGACGCTGGAATCGCGCCTGGGCTGGACGTGTCGCAGGCCAAAACGCAGCTCGACGCCACTCGCTCCCAGGCTGAGCAGACACTTGCGCAGCGCGCTTTGCTGGAACACGCGATTGCCGCGCTACTGGGAGTCTCGGCATCCACTTTCTCCATCAAGGCGGAGATCGTCAATATCAACCTGCCGCAGATCCCCAGCGGCGTACCCTCCACCTTGCTCGAGCGCCGGCCGGACATCGCCGCCGCCCAGCGACGCATGATCGCGGCCAACGCCAACATCGGCGTGGCGCGGGCGGCCTATTTTCCGACATTGACGCTGGGTGCGCAGGGTGGCTTCCAGAGCAAGGGGTTTTCGAACTGGTTGAGCGCGCCCAGCTCGTTCTGGGCGATCGGGCCGAATGCCCTGCTCAGTGTGTTCGATGGCGGCTTGCGGCGGGCGCAGGTCGCGCAGGCGCGTGCCGAGTTCGATGCCTCCGCCGCCAACTACCGCAACACGGTCGTCACCGCGTTCCAACAGGTCGAGGATAGTCTCGCCACGCTCAACCACTATCACGACGCCTCCGAAGATGAGAAGGCCGCGGTCAGTGACGCGCAGCGTACGCTGAACTTGTCAATGGCTCTGTACGTACAGGGGGCGGCCGACTATCTGACCGTCGTCACTTCTCAGACCGCCCTGCTGCAAACGCAGTTGACGGAGCTCAACCTGGACACCCTGCAGCTCCAGTCCAGTGTTGATCTGATCCGGTCATTGGGCGGCGGTTGGGAAGACTCCCCTGGGGCGCGGACCGCGCGAATCACGAGTGACACACATGGACCAGGATAACGAAAGGACTGCCCGCCCCGGCGGGCTGGCTGCGTGGCAATGGGCTCGCCTGTTCCGGCACATCGAGACTCACCTGGCGGAGCGGATCACCCGGGATCAGCTCTCGAGTCTCGTGTACATGAGCACGGGGAATTTCTCGCGCCGCTTCAAACTCACAACCGGCGTCTCACCGCGTCAGTATATTGCGAGGCAGCGGGCAGAGTTGGGCCGCAGGATGTTGGAGTCGACTCGCGAGCCCCTCTCGCAGATTGCCGTTGCCTGCGGCCTATGCGACCAGGCGCACTTGTGCCGGCTGTTTCGCCGTGTATTCGGCGTCAGCCCGGCGGCCTGGCGACGCGCACGCATCCAGGCCGCGTCGCGAGCAGCCAGGGATCAGCTTCGCCCGGACTGTACACGCCTGGCGGATCCCGTCCGCCACGCTTGAATCAATCGAGTGTAAAGCCCAGATCGATGCTGACCTGCCAGCTGGCGATTTTTCCGTTTTCGATGTGGCCGCGGGTGTCGGTCACGTGGAACCAGCGCAGATTGTGGACAGTCTTGCCGGCCTTCTCGATGGCGACCCGAATGGCGTCGTCCGAGCTCGAGGACGAGCTGCCGGTGATCTGGACGGTCTTGTACACGTGGGGTTCCGCCATGACGATGCCCTCTTCCGGTTAATTGGACGCCGACTAGGAGGCTACACCCGTTCGTGCGTGTAGCGGAACTCTCGGGCCCAAGCTCGGCTACACTCTCGGCCCCATGAATTCTGACGCTCCCTCCCTACCGATCACCGCGGGCACACCCGCTTATCGCCGACTGCGGCTGGCGCTGCTGATTACCGGGTTCACGACATTCGGGCTGCTCTACTGCGTGCAGTCCCTGCTGCCCATTTTCTCGCGGACATTCTCCGTCAGCGCGGCGGAGGCCAGCCTGGTCGTGTCGCTGGCGACCGGGCCGATGGCCTTCATGCTGCTTTTTGCGAGCGTTATTTCCGACCGGCTCGGCAGGCGCCAACTGATGGCCGTCTCCCTCATTGCCGGCTCGATTCTGGCACTGGCGTCCGCCGCGGCTCCAGGCTGGCATACATTGTTGGTGATGCGATTCCTCACAGGGATCGCGATCTCGGGCATTCCGGCGATCGCCATGACCTATGTCGCGGAGGAAGTCGATGCCAGCTCCTTGGGCGGTGCGATGGGACTGTACATCTCAGGATCCGCGCTCGGCGGCATGGTGAGCCGGATCATCGCCAGTGCGCTCGCTGACTGGCTCGGGTGGCGCTTTGCTCTCGGGGTCATTGGCGCGCTCAGTGTGGTTGGAGCGCTCGTATTCTGGCGCACAGCACCGCACTCGCGCGGCTTCGTGCCTCGCAGCCATGACTGGGCTTCAATTTCGGCCAGTGTGCGGACTCTGAGGAAGGATGCCGCCCTGCCCTGGCTCTACGCGGAAAGCTTTCTGCTCATGGGCTCGTTCGTGACGCTCTACAACTTCGTGACGTTTCACCTGTTGGCGCCGCCGTACGCCCTGAGCCAGACCGCGGTAGGGTTCATCTTTCTGTTCTACATCGTCGGGTCTGTCAGCTCGACCTGGTTCGGCGACCTGGCCGGAAGGCTCGGCCGCCGGCGTGTATTCTGGATTCCCCTTTTCATCATGCTCGTTGGCGTGGGACTCACCGCCCTGCCGCCCCTGCTGTGCGTCGTGTTAGGTGTCGGAGTCGTCACCGCCGGATATTTTGGCGGCCATTCGGTGGCATCGAGTTGGGTGAGCCGGCGCGGAAACGCGGCACGCGCCCAGGCTGCCTCGTTTTATCTGTTCTTTCTCTACCTGGGCTCCAGTGTGTTGGGAACCGCCGGTGGTGTTGCGTGGAGTCACGCCGGCTGGACCGGTGTCGCGGTGTTTATCGGCGTGATGTTGGTGGCGGCGCTCCTGATCGCCTTGCGCCTGATCGCCGTACAGCCACTTCCCGAGAACCTGCCCATCCCGGAGAGCAAGCTGCCGACCGGCCCTTCAGCGGCCTAGCGCCTGCTGCATCGCTGCGACCTCCTGGGCGGACTCCTCGATGAGCTGCTCATAGGTGGCGGCGGCGAGCTTCAGCCGCTTTGCCGCGGCGACGCCTTGCAGATTGAGCTCAAGCGTCTGCGGATGCTCGCGGCAGGCCACAAACAAGGTGGCGAGCGTCAGGACGTCGGTCAGGTCCAGTGGTCCTGGATGCTCGCGCTCAAAATCCTCGAATCCGCTCACCGCGGCCACGATCTCCTCGGGCATGCTCCAGTTCTCGAGGAGCGCCTGCGCGATACCTGAATGCCAGTCGCGGACCACCGCCTGGTAAGTTAGCTGGTCGGACAGCAGATCGGTGTGCTGATGCGCGCGGGTCAGAATGTAGAGCTTGCCGATTTCGTGCAGCAGCCCAGCCAGGAGCGCCGTGTCCGGGTTGACCTGGGACACCCGGCGCGCGAGGACGTAGGACATGGCGGCGACGGAGGTGCTGGATTGCCAGAGGTCTTCCAGAGGCCTGCCCAGTCCTTTGAGGTTTTCGGCGCTTTTCAACTGCCACAGCGCGAAGGCAATGGAAGCGCTACGCACCATGTTGAAACCCATGCGGGCAATCGCAGCGCGTAAGTCGGTCACCGCCTTACCGGTGAAGTTGAGAGCTGCCGAATTGGCGATGTTGAGGAGCCGGGCTGCCAGCGCCGGCTCAGCGCTGACCACGCGTACGACCTGCTCGGGTTTGACGTTCTCGTCCGCCAATACCTGACGTACGCGCACGGCGATGTCCGGGAAGCTCGGGAGATCGATCTTGCCGGTGGAGAGTTCCTGCGCGAGGAGCTCCACGAAACGAAAGGCTGCCGTATCGGGGTTCCGGGTCCCTGGAACGGTGTCGACCGGAGTGGCGGTGCGGGCAGCAGTCATACAGTGAGCCTCCTCAATCGAGCACGCTAACAGCTCGATGTGCGGGCGGCGTGTGATGGAGGTCGCACTTCGCGGGACCCTGCGGGGGTTCCCGGGTGAAGGTCCCTCAATTTTTATGGAGCACCCGGAAGGTGCGGATTTCCGTTGCTTTACGTCAAATGGAGGGGTGACATATGCCCAAGCTGAGCCTGGACGTAAGTGAACTTTGACTCAGCCGCTCTCCGTCTCTGACAGCCGCGCAACCCCGGATGCGTTAGCGTACGACGGTCAACTGTCGTTTCCGAGGGGTGTTCCATGTCGAACCAGAATCAAGGCGGCCAGAATCCGGGCGGCGGCCAGCGTCAAGGTGGCCAGGACCAGGGTAAACAGGGACAGCAACACACGCAGCACGATGATCGCAAAGGCCAGCACGGCTCACAGGGGGGCGGTACGGGCCAACAAGGCGGACAGATGGATCGCAACAAAGAGCGCCAGGGTGGTAACAAGGAGAGTCAGCGCTAACACAACCTCATGAGACCTGTGCGCGCCGGCTGGAAACCGGCGCGCCCCGCACGACTCGGGTATTGAATCGCTCAGTCGTGGCCGCGGCCTTTGTCGTGTCCCCGGCCGTGACCATGTCCGCCACCGTGATCATCGCCGCCGTGCCGGTAATGCGGCACGTATTCCTTGTTGTACCAGTCATCTCGAACAAAATAGACCGGTCGGCCGCAGGCCTGGTATTGCGCGCAGTGTTTGCTCCAGTGCTTTTCGTGGCCGGGCGGCACGTGCAGGTAGATCGGGGCGGCCGCAACGAATTCCGGTGTCCGCTGGATCACCACCGGCTGCGGGTAGACCAACTGAGGGCGCGGCACGGCGCCAATGTCGATCTGGCCGTAGAAGCCCGGTTGACCGAGGCTGATGGATACTCCTACGTCGGCAAGAGCGGGTGCCGCACAGGCGACCAGTACCGCTGCATACAGGATTTTCTTCATACTTCGTCCTCAGGGAAAGTCCACGGTCACTGTCTGTTTGGCCGCGATGGCGATCGCGGGTTTGATCGGATTGAACGTGACGGTGCTATCCGCCTGATCGGGGTTGTCCAAGTCAGCCTGGCACGTGAACGCCACGGTATAGGTGCCCGGCGGCAGGAACGTGAACTGGTAGTAGTACGGCGGCTGGGAAGTCGCGACCGGCGCTCTGGAGGCCAACGGCTGGTTGGTATCGCTCGAGGGAGCGGTACTGTCCATGTCTTCAGGAGCACTGACCGTGCCGTTGTAGAGATAAATTCCAGGGGTGCATCCATTGGGCACGAGAGTGTTGTCCACAACACCCTGGATATTGCCCACGGTGGTGTTATCGACCAGCTTCTCGGTGGGCTTGAGAGTACAGGCGGGCGCTTGTCCCGAGGGACACGTGATGGATTTGCGCAGATCGAAGTCGATGGTGTAGTCCACCACGCCACTCGCCGGGACGGTGAATCCGGAGACGAGTTTCAGACCGGTTTCGAAGCCGCTCGGCACTTGCAGGCCGTGCATCGTTCCATCGGACAGGGTGATGTAGGAATTGCCCGGGTCACCGTCCGCCACCACCATGAGACGGATCTGGCCGTAGGAACCTGCTGGAATGGGTTGGTCGAACAGGACGGCCGATGCCGTGCCGCTCTGGTTGAGCAGGTCGATGCTCTTGGGCTGGGTGAAAGTGATCTGCACCGGGTTGCCGCTATTGCCGGTCAGCTCAACCCCCGTGAATTTCACCACGACGGCCTGAGCGCCATCGACAGGCGCGTCACCCACCGACAACCGCACTTGCCCCGTTGGACTGTCAGCGCTGCCGCCTCCACATGCAACGAGACCCAACGCCGCGGCCGCGAGCAATCCAACGAGACCGATCTGTGGAGACATGCCCACTCCCCTATCTGCCATATGTGGGCCAAGAATGCCCACGTGTGGCTGAACGGGACCTAAACCGGGGCCCGACGGGACCTGCCTCAGAGATCGGTGAGTGGCCTGGTCGGCCGAAATCGGACCGGGTTCACAGTTCTTCGCGGCCGGATGCGTCGAAGCGCGCGAGGACGGCTCCCGTCCATCCCATAATATCCTTGGAGCGGATCTTCCACTCTCCGTTGACCTTCGCGACGACATCGCGCACGTGTCCGCACCAGTACAAATGGGGCGGCGCTGGCGGACGGTTGATCGTGGCCCAGGCGTACGAGCGGACGAGCCAGTGCTCGGGCCTGCCCTGTGGGTCCGGTTCGAAGACGAACTGCGTCATCTGGTGTTGATGGCCTGGGAAGTCGGGGCGCTCGTGGAACTTCAGGACGAGCTTGCGAACGCCCTCGTGACCCTGACGCACTTCCAACGTGCCATGGCTCGTCTCTTCGGTTACTTCCGCGTCAGTTGTGAACAGGGCGACGTAGCCGTCGGTGTCGCCTGTGTCCAACGCCCAGCTGTAGCGGGCGTAGAGTTCGTAGATCTCGGTGCGGTCCTGGAAGGTTGGCCCGTGCATTTCCGACTCCTCCTCGAGGCCTGGGGATGCACGGTGCGTGCCTGCACCGGGGTTGTCAACGGGAAGGGCACAATGCGACCGCGTCTCGGCGAGTAGGGTCCGCCCTACTCCGCGGTCGGCAGATCGACCCAATTCAACAGGCGCGTGGCAATCATGCCGGACAGGTTGGCCTTGACCTGTGAGATCGTCCCAGAGGTCTCTCCGGCGATCAGCTCGACCTTGCTATTGGCGCTGATGAAGCTGAGGTTCGTAATGGCGGAGGCGAAAGACGTATAGACAGCGGGCGTCGTGGAGGTCGTCAGCGGAGGGGTCAGCACCGATTTCCCGGTGGCGTAGTTGACGGCATACACGTTGCTCGATCCCGTGGGGCTGCAGGCATCTGTGGAGGGCAGCAAGGCAGCAAAGGCGATCACGCCGTTGTACGCCGCGGGCCTTGCCAACACCCGGTAGCTCGCCGGCAGGTCGTAGTACCAGCCTTTCGATGTCGCCGGTATCGTGACTCCCGTGGTCAGGTCCGTCAGTTGCGTCAAGCCGGCCCGGGTAATGGGGGTGCTGACGACGTTGAAGGTACCCGCCGCGCCGTCGTTGATGGCGTAGAAAGTCTGTGTTGATGAAGAGCTGACGTCTTGGGTGGACAGCATCTGGCCGGTGCCCAGCATGACGTAACGGGCCCGCGTGGTGGGATGGATTTCGATCAATGGAGGGCTGGTGACCGGCTGCGCATTGCCGGCCGAGTCGGTCAGGAGAGCAATCCGGGTCGGGGCGGCATAGCTCCCGCCGGTCCCGGTGAGGTCGAAGCGCCAGAGTTGTCCGTTCAGATCGCCCGCATAGATGGAATCGGCCGTGTAGTCGCTGTAGTCCTGCACGTACGCCGATGCTTGCGTGAGGCCATTGGAAGCGCTGGGGGTCCTGATCTTCTCGAGCAAGGCGCCGGTGCCGGGGTTGACCAGGTAGAGGTAGCCGTAGCCGTCGCTGTTGTTGTATCCCGAGGTCAGCGCTGCGACCCAGCCATACTTCGCGGTCTTCACGACGGTGGGCGTGCCGTAGCTATAGCCCATCGTGCTGTCGGTGAACTCCCAGGCGACGAGGCTGGCTACACTGGTCTCGGAGGTCATGCCGGCCGGGTTGGTCACGTCGATCGCGTAGTAGCTCTTGCCCCCCTTGCCCAGGCCGCCGATCAACAGTGTGTGCCAGTTCGGCGACCCGCTGGTGTTGCCACCGGTTCGATTCAGATCGATGTCGAAAGCCGAGGGCGTCGCGTCGACATAGTAGTGATGACTGAAGCTGGGGTTGCCCAAAGCCGCGAGACCGTTCACCTGGGGCGTCGCGGTCGGCCCCTGGAAAAGAGCACTGGGGACGTACGCGAATTGCTCTACTCCGGTGGAACCGACGAAACCATGGACCATTCCGTCGTTGGCGGCGGCATAGACCATGGTGGGCCGACTCGCCCAGCTGCTCTTGAAAGCGGAGTACCCGGGATTACGCGCTTCCGAGAAGGACTTCCCCGGAGTACCCACCGGTGTGAGAGCCGCATCGACGATGTCGCCGAGCAGCAAGGTACGCGCACGCAGCGACTTCGTACTTCCCGTGGCCGTGGAACCCACTTCATTCGTCCGGTCGCCGCGCAGGTAGTTGAGGTACTGGGTACTGCTCGTCGAGGAGGAATAGCTGCTGGGTACGAGCGCGGCAAGCTGCGTCGAGCTGAGATTGGCCACTTCGAACGGTACGCCGGCCCTGCCACTCCAGGTCGCGATGCGGCGTCCGGTCTGCCAGCCGGTACCGGCGAGTTGGTTCTGCAGCGTTGTGCTGCTCATCCACAGCGGTGACGTCGTGGGGGTACCGTCGGATGAGATGCTCAGGGTGCTGGCCGTTATGACACTGTTCCAGTTGGTCGAGTCGTACTGCGAGGCGAACGAGGTCTGTCCGACGCTGGCCACGACGGGTGACGACAGCGAAAACGACGTCGTGTAGGCCTTGATGGCGTTGGCAATGTTCGTAAAGGCCGAGGTGAGGGAAGTCACCATCATCTGCGCATTGCCGGCCAGGAAGTAATTATCCGGCTGGTACCGCGTCCTGCCACCGTTCATCACGATGGTACTGCCGGTGGTGTCGTATGAGCTCAGCGTCAACGGCGTCGTGGTGTTGGTGATGCTGTAATTGCCGGGAACGGTGAACCCGCCGTACTTGGCGGCCAGGTAGTAGGGATTCAGGTCTTCCGCCCCCTGGTATTCCATGACGTCCATCCAATAGGTGGAGATCGTCTGCGTACCGGTCAAGTCCGCACGGATGTCGAGGACGTGCGCGCCATAGGCAAGGCCGGCCATGTAATACGTGGCGCCGGTATCGAAGGGCCATGTCGAGGTCGGGGTGATGCCCTCCAGTGTCTGCAGATTGTTGGTCCAGGTCGCCGCCTGGTTGAATGCGTCGCTCGACACGAGTGGAGGCTTGCTGCGGCTGCCGCTGGCGGTGCCACCGCCTACGTTGTAGTCGTACCAGGTATGGTTGTCGCCAATGCCGAGGATGAAGTTCTTCTGACAGCTGTAGGCGATCGGATCGGACCAGGTGGTCACGGCAGGGAAACCGTCCAGCATGGTGCTCGTGGCGCCGCTGGTCCACTGCGGCACGTTGCCCAGATTCTCGTAATAGCGCAACGCCGCATAGTACAGCTCGCTGACGTTGTCGTACGTCATGTAGCTGTGACTGGATTGGCCGAACTTGTTGAGGTAGTTCATCACCCCGCTCTGGGATACGCCGCTCGCCGACGCGGTCGTCGCGTCGGGATTGGTGCTCATGATGCCGGTGGCGGCGTCCCATTCGGAGCGCGGATTGGTGACCAACGTTGACGACAGAGGTTGCGGGTAGGTCGGCCCGATGAAACCCATCGGTTCCCGCAGCACGCCACCCTGCTGGGTCGAGCCCTGCCCATTCAGGTACGCGAATGCGGCGAAACGGATCTTGCTGGCGTACTGCTGCATCAGCCCCTGCGGCTTGTAATTGCGGGTCGACGTTCCATAACCTACGCAATTGGTCTCGAGCCCATTGATGCCCAGGACACTCGCATCACAGACGCTCACCCGGACGTAAACGCGGTATGCATTGGTGTTGCCATTCGTGTTGACACCGTTGAGGCCCGACAGCTCTTTCACGGAACTGCTGGAGCCCGCGGTCGTGTACCCGGAGCCAGCCGAGAACACCATCATGTTGCCGTTCGACCAGATGGCCGAGTTGAACGCGGGCCAGTTGCTGAATGGCGTAACCGAGGCAATCAGGCTGGTGGATAGATTGTGTCCGGTGCCCTGCCCTGTGCCGCGGTAGGGAAAGTTCGTGATCGCGCCCTGGCTGGCCCCCCACGCCTTCTCGAGAATCGTCTGGGTCGCCGTATCCACACTGCGATAGCCGCCGGTCAGCGCCCAGCGGAACGGGTCGATGGTCTGCATCGTGGCCCAGTTCATGAAGTTTCCGCTCCATTGGCCGGAGCAGGAATGCTTGTTCGTGCCGGTTGCGAAACTCGCGGGTTGGAAATAACTGCTCGACGGGGTGGTGGAGTTATAACTGTAGGTATAGCACTTCAACGGGTCGAAATAGCCCAGATACGTGCTCGCGTCGGCGTAGTTGTTGAGATTGGCTACGCTGATCGCCGTCGGGAATTCCACCGAGAGCGCCAGCGCCAGGTTACCGGGCACGTCGGCGGTGGCAAAAATCGGCTGATCAGCCAGGGTGACAGTCTGCGCACCAGCAGGCATTGCCAGCATGAGGAGGCACGATAAGGCGGCCAGCCTGGTACGGATCATGATGTGCTATCCGTCAGTCGGGTTTGGTGAAGGTGGTTTGGATGAAGACCTGGGTGCTTCGAGGACCGGAAACCCGCACGCTGAGGCGGTAGACCGTCGCGCTCGGGGGCGGTAGCCCGTTACCGGGGGCGGTACCACCTGTCGGCGCGGCAGTTGTTTGGACACAAAGAGCCCCGGACGAAGGACCCGTGGCGCTACACAGTCGGTCGACGATATAGCGGATGTTTACGTCGGGAGTCGCACCCACGATGTCGTTCACACTCGTACCCACCCTGCCGAATGCGGTATTACTGAGCAGCGCATTCGGTACGCCCTGGGCGTTGGTGGCGAGCACCGTGGACGAGTAGTTCGCGGCGGAGTTGTCGGCATCTGTCGCACTCGAGCTCGTGAAGGCACCCGTCTTGAACGCCGCTATGACGGCGGATACCGCCTGCTCGCCTTGATTGACGAGGTCACGCCGGAAAGACAAGTTACCGGCGGTGGCCAGCGACGTCTTCATGGAGCGAACCAGAGCCACCGCGCCGATTGACAGGATCAGGAGAATGATCAGCGTGAAGACCAGCACAACTCCACGCTGGCGTGAGGGTGAGAAGCGCATGGCGACGGCCTCAGCTTCCCGCCAGCAGCAGCATGTTTCGCAACGGCACCGTGAATTCGAACACCCGGTAGCGGTAATGCTGCGCCGTCGCGTCCAGGTTGATGACCTTCGCAAGCGAAGCGCCACCCGCGTTCGTATAGCCACTGAATATCGTGAGTGTCGCCGGGGACACTATCTTCTTGTCGTAGTACTCACCGCGCAGTACCAACGCGACGTGTACCGCGATGATCCTTTGGATGGTTCCGGGCGTGGTCATGACACTGTTGATGTCGTAGCCGGCGTCTCCTGGGCTCGCCCAAGTTCCCAACACGCCGGGCAAGGCGGCGTTCTGGATCCCATAGAGCGCGTTCAGCTGAACGACCCCGTCGGCGATTGCCTGCGCCGTATCGCCTCCCGTGCCCTGGACCAGTTGCTGGTTTTTCAGCAGGTCGTAGCTGTAGAGCGTGTTGTCGGCACCGACACCGAACAACTGGAACTGAACATTGTTGACCTGAGTATTGCCCAACGGCGTGACATAGGTTGACGTACTCGTGGACAGGGTCGTCAGGTTCGTAGCGGTGCCGGAAGCGGTATAGTAGGTGCCACCGATATTCAACGTCGGTGTGGTGACGCTCGCGACTTGCTCGACCAGACAGTCCGTCACGCCGCTTTGGCTGACCAGTGTGAGATCGCCCGCTGAGAAGCCCACCGTATTTTGCAGAACCAATGAGGTGGAGCTACCAGCGCCATTGATCTGGCGCGACACACCTCCTGCGGCACCCGATCCGGCCATGACGACCAGGACATCCGAGCCCCCATCCGACTGGTTCTGCCCGATGAGCACAGGTGCCACACGCAGATTGCTGGTTGCCCCGGCAAGAAAGGTCGTGGCGAAGGGCACCGGGAAGGCGCCGGCACGCGGCAGGAAGCCTGCCGCGTTGAGTTTGCAGCCCAAGACTCCCCGGTCTGTCAGGTAGGCAGATTCGGCGATGGCAGACCCGGCGCTCCGCAACGCGCGGTCGAGGGCATAGAATGCATAGCTGCCGGTCTGTTCGGCGTCGTTCGTCGAGGTTGTCGTGCGTCGGTGGGTCTCTCCTGCCACGAGGAGCTTGCTGACGACAAGAGTCACCACCATGCCGATAGTCATGGCGACCAGCAGCTCGACTAACGTCATGCCCCGTTGGGTAGCGCGCATCACGGCAGAGTCACCCGGGTCGTGAACTTGCGACTGGGCGCGGTCGAGGCGTCCGTTTGCGCCCTCCAGGTAATCACAATATCGGCGCTGTTGGTGGTCCCCGCCGTAGGTGTGATGGTCACGTTGCCGCTCGGGAAGCCGGAGTGGGCGGCATCCGCGGCCCGCGCCTGCCATGCGGCGATCTGTCCGGCGCTCGCTGTGACGCTCCCAGCGAGCCACATGCTGCTGGCGATCTCGTTTGCCAGTAAGGCCGCTCGATCGCGGTTCTCCGCATCCATCGAATAATTGACGGCACGTGCCTGCAGACCGATCAACCCGAGCACCCCGAATGAGAAGATCAGGACGGACACCAGCGACTCGATCAGGGCCACACCACCCTGGCGAGAACGCGTTGAGCGTGGACGCATCACGGCTAACATCCGTAGGGATTTGTGCGGGACAACGTCTGGGACGGGTCGCACATGTGGACCTGACCACCCAGGGCCACCTGGATCTGTAACGGGTGGTCGGCACCGGCCAACCTGATCGAATAGATCGACTTTGGCGGCGTACCGGTCGTGGGCGCCGTACAGGTGCCTCCGCCCACACCGGTGCTGCCGTTCGCTACGAGGCGGCCGACGGAGTTGAAGCAGATTTGCGCGGGTCCGGTCACCTGTACGTTGGCACTCGTGGCGCCCAGTACGCCCGATTCGACGAAGCCGGCGGTCTCACTGCCATCGGTCATGGCCGGTATGGTCATGATCGCCCAGTAGCTGCCACTGGTCGTCGCCGTGAAGTCGCCAGTTTGCGGCATCGGGTTGTTGGTGAGTGCGAATACAACCTGACGGCTGCGACGCAGCGATTCAACGCGCGCCAGCCGCACACCGTTTTGCAGTGCATCCGCAACGGCACGGACCTTCGAATTCTGGACCCACGTACGCATGGTAGGAACTGTCGCGGCCACGAGAACGCTGAAGATCGTCAGGGCCACGACCATCTCGATGAGAGTGAATCCCGCATGGGTTTGGGCTTTGGCGGGTCGCATCAGCATTGGCCCGGTCGGGTTTCCCATCCCGTGGTGCAGCTGGTCCATACTGACGGCGCAGGCGCCGCAACGGTGCTCGACTGGCTGCCTTGCTGATCGATGTAGAACGTAAAACCTGCGGTGGCACCGCTGCCGACGGCCTGCAACCTATACGTGGTTGCCGTAGGGGTCGTCGGACACGACACTTTGAATGTCCCGTACACGGCGACGCTCTGGCACGGAGGAGTGAAACCGTTGGCGGCAAGGTAGGTGCGGTTGTCCTGGAAATAGCGCTCCATGTCCGCGCTGACCGCCGACAAACCGCTCGTCGCGTTGACGAGCTGGCCCCGGATGACGTAGTTCCGGTAGCTCGGATAGGCAATCGTCGCCAGGACGCCCACGATGGCCACGGTCACCATGAGCTCGATCAGCGTAAAGCCTTTGCTTCGCTGCGGAAACCCAGTCATCGAAGACCCATCCTGTTGCAAGGGAGTTGGACCTGACGCGTTTCATTATGGCCACGCCCTGACAGTTTGGAAGCGCGCGGGTGGCAAAACGCGACCCCCGCACATTAGTAGTTGCCGCAGTGCCCGCGAAAGAGTCGTTTATGTGAACCAGAACCAACATGCGACAGTTTGTGCAGTCGCACGGGCGCGGCGTTGAAATTGATGATGCGATGCCGCAGCCCCTGCCCGGGCAGGGGCTGGCCGACGACGGCGGTCAATGGCTGGAGAAAACGGGCCCGGCGGAGCTTACCCGAGCGTCATGCCCGGGCTTTCGGCAGCTGCCAATAGACGACATAACGCTCGTCGCGGATGCGGTACATCGGAATCATCTTGCGCGTACCCCCCTCCGCGGCGGCCCTGAAACGCAGCTCGTCCTTTGATTCCAACTCCACCCAGGCGGGTGCCTGGGCGGCGTCCTGCACTACCACCTTCGGTAACGGTCCCGGCGGAGCAATGTTCTCGGGGCCCGTCGGACGGCCGTGAACCACACGTAGTGGGCCGTCCGCCGGTCCCGCTCCGAGATCTCCCGCCAACACCAACGGCCCGTACAGGGCAGCAGCGACCGACTCGTCGCCGAGCAAGGTCTCCTGGCGCAGTTGCATCGGCAAACGAACGGCGAGGGTATCTCCGTCCCGCCATACCCTGCGTACGCCAACATACGAGCCAGGGTCGGCAACGCCTTCCAACAGGCGGCCATTCACCCTGACTTCCGCGGCGCCTGCGACCCAGGCCGGGATCCGGACGTGGATCGTCCGTGCAACCGGTCGCGAGGCTTTGACCTTGATCGTCGTGCCCTGCTCCGTTGGGAACCGGGTCACTTGCTCCAGGGCGAGGCCCTCTTCCTTCCACTGCAGAGTCGCAGCAATGAACTGGTTGACGTACAGGTCACTGCCGCGGTGGTAGAAAATAGTGTCGGTGAACTTGGCAAACTCCTCGGCTCCCGTACCCGTGCAGCACCAGAAGGATTCATCGGCCGATCCGTAAGCACGCCAATAGCCCGCCGCGAGCGGGAAGAAGTATTGCTTCAACCCGTGCGCATCCTGCGTGCCCAGCCGGCTGTTGAGCATCGCCCGCTCGTACTCGTCCATCCAACGCGCATTACCCGTCCAGCCAAACACCAGCCGATGGAGCTTCATCAGGTTGTACGCTACACAACACTCCGCGTTATCGTAGGCCAGCGTCCCCTCCAGCTTCCCGGGGGGAGTGTTCCAACGCTCTCCGAGACTGGTATTGCCAATGACGTAGTTTCGGGCCGTGACGACTTCTTCGAGAAAATACTCGGTGATGTCCCGATAGCGACGCTCTCCCGTCACCTCGTACATGCGGGCGGCGCCAATGATCTTGGGCACGTGCGTGTTGACGTGCAGGCCGCTCAGCTCGTCGCGACGCTCCGCCAGGGGATCGAGAAAAGACGGTTGCTCGAACAGGCGCGCGGTATGGAGGTAGCGATCCTTTTGCGTGATCTCCGCCAGGTTGACGAGAACCTCGTTCATCCCGCCATACTCCGTACGCAGCATGCGCTGACGTTGCTCGGCGCTGATCCCGACGAAGTAGTTGTTCACCCACTGGGCCATGCCCTCGGCCACGGGTAGCGCGTCGGAGTTCCCGGCCAGCGTGTGCATGTCGAGCAGGCCGGCCATGATCTTGTGGTACGTGTAGAAAGGCGCCCAGACGTGGTCACCTTTCGCGAGGCGCTCGAACAGGTCAGTTGGGAAAGCGCTCAGGTAGCCGGTGCCTGTTTTCTTCTGACATTCCGCCAGCGCCGACACCAGCTCGTCGCCGCGGCGCTTGAAGTCGCTGTCGCCCGCCGTCGCGGACGCCAGGGCGAAGGCCGACAGAGAATGTCCGCCGTTGAAGTGCCCGCGCAATTCGCATGTTGGCTCTTCCCAACCGCCGTAAGGGGTGGCGCTGGAAGAGAGTCCGGCGGTGGTACGGAATGAATGCGCCAGCCGATCGACGGCCAGTGTGTCGAGGTAGCGGGCGTTGATGTCCGCCTGGTCCTTGAAGATGCCGGGGCCGAGGCGCACGGCGGTCAATGGAAAGGGCTGTAACTTTCCGCTGGACTGGCCGGCTGGCGCGGGCTGCAGCCCGGTCTTTGCGAATGCAGTCGCGCCGTGCGAGAAAACCAGGGCGGCGGCACCGCCCACCTTCAGAAAATCGCGCCGTGAGTGATCGCTCATGGGCCCCTTGATCGTAGCGATATCGAACGGAGCGCAAGTTTATGCCCAATAGTCTGACTAATCAATTCAGCCAGCCGGCCTCGTGGGGTCACGATCCCGCTACCAACAGGTGGCAATCTTCGCAGCCGCGGCCTAAAAGCGCAGCGGGATCAACTGCGCCGTCTCGTGGTGCACGACCGGCACCGTCTCGGCGCGGGTGGGCAAGCCCGCGGGCAATGAGGCCAGCCAGGTGTGGACGGCACCAACATCCGGCAAGCAGAATCGCGCCGCTGTCGGCCGACGCACGTTCACCGCGATCGACACACCTCCGACGCTGTTGATACATTCAAAGGCCGACTCGTCGGTGAAATCGTCACCGATATAGACCGGCCATCGGCCGGAGAACGGGGGCTCGCGCAGGAACTCCCTTACAGCCTCGCCCTTGGTGGCCGAGGCCGGCCGCAGCTCCGCGACCATCTTTCCGAGTTGCAGTTGCAGCTGTGAGCGTACCCGGGCGGCGATCAGCTCCATCTCCTGTAAGATCTCAGCCTCTTGTTCCTGGGCCAATCGATAATGCAGCGCGAGTGCGAACTGCTTGTCCTCGACGAGCGTTCCCGCATGACGTGCGGCGATAGCCTGCAGGCCTATGCGAGCACTTTGCAAAGCTGCCTCGCCAGGGAGTGGGCAACGATGGTAAACGCCCGTGGCGCTGCGGCGCTCGAAGCCGTGCATTCCGGCGGCAGCCAATGACGGCAGGGGCGCGAACAACTCGTCCAACGTGGCTATGGTGCGCCCGCTGATCAAGGCGAGAGCGCCGTTCGTGCGCGAGTACAACGAGCGCAGCAGCGGCCGCAGCCCCGGCTCGACTCGGACGGCATCGGGTGTTGCCGCGATCTCGAGCAGTGTGCCGTCGACGTCCAGAAAGATGGCGAGCGATTCCTGGTGGAGGGCCTCATTGTCGGGCGACTGGCGCATGAGACGCTCCAGGCTCATTTCGCGGGGAAGCGGGTAATTTACGAAATATCGGAGCCGATGTAAAAAACCGGCGCCTGCCCGGCTACGCGCGGCGCCAGCGGGGCTACGCGCACTCCCCTCTTTATCGCGTTGCTGACCGACAGCCTGCCGCACCCGACGATCGCGATGCGCTCACCAGGGCCTTGATATCGCGGACCAGGTCATCGAGCGTTGCCGGCGAACGCTCATATGCCAGCATCACGACGCGCAAGCTGACACCATCCGGGCACGAACGGACCGCGGTTTCGAAGTCGCCCCGCAGTCGCTCGACGAGAGCAGTGGCATCAACGGCCGCGGTCTCGGGTAACAACACGAGGAATCGCTCCGCGCCGAGGCGCCCTACCAGATCAGCACGCCGCAAACAGCGACGCATGCAACGCCCGAGCATACTCAACATTGCCAGTGCCATCGTCGGCCCATGGCGCTCGCTGACCAGGCGAAATCCCGTTACCTCCAGATAGGCGCATGCGATAGGTAGCGCATCGCGGTGCGCATGGGCGAGCTCCAGAGTCACGACGTCGCGGAATTGTGAAGCGGGGAGAACTCCGTCGAGGCAGTCTGAAGCCGTCAACTGCGGCAGATGCCGCGACGATGCGGACCGCAGCGCGGCCATGAGTACTGCGACAGATACATACGCGAACGCTCGTATCAACACGGCTTGCAGATACGCGTCGAATCCGCTTCCAACAGCGTCCGCCGGGAGGCCCCAAAGCCACGCGGCGAGAGCCGCGAACGCTACGGCGAGACCGCGCGACAATCCGGCGAACCAAGTCGCCAGAACTACCGGAATCACGTAGAGAGGGACCAGGACCAGGTCTTCGCCCGCGGCAACCTGGGCCACGGCCAGGAGACCCAGGGCGGCCAGGCAGGCCAGCACCCAGGCCCATGAAGGCTGGCGCCAGCGCGCCAGAAAGTTTTCCGCCGTACGCTTCATGGGCTCGCGGTGGTCACGGGTGTGGCGCCCCTCGTTTATCCAATGTCACGGCCTCGAGCGCGCAATACCTGGGCGGCACACACAGGAGAGCGAGTACGAAGCGGGCGGCAGATGTCATGATCCGCCAACGACGTGCGCGGCGGATCGACGGTGTTTGCGCGGTCGGTACATTCAGAACCGCGCTCGCCTGCCCGGGCCGCACGCGTGCGCACCAGATCTCGTAAGGGTCCCATGCTGGCCTCATGTCATTCTGACGCGCAAGCGCCTCTCTTCCGGCCGAATGCCGATCAGACACGGGCGGTGTCAATTAGTTTCGTCGCGCTGCGGCACGGAGCTTGCTGACTCGAGCGATCGCCTCGAATGCGACACTTTCATTACACGAAAGATTGACCTGCGTCGGGCGATCGGACGCAGCTCAACCGGCCATCAACGCAAAGCCCGGTTCTTGTCGACAATTCCGACAATGATGACGATGAAGGCCGCGAGCCGGATGAGGTATATCAGATGACGGGCCTCGAAAGCCGGATCGACCGCGGTGAGCGCAACCCAGTTCACCGCGAGCATGGCGAAAGCCACGGCAAAGAAGGCAAATAACCGCTCGCCGCTGGCTTTCCAGTAACGCAAGAAGAACAAGCTCGCGACCACGCTCGCCATGGTCAACATGCCCCAGCAGAACTGTTTCACAGCCCGTTACTCCTCGTCGTCTACCGGGTTTCCGAGATCAATCCATACAGGAGAATCACCATGGCACAGATGGCCGGCACGGTGCGCCAGAAGAACAAATCGACTTCGGTCAGGACGATCAGATCGATGAACAGCATGACGTTGTTGATGGCCAATCCCAGAAAACACAAGCTGGCCCAGAAGAGCAGCTTCGTTTTACTGATGCGATAACCTCTCAGGAGCAGAACCGCGCACATGATGCTGGTCGCGGCGCAGAGGATGTACACGGCTTCAGCCACGATCTTTATCCTTCTTGAGGATGAATGCATCCGCGAACGTGCGTAGCGCGGACGTGCGCAGGCGCTCGATGGCGTTGGCGCTCATCAGCTTGATGATGGGGATCGGATATTCGCGGTATGCCGCGGCGAGACGATTTATTGTCGCCTCCACACTGTCACGCTGAGGCAGATACGCGTAGCGCCTTTCGTTGCCGTGCGCCTGTGCTTCCACGAAGCCCGCCACTTTCAACCTGTCCAGAGCGGCTCCCACCAGCGACAGGGCGAGGCGCAGCCGGACACTGAGCGTCTCTTCAGTCCAGACCGTCGCTCTGTCGGCGCGCATGAGCAGGAGCAGTTCGAGTTGCTCATAGGACTCGATGTGGTCGCGGAGGAGGATCTGGACGTCGGGAGGTGGTTCGCTCGCTTCCATCAGAGTAACCGTGACCTCCCCGTGCGGACCGCACGTCGCGCCCGCGAATCCGCCTCGTCATTGTTGAGTGATACGTCTTCTACAGGATCAGTATCGCAAGGCGCAAGGGTTCGGGGCGTTTTGTTCTCAAGATCCGCGCCCCCCATGATTCCGTGGTGGTTTGGCTGGATCGCGCCGCTCGATACCTATCATGAGCCTCGTGGCGCCTTTCGCGCAGAAGAAACAGCTACTGCTTCGTCCGATCGGGTCGGCTTTCCAGCCCGCAGCCAGGCGTGCTTCACGTGCTGCGTTGAGTACTTCGCGCAGATCTGTCTTCGCTTCGAGGGGTGTGACCTCGATGGCGTCGCTCGAGGAGTTGCGGACCACCAGCCAGGTTGGCTCGTGCCTAGGGGCGAGCGGGCTCGTCGTTGAGCGGCGGCATCGGTTCATGCATTCGACGGTAGCGCATCGATGCTACTCCTCAGCAAGTTCCGCGGACGCGGGCTGTATGAAGCGTGAATCCAACTTCCCGACGCGCGGCTACCTGCAAACATCGGGATGCGACGCGCCAAGGTTACGTGACAGCTGGCGGCAAAGGGTCCCCAAGCCCGCAAGTGACTGATTCTTTGGCCATTTCCGTTGGGGAAATGGGATCATTTGGCCCCATGCTGAAATAAAGTTCAGAATAGGACCGAAGCCATTGGGGTCGTTGCAGCGTGGCTCTCGCGAGGTGTCACATGGCTGAGGCAAAGATAACGATTGGTGGCCGTGCGTTGTCGGACCGGCAGTCCGAAATCGTCAGGATCGCGATCGATCGCTGGTCCTACGAGGAGAACATTGACGTCGGCTCTGAAGACCACGACCGCGTACGCGAGATGAAGTCGATTATCGACAAGGCTCGTGTCATCGACGGACAGTCCGAGTTGGTGTCCTGACCTGGCGCCGGTGCGAACGGGACGCCGTGTCCGCGGACGGCGGGCGGTTCCGCGTCCGCGCTCGAGAGATCAAGGTCGATACGGCCCCGTCGGAGCCGACGAGAATGACGCGTTGCAAGTCTGTTGGTGCGATGAGCTGCGTGCAGACGTGTCGGTAGGTCTCGGTCCAGGACGACTCATCCTCCATCTGCAGGACCAGCCAGTGCTCGCCGGCTCCGGAGAGTCCTTTGCGGGTGCGCTCCAGCAGCGTGTGCGCCAGGCCGAAGAGTATCGTTGGATCCGAATCGCGGTTGTGGACGAAGCCGGCCAGCTTCGCTGTCGAGGTCTTGCTGCCGCGCATGAGGCGGATCTGGATCTCATTCCCGTTGATCGTGTCCGTCAGCCGTTCGCGTCCTGAGCGTTTTTGCAGGAGACCCCAGATCCTCTCCTCCACCGCCGTTGCCGTCCTGGACGCCAGGCGAATGGGGGCTGTTACCGTGAGGACGACTGTTACTCCACCTGGCACCCGGTCGTGCAAGGCCGTTCGCAGGCGATCCAG
>DAITMW010000023.1:28123-33517 GCA_036834945.1 Steroidobacteraceae bacterium
CACCGCGAGGAGCGCACCAGCAAGCTGTGCCGCAATGAAAGCCGGCGCGTCGGCGAGACGGATGCCGGCGAATGTGTCGGAGAACGACCGGGCTATCGTGATCGCTGGATTGGCAAACGAGGTCGACGCGGTGAACCAGTAAGCCGCCCCGATCCATGCAGCCACCATCCAGGGCGCATCCCGCGCCCGTCGCACCCCGAGCACGACCAGTAATAAACCGCCGGTCGCCAAAGCTTCCGCGAGCCACTGGGCTGGGCCGCTTCTGGGGTGAGCGGAAAATTGCAACAGCGGCAATTCAAACATCGCGTGAGCGATCACGACGCCAGCACAACAGCCGGCGATTTGAGCGAGCGTATAACCGCACGCCTCGCGCCAACTGAGCATTCCACGGAGAGCCTGCACAAGGGAGACTGCTGGGTTGAAGTGGGCGCCACTAACGGGCCCTAGTAACGCGATGAGCGCGGCGAGCGCCGCCACCGTGGCGCCTGTATTTGCCAGGAGGGCAATCGCGAGATTGCCGCCCGACAGCCGCTCGGCCATCACCCCAGAGCCGATGACGGTTGCGGCGAGAAGCATCGAGCCGACTACCTCGGCGCCCAGTCGCTGTGTCAGAGTCAAGTGTCAGTCCCTGGGACGGCCTTGCCGATCATATCCACACGTTCCTCGAGTTTTGCGTGCTCGAGTGTGTCGATCGGAAGACTCGTGAACATCCTGATCCGGCTCTCGAGCAACCTGAGGGTTTCACGGAATGCCGCCCACTTCTCGCTCTCCGGACCCTCTACAGCGGCAGGATCGGGCACTCGCCAGTGTCCGGTCATCGGTTGCCCTGCCCAGTAGGGGCAAACCTCGCCGGCGGCGTTGTCACAGACGGTGAAGACGAAGTCGAGCGGTGCGGCACCCGGCCCGGCGAACTCGTCCCAACTCTTGCTGCGCAAGCCCGCGGTTGGAAGATTCATCTGCCTGAGGAGCTCGAGCGCAACGGGATGCACCGTGCCCTTCGGGTGACTGCCCGCGCTGAAGCCTCGAAACCTGCCACGCCCCCAATGGTTGATGAGACTCTCGGCCAATATGCTTCGCGCGGAATTGCCGGTGCAGAGGAAGAGAACATTGTAGGCGCGCTCGACCATGGAATCATCCATCGTGGGTTGCAAGTCAGAGATGTTTTGCCAGGCAGGTTGCGGACTGCGGACAGAGTGACCGGAATTCCTCACTCGCGCGAACGGCGCTCGGCGCTTCCATGCGATCGATAGCGCCATAGCCCGCCCGCAGGAAAAAGGCCTGTGCCGTTTCGGTCAGCAGGATGAGCTGCTTCGCGCCATCCTGCTTGGCGCGGTCCTCGAGTTGTGCGATCAGAGCACGCCCAACACCCTGGCTGCGGCGAGCGGGTACTACTGCGACGGATCTTACGAGAGCGTCCTCCCCGAATCTCTCGATGCCTGCTACCCCGACCAGGGAGTCGCCCTCGATCGCGACGAGAAAGAGCGGCCGGGCTCTCGCCAGATCCGCGGTAGGTAATCCCGCATTCCGCAGGAGCGCTTCAATCGCCTCGGTATCGCGGTCTGTTGCGAGTCGGATGTCCACCATGATCGAATGTCACTGACCGCAGCACTTACCCGGTGCATTCGTTGGCGCGGCGGTGGGCTCACAACAGCCCGCCGCGCGGGGCAATGTTGGCTCATCACTTCCGTAGATTGTGGACTCTCCCACCGTGAGAAACGTCTCCCACTTGATCCCTTGCGGATCCTCGATCCAGCTCTTCTCGCTCCTGGCATAACAGCAGGTTGTCGCACCTTCCGCGAGCACCGGTCTGTCAGCACGCTCGAACCGGGCGAACACCTCAGCGAGCTCAGCGTGATTTTCCACTTGAACGCCCAGATGACGGATGCCCGGGTCCTGGCCCCGGAGGCTGATGGCGAAGTTGACTCGTGGGTCTTCCAGCATCCACTTGGCATAGTCCTCTTTGAGGACAATGGGTTTGGCGGCAAAGAGCTCGGAATAGAAGCTGACGGATGCCGCCAAGTCCTGGACGGCGACATGGACATGCAGTCGTTTCATGCGCTTCTCCTCGCGCGGGTTGCGGCAACAGGTTGGCAGTTATCATCACAGCTCTCATTGCAGGCATCGTCCGAGAGACTGCAGCAGTTCTCCGTCAGAAAGCCGACCAGAGATCTCATGCGCGCGAAGTTCGGGCTGTAGTAGAGGTTCCGGCCTTCGCGGCGGGAGGCGAGGAGCTGCGCACGCACCAGCTCCTTCAGATGGAAGGACAGTGTTGGGCCGGGAATATCGAGCCGCTCGGACAGCTCTGAAGGGGTGAAGCCCCCCGGGCCGCGTTTCACGAGCAGCCGATACAGGGTCAGACGGGGCTCCGAAGCGAGCGCGCTGAGTGAATCGACGGCTTCTTTCGATTTCATATTTCTAGTTTTATGGAAATATCGTCCGGCTGTCAACAGCGGGCGGACACACGTGGCGTCCATTGAAATAGCCGAGTGGCTAGTTTTCGATACCGAGCCGCGGAGGGAGCCTCTGGAATAGCCGAACGACTATTTTTCATTGAAAAGCGCCCTTCGCTGAGAAATAATAGCCGCTCGACTACTTTTAACGGCTAGGCCATGGTCCCACAAGACTTTGTTTCCATTAGCAATTCCGAGGAGCTCGGCAAGGTCGTCCGGGCGGCCCGCAAATGGCAGCAACTCAACCAGGACGAGGTCGGGCGCTTCTCGCATTCCTTTATCGGTGAGGTCGAGGCGGGTAAGCCTACGGCCCAGGTGGGCAAGGTGCTCGAAGCTCTGCGCGAGCTGGGCATCCGGCTTCATCTGGAGCTGCCGGCGGGTATGCCTCCGCCAGTGACATGAACGGCCGATCTCCTCGCGAGCTCATCGCGAGCATCAATGGCGTTGAAGTCGGTGTGCTTCGGGACGAAGCCGATGTATGGGCGTTCGATTACAGCGCTGCCTGGATCGCCGCGGCCGACGGTTACGATCTCGCGCCCGGCCTTCCACGCGCTGCCGGGAAGATCGTCGATGGCGGTAGCTCTCGCCCGGTCCAGTGGTTCTTCGACAATCTGCTTCCCGAGGAAAGCGCCCGCGAGCTGCTCGCTCGGGAAGCGAAGATTGCCGGCTCTGACTCGTTCGGGCTTCTCGCCTATTACGGTAAGGAATCGGCTGGCTCCATCACCCTGCTCAATCGCGGCGAGCGGGCGGAAGAGTCGGGTTATGTCCGTTTACCCGATGCCGAGTTGCATGAGCGGATTGCGAAGGTCCCGCGGCAATCGCTCGCCTCGGGCGCTCCGAAACACATGTCGAATGCGGGTGCGCAACACAAACTCGCGGTGTGCCTGCGCGACGGTGAGCTCTTTCATCCCCAGGGCAACGCGCCCTCGACTCACCTTCTGAAGCCGGATCACCAGGACAAGGCGAACTGGCCCGGCACTGTCGCCAATGAATATTTTGTGATGCGACTTGCGGACGCGCTCGGGCTGCCCGTGCCGCCGGTGCAGATCCGTTACGTTCCCGACCCGGTTTATCTCATCGAACGATTCGATCGGGACGTCGCGCGGCATGAGACCCGGCGGCTCCATGTCATCGATGCCTGCCAGCTCCTGGGGCTGGCCCGCAGTTTCAAGTATGAGCAATCGAACGTAGCAAGGCTGGTGGAATGCATCGAGCGGTGCAACCGGCCTGCGCTGGCCAGGCAACAGTTGCTGCGTTGGGTCATCTTCAATCTGCTCATCGGCAATGCGGACGCGCACCTGAAGAATGTATCGTTCCGGGTCAGCGCGCAGGGGATCGACCTTGCGCCTTTCTATGATCTCGTCTCGACTGAGTGCTATCGCGCGGGACCGGGGAGTGAGCCCCGCTGGCCGGCGCGCGAGCTGAGTCTGCGCATCGGCCAGGCCAACACGTTCGGCGAGGTGACGCCTGCGGATGTTCTCGCCTTCGCGGCGGAACTGGGGACCAACTCGCGTGCGGCCGGCCGTGCGCTCGAGGAGATGACCGGGGCGATTGGTGCGGAGGCCGACAGGATTATGGGGGAGTTCGAGAGAATGACGATTCCGGGAGCGGTTCGGGCGGGAGAGTTGCGCGTTCTGACGCAGATTCGGCAGATTCCGATTCGGGAGATGACCAGGCGGCTGTCTCGGGGGGCTCGATGAGCCTCCGCGTCCTGTTGGGTGTGGCGTCCTTGGTCGGTATGATCACTGCCCCGGGACAGGGCAGTGCCGGGGAAGTGAGCGATTCACCCGCAGCCCTGCGGACCACCGCCGCTGCCGATGCGAGTCCTGACCAGAATGGTCCGGATTGGCTGTTCCCGGTCGCCAAGCTCAACGAGGCGCTGCCCGGTTGGCTGCGTTTGGGTGGCGAGTATCGTAATCGTGTCGAATCTCCAGGCGGCATCGGCCGCGCCGACGTGAGTGATTTCTATCTCCTCGACCGCCTGCGCGTGAATGCAACGATCCAACCCACCCCGTGGCTCGGCTTCCACGGTGAAGTGCAGGATTCGCGCATCTTCTTCAATCACCACACGTCTTCCGGCAATCCTTATGAGGACACCTGGACCCTCTGGGAAGGCTATGCCCAGGTCGGAAGCTCCACGGACGGTTGGGCGGATGTGCTGGCAGGTCGCCAGGCGCTCCGCTTCGGCGACGAGCGTATCATCGGTCCTTCCAACTGGCTCAATGTCGGTCGCACATTCAACGTCGCCCGCGTTGACGTTCATCACGAGGGCGACAAAGTCAGCTTCTTCGCCTCCTCCGTGGTGCCAGGCGACAGTGCCGAGTTGCATAGCGTACTCCCGGGCAACAACCTGTACGGTATCTACGCAAGCCTCCGCAGCGTCATCCCGAAATCGACCTTCGAGCCTTACGTTCTCTGGCGCCTGGCCCCCGCGACCGCAGCCCTCGCGGAAACAGTGGGACGCGGGCATCTCGATGAGGTCACGATCGGCCTGCACTGGAAGGGAACACTGCCTGCCGACTTCGACTATGACACCGAGCTCGACTGGCAGACGGGCTCGCTGGGCACGGCCTCCATCGATGCACGAGCAGCGTATGCCGGTGTCGGCAAACGGTTTTTCCAGGTAGCCGCCACTCCGCGTATCTATCTCGAGGCAAACTACGCCTCCGGGACCAAGAACCGGACAGGAGGTCACTGGAGTACCTTCGATCAGCTCTACCCTTCCAATCACGACAAGTACGGATTCGCCGACCAGGTCGGGCGGCGCAACCTCGTGCAGTTCCGGGCCGGTGTAGAAGAAAAACCCACGCGCAGATGGAAGCTCAAACAGGCCGTGGAAGGCTACTGGCTGGCCACTTCAAACGATAACTTCTATTCCAGCAATGGCGCGATCGCCGTGGCCGCGCATCCAGGCGTAAACCGTCACATCGGCAACGAGATGGAT
>DAITMW010000023.1:33617-44744 GCA_036834945.1 Steroidobacteraceae bacterium
GAGCTCGTGCCCAAGTACCAGCCGAAGCCCGCTGCAGCATGTCGCATCGCATCGCAAAAGTGTGCGCTGCCGCTCGTCCGGAGGGTGTTATCCTCCACGGCCCCACGACGATCCGTCGCTTCCTGTAGTAGGTGTCTTATGGATCGGAACCTGTCGAAGCCGGAAACCGAATCACAGGTGCGCCGCTCTTCTGTAGCGCCACACGCGGTCGTGCTGCGTGCCGCTTTACGCGGCTTCACCAAGATCGCCGTGAAGTTGGAGCCACCCAGAATATTGCCGATGTTGGACGAGTGCGTGGATTTCATAAGCACCATAGCTCGGCAGAACGGCGGGGAGATCTACGGCGCCGATGCTGAGTGGGTGACCGTGGGTTTTGGGTTGCGAATCGCGAAGAAGAATGGAAACGCGGAGGCCGCGGTGCGCGCGGCTCAGCAGCTTCTCGAAGGCTTCGAGCTCATCTGCGCCCGCTGGCGCGAGACGGCCGACTCTCCCTTCGCCTTGAGCATTGGTATCCATGAGGGCGAAGTGCTCGCGGCGTCCCTCGGCTCGGGCTCCCAACTCGGCCCGACGCTGGTCGGAGACACGGTGAACGTGGCTGCCCGCCTTGCGCAGCGCGCCAGGGCTGGCGAGGCGATTCTGTCTGCCTCCATCCGCAAGGCGTTTCGGGATTTGCCGGGGATTGAGATCAAACCCCTGGGCGGCATGTCGTTTGATGCCCGGTCGCAGCGGCTCGACATCTATTGCATTCCACGGGCGGAACGGATGGATCTGGGCGAGCTGCGCCGCGAGATCACCCGGCACTGAGGGTTTGCGCACCCGGCTGACGGGATGGGACTGTACTACCGCTCGAGGCGATACGGTAGAGCGCAGGCAACACCAGAAGACTCAGCACGGTCGCGGAGATGATCCCGCCAATCACGACAGTGGCGAGGGGTCGTTGCACTTCCGCGCCCGTGCCGGTGTTGAGTGCCATGGGGAGAAATCCCAACGAGGCGACCAGGCCGATCATCAGAATGGGTCGCAGGCGCAGCAATGCTCCCCGTGTAATGGCCTCCTCCGCAGGCACGCCCTCCCGAATGAGATCGCGTATGGCGGATACCATTACAACTCCGGTGAGCACGGCAACACCGGACAGTGTGATGAAGCCGACTCCAGTGGTGATCGAGAGCGGGATGCCGCGTATGAGCAGCGCAAGCACGCCGCCTGTCAGCGCGAGCGGTACTCCCGAAAACACCAGCAGCGCGTCCTTGACCGAGTGAAAAGTCATGAACAACAGACCGAAGATCAGTAACAGGGAAACCGGGACCACCGTCCACAAGCGCTCCGCGGCCGCGGCGAGTTGCTCGAAAGTGCCGCCGTATTGCACGAAGTAGCCAGGCGGCAGCTCGACGCCGGTGTCCATCTTGTCACTGACCTCCCGCACAAAGCCTGCAAGATCGCGACCCCGTACGTTGGCGGAGACCACGATGCGGCGCTTGCCATTCTCGCGGGAGATCTGGTTTGGTCCCTCGACCGAGTTGATGGAGGCAACCTCGGAGAGCGGGACGTACTGGCCGTTGGGCCTGGCAATCGGGAGTCGCGCGAGCGCTCGGGGATCGATACGCATCCGCTCGGGTAGTCTCACTTCCAGGGGGTAACGAGCGTCCCCCTCATAAATGAGGCCCGTCTCGCGCCCACCCATCGCCACTGACACGGCGTCCTGTACGTCAGCCACTGTCAGCCCATAGCGCGACAGCTCGATTCGGCGAGGTTGTATAGTGAGCAGCGGAAGGCCCGAGACCTGCTCCGTTTTGACGTCCTCGGCCCCGGAGGTCCTCTCCATCAAGCGCTGCACTTCGCCCGCCAGCTTCCGCAGCGTGTCGAGGTCATCACCAAAGATCTTGACTGCCGCATCGCTACGGACGCCGGAGATCAGCTCATTGAAGCGCAGTTGGATCGGCTGTGTGAAGCCGTAGGCAGTTCCTGGGACGGACTCCGCTGCCCTGGCCAGATCCTCCAGGAGTCGGGCCTTGGGCTTGCCTGGATCGGGCCACTGATTGCGTGGCTTGAGCATCACGTAGGTGTCCGCCCTGGCCGGTGGCATCAGGTCGGTGGCGACCTCGGCGGTCCCGTTACGCGCGAAGACGGTCTTGATCTCCGGCAATTTCAGGAAAGCCTCGTTCAGCATGAGTTGCATCCTGACACCCTGCTCCACACCCGCTCCGGGCGGGCGAATGGCCTCCACTGCCACATCGCCTTCGTCCAGGTTGGGAATGAACTCCGCACCCATGCTCGACGCCAGCCAGCCACAGACCAGTACGAAGATGATCGCACCGCCAGTCACCGCCCAGCGCGCCTCGAGCGCCGCGCGCAGCAACGGCTCGTAAACACGCTTGGCCGCGGCGACGATGAAGTTGTCCCCTTCCCGGATCTTGCCCGTCAACAGCAGTGCGCAAGCGGCGGGAACCCAGGTCACGGAGAAGATCAAAGCGCCCACCAGTGCTGCAATCACGGCAAAGGCCATGGGGTGGAACATCTTGCCCTCCACCCCACTCAGGGCAAAGATGGGCAGATTGACCAACACTATGACGACGACGCTCACCAGACTTGGCCGGAACACTTCCCGCGTCGCCTGGTAGACCACTTCCAGGCGTTCGGCGCGCGACAGCAGCCCACCCTTGGTGTGTTGTGCCTGCGAGAGCCGCAGGATGCAGTTTTCGACGATGATCAATGCGCCGTCGACAATGAGTCCGAAGTCCAGGGCGCCGAGGCTCATGAGATTGCCGCTGACCCCTTTCTGAACCATGCCCGTGAAGGTAGCCAGCAGCGACAGCGGAATCACGAGCGCGGTCAGCAACGCCGCCCGCAGATTGCCCAGGAACACGAACAGGACCGCAACGACCAGGAGTGCTCCCTCGAGGAGATTCTTCTGCACGGTGGCGATGGTCTTGTTGACCAGAATGGTACGGTCGTAGACGGGTTCCGCTTTGACACCCCGCGGCAACGTTTTGTTGATCTCGGCGAGGCGGGCGCCGACGCGCTGTGACACGGTACGGCTGTTCTCACCGATCAGCATCATGGCGGTACCGAGTACGGTCTCCGCATGATCCCGAGTGGCCGCACCGGTGCGCAGCTCCTTGCCAATACCGACCTCGGCCACATCGCTCACGGTGACGGGAATGTGATCCCGGTTCGCGACGACCGTGCGACGCAACGCCTCGATGTCCGCGATCTGCCCGGGCACCCGGACGAGTTTCTGCTCACCGTTGGTCTCGATGTAACCGGCGCCGACATTGACGTTGTTCGCCTCGAGCGCCTGGATGAGGTCGCCCAAAGTCACTGCAAATGCCAGCAGGCGCGCTGGATCGGGCGCCACCTGGTACTGCTTGGCGTTGCCGCCGATGCTGTTGACCTCCGACACACCAGGCACTTGCCGTAGCTGTGGCCGGATGATCCAGTCCTGGATGCTGCGCAGATCGGTGGGGGTGTAAGCCGTGCCGTCGGGCTTTCGGACACCCGGCTCCGCCGTGACCGTGTACATGTAGATCTCACCGAGGCCCGTGGAGACCGGTCCCATTTCGGGCCTGACACCACCGGGAAGCTGGTCCTTGATCTGTTGCAAACGCTCATTGACGAGTTGGCGTGCGAAGTAGACGTTGGTACCGTCTTTGAAAATAACCGTGACCTGAGAGAGTCCATAAGCCGAGACCGAGCGTGTGCTTTCGAGGTCCGGCAGCCCGGCCATCGCCGTTTCCACCAGAAAAGTCACGCGCTGCTCGGTCTCGAGCGGCGAATAGCCCGGGGCCTGGGTGTTGATCTGAACCTGGACGTTGGTGATATCGGGTACCGCGTCGATCGGCAGGCGCTGATACTGCACGTATCCATAAGCACCAGAACCCGCCATCAGCACCAGGACGAGCCAGCGATTGAGGATGGCGAAACGAATGATCCGGTCGATCAATGTCAGTCCTCCTCCGCCTCGGATTTGAGCAGGTCTGCCTTGATCAGGTAGCTGTTGCGCGCGGCGTAGCGATCGCCTGCGTCGAGGCCCCGCAGAATCTCTACGGCGTCACGACCTCGACGTCCCAACTCGACTGGGCGAGGCTCGAAGCGCAGTCCCACCTGGACGAACACGACGGGCTTGCCCTGCAACTCCTGGAGGGCCGTTGGCACCACGGAAACGGGCACTTGCGCATCGCTGATGACGACCTCTCCCGTCACGAACTGACCGGCTACCCAGTGCCCGTCCTTGTTGTCGATGACGGCACGGGCCGTGACGCTCTGGCTGTCAGTTTCTCCGGCCGACGCCACGTAGTTGATCCGACTCTCCACATTCGCATCCTCATCCGCGCTGTGGATCAGTACCGTCATTCCCGGTCGCACGTGATCCAGGTCGTGGGCAAAGACGGAGAATTCAACCCAGACCGTGGAGAGATCCGCTACTCGCATCAGTACGGCACTGCTGTCCACCGCGTCCCCGGGATTTGCTCTCCGATCGAGGAGTCGCCCCGTGTACTGGGAGCGGATGGGGTAAGTCTGGAGACTTTCGTTCGATTCGACGGTCAGCAACTCCTCCCCTTTCTTCACCGGGTCACCGGCACGTTTGCCGACACTGCGGATTACGCCGGGATAACGTGCCCGGATCTCCTGTTCGCGTTCAGCGTTGGGCCGAATGGTCCCATACAGAGTGAGGGTGGTCCGGATGCGGGTTGGGCCTGCGGGAACGACTTCAATACCCGCGGCGCTCGCGGCGGCCGGGGAGATCGCTCCGCCCGGAGCCGCGGCGGATGCCTTCTCCGGTTGGGCTGGCTGCCGTGAGCAGCCGCCGTTGAACAGGAGTGTGCCGGCAAGCGCAACGGCTGCGAATACCTTCATGGTAGCTCCGGTGTCGTGGCTTGGCTGACGATGGGCTCCGCGGTAAGTCGCTCGATTTCTGCTATGAGGCGGTGGTAATCCGCGGCGGTTTCGATGACCGATGTCCGGAGGCTGACGAGGTCCTGTTGGGCTGCCCCCAGCTCCAGATACGAGAAACGGCCCCGGTCGTAACCCACCTGCGTCTGGTCCAGTGCCGCGCGCGCTTGTGGAAGCGCTTCGCTCTGCAACGTAGTCAGAAGGTCGCGGCTGGAGAGGAGCTGTTGGTAGAGGGCGAACAGCTGCGCTTGCAATCGAATCCGGGTGGCCTGCTCCTGCGCTCGTGTCTGTTGACTCCGTACCTGGGCTGCCGCGATGGCGCCCTGGTTACGATCGAACAGGGGCAGCGGCATTGTGAAACCCGCCGTGAATCCGATATCACCCGTCGCCTGGAACCGGCGTATGCCGACGCCGACTGTCAGATTGGGGCGCGTCTGCGACTGGGCGAGCCGCATCTCGGCATCCCGCAGGCGAGACTCCGAGGCAAATCGGGTGAGATCAGGATTGCGGGCCACGCGATCCTCGAGTGCCTCGAACGAATCGAGTGGCGCGAGGCTCAGGAGATCCGCTCGGGCGGATTGGAACCCGGGGATGGTCGCACCCCACATCGCAACCAGGGTGCGCTTCGCCCCTCTGAGCACACTCTCGGCCTGCCGCTCGTCGGCATGCGCACGTGTCACGGTGATTCGCGCCCGACTCAACTCGGCTTCGGGTGTGCGAGCTGCTTCGACGCGTGCCGTAATTGCCCTGGCGGTTCGCTCTGTCAGGCTACTCGTTTCCCGCGCAAGGGAAACGCGCTCCTGGGCAGCGACGACATCGATGAATCGGCGGGTCACCTCAGCCAACACATCCAGCTGGCGGGCCTGCTGCTCGATGCCCGCCAGATCACGTTCGAAACCGGCCACTGTTACCCGGCGGCCGCGTTTGTCACCCAGTTCCAGTACCTGACTCAGGCTGAGTGTCGCCTGCCGCTCATCCGGTGATGCGGCGATACCCCGCCCCGCGATGCCGTCGATCTCCAGTGATGCCTCGGGATTGGGACGAAGGCGGGCCTGCGTGACGCGAGCGTCCGCCGCTTTCAGTTCATACGAGCCGGCCTGCAGCTCAGGATTGCTGGAGATCGCCGCCTCTATGGCCTGGGCGAGTGTCAGGACGCCGCTGGACTCCGCGGCCGGCGCGGGCGCGGCCGCAACCACGCCATGCATGCTCAACAGGCATGCGAGCGCACACACTTGTTTCAAGTGTGCGGAAGAAAGCCTCATGGAATGACTCCATAACAGGTACGCCCACGCCAGCTAAGGCAAGGGCCTGTTCAACCAATTACAAGACAGGTTGTGGAGGCTTAAGCAGGCGGACCGCGCGGAGGCGGTCGAAGCTCGAAGACAGGCGTGAGGACAAACGCCTGGGGCCGCGGATAAAGAACCCTCGCGGCAGCGAGCCGTAGGAGACCCAGAACGATCGTGGCGGCGAGGAGGATCGGCAGCAGGTCGACGCCCGCCGAATCCTGCTTGACGAGCACGTTCGCGACCAGGCTGACATCCAGGTCCTCGTGAGGACTGTTTGCACCAAAGTGGCGGTCCGCATCACCATCCTCGACCAGGTGGAGGCTCGACTGGGGCTCAACTCCATCGAAACACAGGTGCAAATGAGTGCCGCTGACACGCGCCAGGATCAGGAGAGCGCATGCCAGGACGAGTAGAGCGCGAGCTGCAAGGGAAGTACGGAACGTCACACCCCTCAGTATCGACGAGATTGCGTCGCCCAGCAACGTGTAGCCACGCAATTCGACGAAAGATATCACCGGAGGGCTTGAGCTCAGGCAGGGTGACGGCCTGCAAAAAACAATTCGTCCGGATCCGGGGTGGGATTGAGACCAGCCGCTTCCAGCCCCCGGCGCAATATGGCCATGTCACGGGCATAGATGCGCGGCGTCGGATGCGGTATCGGGCCGCCGTTATACCCCTGCAGCCAGGACTGGTACTTCCAGATCATGCGATTGATCAGTCCGGCGGACGCGACGGGAGTGCTGCCGAAGGCCTTCCGGGCGGGGTCGAGTTTGTACCAGATCCGCGTGGCTTCCGCGTAACTCCCCTGTTGGATCAACTCGTGAATCCGCGGGAGCCAGGGGCCATAATAGGCGGAGAAGTTTGTTCCACAAAACGGGATCGGAATCACCTGGGCGAGGGGCACATACTCGAACTCCAGTGGCGAGGAGATCACCACCTCCTCGTGGAACTCGCGGTGCACCTCGATGGCCGACATGATGTAGGGCATCCCGCCCTCGGCCTTGATCGCGACGACGTTGGGGCAATCGTCAACGAGCCGGCGCAGCAGCGACACCGGCATATCCGCCGGATGGAGGCGCGAAAAGCCCCAGGTCGGCACCGGGAATAGCATGACCCCGAGACTCGTGGCCGCGCAAAACGCCTTCGTGTAGGCGTACACCTCTTCCAACGACGATGGATAGAAACAAGGCGGGTAGCCGAGCAGCACGAGCTCGGCGCCGGCGGCTTCCGCAAGCTTCACGGCCGCGATGTTGTCTTCCAGCGTGTTGAATACGGCATGGTGGACGACGATGAGCCGGCCGGCCGACTGGTCCGTCATGATCTGACAGAACTGCCCGTACTGTTGCAGAGTGATCGCGACCTCGGAACACGCGAGCGAGCCGACGAAACCGTGAGCTATCGAAGTATCCACATCGTGCCGGATGGCCTTCTCGTTCAGACGCTTGAAATCCGAGGTCATTGTTGGGATCGTCACATTGGCGACGCCTACCAGGTGCTTGCGCGCCCACTCCCGCGCTTCATTTCTGCTGTACCGGGCCATGCGCGGCTCTTTACTTCAGTGTTTTGTTTCGAAAGTGATGGGCAGGGGGATCGCCAGGCCGGCCTGCATTGCCCTGGTAAGGATCAACTCGGCCACCACGATGTCCTGGAGTCCACCGCCCACCGACTTGAACATCGGTGCGGTGGCAGCCCGCACTCGCTGGTCGCAGGCGCCGCTCATCAGGGCGGCCAGGCTGATGCATTTCTCGTGGCAAGCGATCCCGGCGTCACGAGCGGCGATCATGTCACCCGACTGCTCCAACACCTCCTCGAGGGTGTCACACACGATCAGGTCGCTACGCTCCACGACGGAAATATCAACCTCGCGTTGCTCAGGAACGGTCGAGCCAATGGAAATGACGATCGCCCGCGGCTCGATCCACGATCCATACAGGATAGGAATCTCTCCGCGTGAGCGGGCCGCGGCGAGTATCACCTCCGCGCCCTCGACCGCATCCTGAGGGAGCGCTGCTGCCCTGGCGGGAATCCCAAGATCACGGGTCACCGCCTCGACGAATGAGTTACGCCGTTCGGGCGTGGGGCTGAAAACTCTGACTTCCGACAGCGGGCGGATGCTGGCGAACGCGCGCGTATGCATCGATGCTTCCAGCCCGCTGCCTAGCACGGCCAGGGAAGCGGGGCCTGGCCGCGCTAGCCGATCGAGCGCCGCGGCCGACGTCGCGGCAGTCCTATAGCCGGTGACGATGTTGCCATCGACGAAGGCGGCAATGCGGCTGGTCTGCCGGTCGAACAGAACGATGACGTACTCGACTCCCGGGGACCGGGCGCCCAGCGACATCCCCATCAGCTTGGCTCCGAAGTAACGTCCGCCCGGGGGAATGGCGGGCAGCGTCCGCAGCCAGGACTTCTCGCCGCGCGCAATGGTTCGTGGTGGAGTGGCTGGCGGAGTCTGAGGGCGGCTATACGTTGACTGGAGCGCCTTGATGGAGTCCTCCCAACGGAAGACTTCGCGGGCAGCGCCGCTGGAAACGAATACGGTAGTGTTGCTGGTCATCGCACAACACTACGGCCGACACGCGCTACGAGCTAGAGGTGCTGGGTGATAGCAGCTATCGCTCTAGTGGAAAACAGATAGCGCCAATTCCTGTATCAAACGCGAGACTGCGCTCATCGCCTGGGTGTGCGGCCGGAGCAACGTGGCGCCCAGCACGACACGGCGGGACAACTCGGGATTGACAATCAAGGCGGTGCTGACCGCGGAGGCCGGCGGTCGCAACATGACCGGCGAGGCCACAATGGCGTACCCTCCTCCGGCAGCCACGATTGCCCGCTGCAAGTTGATCGAGTCGGCCTCGACCGCGACGGTCAACTTCAGGCTGTTCTCCCGCGCAAGCGCGTCCAGCCTGGCACGCAACAGGTGGGGCTCTCCCGGTAGCACCAGGGGAAGACCGGCGAGGCTCGCGAACTCGACCCTACCCTCACGCGTGAGTGGATCACCCGGCGGACCCATCAGCGACAGTGACAGCGTCTCGAGCGTGACCTCCTGAGGTCCCCCGCCCGGCCCTTCCCGTAGCAACATTGAAAGGTCCAGCCGTCCCTGGTTCAGCCAGTCTTCCAGCTGCACACTCGAGCCTTCGGTCAGATGCAGCGTGACTTTGGCGAAGCGCTCCTTTACGGCACGGCAGAGCGGGCCCGACAACAAGGGCACACTGGAGGGCAACAATCCGACCCGGACGGTACCCAACGGTTCCCGGCCAGAGGTCCGGATATCGTCCGCCAACTGGTCGGCCTGGGCGATCAGTTGCTTCACACGCGGATAGATTTGCTGTCCGAAGTCGGTCAGCACCACGCCGCGCCCCGTGCGCCGGAACAATCGGGCACCACATTCCCGCTCGAGGATGCCGATGTTGCGGCTGAGCACAGACTGCGGGACGTCCAGGACGGCTGCGGCGTGTGTCAGGCTTCCCAACTCGGCGATATGAGTGAACAGGGTCCACTTGGTATCGATGATGGATGTCATGGAAGCAGCCGACCCTTGGGTGTAGTGCATTCACCACATCGAACCGTACTTCGGGCAATGAGAGCCGTCAACGTTCACCTCGGGCGGCAGTGTGATACAACTGTCATCGCGACCGCGTGCACCCGCCGATCGTCGAACATGACATGATCCCGCTCCTCCCAGCAGGTGATCGCGTGAGCCGAGATGCGTTTTATTCAACAGCCGCCCCGCCAGATTCTGCTTGCTTTTCTCTTGTTTACGTGTCTTGCGGGGACCGCCGTGGCACGTGTTGGCGAACCCATTCGCGATGTGTGCCCACGGCCGGTACCCGGAGCGAGAGTTGAGGATCCGGAGGATCTGCGTAGCCACGACGGCATCCTGACGCTCGACCTGACGGCTCGCAACGAAATCGGCAGGGAGGGATCGACCCGCTTTTGCTACTTGCTGCCGGATGGCAATCAAGCGCCAACTTTGCGATTGAAGCCGGGAGACCTCCTCGTTCTGCGGCTCGAGAACGCCTTGTCCGCCGTCGGGAGAGCACCCGAAGGTGCCAAGCGAGCCCATGTGCACAACCGGACCGGCTCCGCGGGAGATCCGTGCACGAGCGCCATTATGACGGCGACTTCCACGAATCTTCACTTTCACGGCCTCACCATTCCTCCCGTGTGCCACCAGGACGAGGTGTTGAGAACGTCTGTGCAACCCGATGATCCGCCCTTCGAATATCGCTTTCGCATCCCCGAGGACGAGCCGCCGGGGCTGTATTGGTACCACCCCCACATTCACGGGTTCAGCAGTCAACAGGTACTCGGCGGCGCCTCCGGGGCTCTCATCGTGGAGGGAATCGAGCGAGCCAACCCCGAGGTTGCTGGCCTGCCGGAGCGGGTGCTGGTGATCCGCGACCAGGACCTCGCGAAGCCGGACGCGCCGGCCTCTGCCGCGGCCCCCGGAATGCAGGCGTTCGTCGACGCCGATGGTGATGCGATCAACAGCGGTACAGGTGGAGGCAAACCGGCGAAGGATCTCTCCGTCAACTATGTCCCAGTCACCTATCCGGATTATCCACCCGCGACCATCGCCATGCGCCCCGGCGAGCGGCAACTCTGGAGGGTACTCAACGCGAGCTCGGTCACCTACTTGAACCTGAGTGCTCTGGTCAAGCGCGGACCCAAATTCAGGGCCCAGTGGTTGGGAGTGGTCGCCATCGATGGGGTTCCGTTGAACGCGAACGGCAGCCCTGGCCATCGCACCGAATGGCTCCAGAACATCGTTGTAGCCCCGGGCGCCCGCGTTGAATTCATCATGGTAGGGCCACCCGCCGGAGCGCCGGCGATGCTGGTGACTCGATGGGTGGATACGGGCGAAACCGGCGAAAACGACCCGAACCGCCCGCTCGTCTCGATCGTTGCGGCCACCGATGCCCGGGAGCCTCACTCAATTCTGCCCGTCACT
>DAITMW010000024.1:0-22312 GCA_036834945.1 Steroidobacteraceae bacterium
ACGGCGTCGCACGCGATCGCGTACTTGCGGATGAGTTCGAAAACCAGGTCCGGCCCCCGCGCAACCGTTTCGACCAGTCGCGGCCCCACCCCGGGACCAAACATCTCTTCGAGCCGGTCGGGGTCGTATTTGACACCCGGGATGACCTGGCCGCCATTGAGACCGGAAGCGCGATCACCGATGTCCCGCGCTTCCAGAACCACCACATCGTGCCCGCCCTCCGCGAGATGTAACGCAGCTGAAAGACCGGTGTACCCTGCACCGATGATCGTCACGGGCACGCGCAAATCACCCGACAAACGGGGCAGGAGCGGACCGGGCGCCGCCGTGGCGACCCACAGCGACTGGCTGGCGGAGGAAGCGTTGGTGTTCAGGTCGAGACCACCGGCCGGCATGGGCGTAGCGCGGACCTTTGATATGCAAAATGCGATAATCGATATGATGATATCGCGATTCGAGTCACTCTAAGGCAGGCTCACTTGCAGGTCAAACACCCGCGAATGAACCGGGCGCGCTTGAACTGGCCGCGAATGAACGGGTCCCGAATGAACCGGGCGCGCTCGAACGGGCCGAGCTCGAACGGGGCGCGCTTGAACGGGCCGCGAATGAACCGGGCGCGCTTGAACTCGCCGCTATGGACTGTCCGCGTATGAGCTGGCTCGGTCACCTGCGCCGCTCGCTATGGGCGCGCCGGCTGGCCGGCTGTCTTGCCCTGGGCGCTGCAATCGCCCTTTTCCCTTTGCCTGCCGCGGGCGGCCCGGTGTGGGACATCGGCATGGGCATCGGTTACGCAGCCCTCGCCCTCACAGCCACCCTGTACCTCTACCCGCTACGCGGAGAAGGCCTGCCGCACCGCCGGCTCCTCACGCTCTCGCAGCATCGCCGCATCGGCTGGTTGGCCCTGATATCCGGTGCCTTCCACACCGCGATCCTCCTGGTCACGCAACCCTTGACGAGCCGCTACCTCCTCCCCTCCGCACCGCTCTACATGCTTGCGGGAATCGCCGCTCTCATCGCCCTGGCGATCCTCGTACCGACCGGGTTGTCGGCCAGGTCATCTTTGCGCAAAACCACGCCAACCGCGGCCACGCCCGCCAGCGTCGCAACACACTCCATCCTGGCCGCGCTGCTACTTGCCCTGATCGGCGCTCACGTCATTGGCAGTCACCAACTCATCGACACCCGGATCAAGGCACTGACCTTCTGCCTGTTGCTCGCAATACCCTTGTCGTGGGCCGCCCTGCGCGGCAGGAGGCGCCTCGGTGCGCGCGGCGCAGCTGTGGTCACCCTGCTCCTACTCCCGATCCCAACCGTGAGCTCGCGGCTGCTGGAACCACTGGCCGTGCCCCCAACCCTACCGGTGTTTTTCCCGCACGAAAAACACACCACCGTCAACTGCATCGCCTGTCATCACAACTTCGTCGACAAAACCGGCATCGGAAGCTGTCTCGACTGCCATCGCCGTGCACATCCCGACCTGACGCGGTCCGCCGAGGCGACCTTCCACACCTTCTGCCGTGACTGCCATACCGAGCTGGCCCACACTTCGGCGAAACACGGACCGACCAGGTCGTGCTCCGCCTGCCACCTCAAACCGGCAGCGACCGGCTGACCGGCAACGCCCGGATGCGCTTCCCCGTCGCCGCATAAATCGCATTACACAGAGCCGCCGCCGCGCAAGCGGTCCCCGTCTCCCCAACACCGCCGGGACTCTCCCTGCTCTCGACCAGGTAAGTCTCCACCCGCGGCGCCTCGGTGATCCGCATGGACCGGAAATTGTCGAAATTGCTCTGCTCGACCCGACCGGCGGCAAACGTAATCTCGTTGAACAGCGCGGCGCTCAGCCCGAACATGACGCCACCCTGCATCTGGGCGTGCACGGTGTCCGGATTGACGACCTGCCCGCAGTCGATCGCGCACACCACTTTCTCGACGCGCAGCTTCCCATCCTTGCCGACGCTGACCTCCGTCACCTGCGTCATATAACTGCCAAAGGCAGACTGCACCGCCACCCCGCGCCCATGACCGGCCGGCAACGGCTTCCCCCAACCAGCCTTCCGCGTCGCCAGATCCAACACAGCGCGTAAACGCGCATCCTTCAACAGAACACGCCGATAAGCGACGGGATCCTGCCTGGCGGCCGCAGCAAGCTCATCCATGAAGCTCTCGACAACAAACACACTGCGCGTAGGGCCCACTCCACGCCACCAGGACGTCGGTACTCCGGTCGGCTCCTGCCTGACAAACCGGACATCGAGGTTCGGCAGCGCATAGACGAGGTTCGCTGAAGATTCGACCGCATCGTCATCGACATCGTTCTTCAGGGGCTCCCCCGAATACAACGCCGTTACGGCCGATCCCGCGATCGTGTGCGTCCACGCAACCGGCCGCCCCTGGGCATCGAGCCCCGCGGCGATGCGGTCGACGTAGTACGGCCGGTACATGTCGTGTTGGATATCCTCCTCCCGACACCACAGAACCTTCACGGGCGCATCGACGTGCCGCGCGATCCGTACCGCGATCACAATCCCGTCCACCTCGAGTCGCCGCCCGAAGCCCCCACCGATCAGGCAGTTGTGAAGCCGGATCTGCTCGGCCTTCAGCCCGAGAGCCGCGAGCTTCGCCACCGTACGACCCGGATCCTGCGTGCCCACCCAGATCTCACACACATCCTTGCGCCAATGCACGGTGCAGTTCATCGGCTCCATGGTCGCGTGAGCGAGGAACGGCTGGTGATAAACGGCCTCCAATCGCGAAGCCGCCCGATCCATGGCGGCCGCTGCGTCGCCGATATGCGCGGCGACCGCACCGGGGCGGCGCGCCGCCACCTCCAGGTCAGAGACCAACTGCCCCTGCTGAACCCCCGCGTTCGCCCCACCCTGCCACTGCGGGTCGAGGGCCTTCATACCCTTCATCGCCGACCAGGTGTCATCGGCGACCACCGCCACCAGGTCATGCTCGTTCACAACCTGGCGCACCCCTTGAACGGCCAGCGCGGCCTGGATGCGAAGCGGCTCGGCAACGGTACCGCCTTGGACGGGCGACAGAGCCACCATGGCGACCCGCAACCCGCTCAGTTGCACGTCGATGCCGAACACGGCGCGCCCGGTCGTTTTGTCTGGAGTATCCCGGCGCGGCACCGAGCGGCCGATGAGTTTGAAATCCTTGGCCGCCTTGAGCGGCGGGTCGGCCGGAACCGCCATCGTCGCGGCCGCACCCGCGAGCGCACCGTATCCCAGCTTACGGCCGGAGCCGTCGTGAATCACACTCCCGAGTTCCGCACGGCAGGCAGCAGCAGGCACGCCCCATTTCTTCGCCGCGGCTCCGATCAACATCACGCGCGCGGCAGCGCCAGCCTTCCGCAATGGCACGTAACACAATCGAATCGTCGTCGACCCGCCCGTGGACTGATCGCCGTCAAAGCCATAAACCGCGGGGTTGGGCGGAGCCGGCTCGATATCGATGTCATCCAGCCCGATTTCCAACTCCTCCGCAACCAGCATCGGCAGCGACGTGTAGGTCCCCTGCCCCATCTCCACCTTGGGCATTACGACAGTGACACGACCGTTCGCGTCAACCCGCACATACGCATTCAACACCGCGGACCCGGAAGGACCGGGACGCGACCTGGCAGGTATCGCGACACTGAGCAACAGGGAGCCCGCGACTGCCGAAGAGAGCTGCACGAAGGCTCGCCGGGTGAGGTGCGAATCGATGCTCGCCATGAAACACCCCTTCTAAGAGCGCAGCAGCTCGTTGACCGCCCGATCCGCCTGATCGATGGCCACATCCGTATAAGCGCCGCCACCGGAGTCCGAATTCGCGATGGTGATCCGCCCGCAAGGCGCCCGCCCCCGCACGTAGGCCCGCTGCGACTCGGGCACCTCCGGATCGAACAGCGGGTTGTATTCCGGTGCATAGCCATGCGGCCAGCGATTCACGGTTATCGCGGTGATATCACGGCCGGGATCGAACCCCCCGCCCGCAAGCGTCCGGCCGAGCTGGTCGCGGATATTGCGCTCGAACGTCGAGAACGGGGTCGCCAGCAACTCCTCGCGACCGAGTTTGTGTTGCACGTCCTCAGGCAGCCCCGGCTTGCACGGCGTACGCAGCATGTGCAGGAGAATCGGCTGCGACGGCGAGTCCGGACTGCGGTAAGAGCCGATGTCGACCTTCCAGTTTAGATTGAAGCTCGCGTAATAGCCGCCCGGCGCCTGAACGCGGCTCACACCGAGCTTCCGGAACGCCTCCCAGTTGCGCAATGCCACACTCGTATAAACGAGCGGCGTCTTGACGAGACTGTGGAGCGCTTCCTGCTGCTTCTCCGGAAGGTCCGGACAAAGGAAGGGAATCATCATGTTGTAGCAGGCGAGCACACAACCGCGTGCGTGCACGGTATAGGCCTGCCCGGAACGGACATAAGTGACCTCCACACCGGATGAGCCAACATTCGCAGCCCGCACGACAGTGCTACTCAATCGCAACCGGACCGCAGACCCGTGTCGGTCGAGCCTGTCGTAAGCCACCCGGGCCGACACGACGTCCTCCGCCGTGTGTCCGGGCACAGCATCCGGCAAAAGATTGCGCACGAGCAGCCGCGCTACGGAAGCGTTTCCATCAGGAAAATGAAACGTCTTCGACCCACCGGTAGCGGCAAATCCCGCCGGTGTGAACCCCATGCGCGCAATCGAGCCGGGCTCGAGCTTCATCCCGGCGAACCCCGGAAAGTCCACGCCCCAGCAATCGAGCGCCGACACCGCATCGATCCCAACACCCCACAGCGCGTGGGTCAGATTCTGATAGAACACGAGGGTCATCGGATCAACCTTGACCACATCGCGGAGAAAGTCCCGGTAGCTCATCTTCGACAGACGCAATTTCTTGTCCGCGGACGAGACACCAGGCATGAAATCCACCGTACCCGTTTCGATACGCGTGACGTCCTCGCGAACCCGTGCCGACAGCGGATACTCGGCGACGGCCTCTCTGGAGGAACGCTTTCCGACCACGAGCTTGTCCGACCCAAACGTCTCGCGGTCAAAGAACACGGCTTCGCGCAAGCCCATCTGACTGTAGAACTCAGGATGGGAGGCCTTCTTGGCCAGTGCCTCCACATCGATCCCAAGCTCACGCATCAGCCCTTCGGACACCGGGCTGTAGGGTCGCGGACTCTCAATCAACAGTGTCCCGCCGTTGAGCAACTCCGTCCGGCCGCCGAGATCGAACTCGTTGCGCTTCGCGTGCCCGCCAAAATCGTCGTGATTATCGAGTAACAGGATGCGGGCACCCGGGGAGGTCCGCGCCCGAAAAAACTGCGCCGCCGCCAGTCCGCTTATGCCGGCACCGACTACTACGAGGTCGTAGGTCTCACCTGTATCGACCCCTTTCGGTGCCACTGTACCGCGTAACGCGTGCGCTGCCTCGAAGGATCCCGGATGGCTCCCGCGCATTCCGTTCAGCAGCGGCGGGTAATACCCGGGCTGATCTTGCGCGGCAAGCGCACCATCTGACGCAGCGGCGTCCGCGCCGTACGCCAGGAGCAGAGGCCCAGCGAGAGCCGTAGCGCTCGCTACCAGCGCTCCCTGCAGAAAATCACGCCGCGGAATCTGGCGGTGCTCACCCAGCTCGCGACTTCGCTTCCCGGACATAAACACCTCCGCGGAATTACGAGGCAGGCGATCTCACTGCCGCGGCCCGACCGGCTCGAACCAACAGGTAGGCAACGAGAGCCACGCCGAGTGTGACCAGGCTCGTATACAGCTCCGGCGCCTGACTGCTGCGAGCCATGGCGATCAGAATCGCAAACATACCCACGATCGCCGCATAGCTGGCCAAGGGAAACAGCCACATCCGCACCGCGGGCGCCGGCTCGCCGGCGCGCTCGCGCTGCCTGCGCAGGCGGATCTGCGCGAAGCACGTCATCATGTAGACAAACACCATGAGCCCGCCGGAAGCATTGACCAGGAAGGCAAAGACCGTATCGTGAAATTGTGTGTCGGCGAGCACACCGATCACCCCCGCGAGCGAGCTCATCCAGACCGAGCGCACCGGGACCCGGCGCGCATTGAGCTTCACCAATCCCTGAGGTGCATCACCCCGCTCCGCCAGGATGAACAGGACGCGTGAGCAGACATAGAAAGCGGAATTCAGGCACGACAACACGGCTGTCAGGATAATGACCGACATGGCACCGCTCGCCCAGCCGAACCCCATGGTCGTCAGGGCTTCCGTGAAGGGGGACTCGCCGACCTTGACAGTGTTCCAGGGCACGACGCAAACGATCAGCAAGATCGAAAGCACGTAGAACGTCAGGATGCGGACGATGACCGAGGTCGACATCTTCGCCGCCGCGCGCGCCGGCTCGGCCGACTCGGCGGCCGCGATCGTCGTAATCTCTGCGCCCGTCATTGCGAAAAACACCGTGACGGCACCCGCCAGCACGGCGACACCACCCTTGGGCATGAAGCCCCCGTAGCTCGTCAGGTTCCCGAACGTGGATCCCTGGTGGGAGGTCAGGCCGAACGCGTAAGCCGCCGCGAGCGCGATGAATACGATGATGGCGGCGACCTTGATGGAAGAGAACCAGAACTCGAATTCACCATACGAGCGCGCCGACATCAGGTTCACGCCCGTCATGATCGCCATCAGGACGAGACCCAGGGCCAGTAGCGGCACCTGCGGGAGCCATTGGTGCAGGATATTGGCCCCGGCAATGGCCTCCACCGGCACCACGATGATCCAGAAATACCAATAGAGCCAACCCGCCACGAAACCCGCCCAGGGCCCGAGCCCCGCCCGCGCGAACTCCGTGAAGGAGCGCACCTGGGGCAAACTGACGGCCATCTCCGCCAGCATCCGCATGACCAGCAGCACCAGCGTGCCGGTAATGAGGTAGCTCAGCACGATCCCCGGCCCGGTCGCGGCGATTGCCGCACTGCTGCCCACGAACAGCCCCGCCCCCACGATCCCCCCGATGGAGATCATGGCGATGTGGCGCGGCTTCAGCGAGCGACTCAACTCGGATGACATCATTTACCTCTGCGGACGCAAGGCGGTGCTGCTGGAAGCCGCACGCGCGGTTTCGAGAAGAACGGACGAAAACCTGGCACGCAGCTCATCGAGCGTCCAGCGGCTCGTCGGCGCGGAAATGTTGATCGCCGCGACGGGAGTGCCATCGGCAGCGAGCACCGGCGCGGCAATCGTCAGATCCCCGCGATAATACTCCTGTGCCGTCCAGGCGTAGCCCGCCGCGCGCGCCGCGTCGATCTGCCGCAGGATCTGCTTCGGGTCCGTCATCGTCATCGGCGTGTAGGCCCGCAGATCCGATTGACGCAGGACCTGCTGGACATCCTTGCGCGGGAGTGTTGAAAGATAGGCCCGGCCGGCGCCGGAGCAGAACATTGGCAGGCGCCTGCCGACCGGCATGTGAATCAGAAAACGCTTGTGACTGGGAAAGCGGGCGATGTACACCATCTCCGTGCCATCCGGCTCCGACAAACTCACGGACTCCCCGCACAACTGGTTGAGATCGATGAGATGTGTCGTGGCCTGCTCGAGCAACTCGTGCCCGGTCAGGTAAGCGTGTGCGATTCCCAACGTCCGCGGTGTCAGAACCCAACGCTTCATCTCCTGGTCGCGCCGCAGGTAACCCAGGCGCTCCAGGGTATGAGTGCAGCGCTGCGCCGAGCTCTTGGTCATGCCGGCGGCAACGCCGATCTCGGTGAGGTTCAGCGCGACTTTCTCGCCGCCGAACGCTTCGAGAATCGCCAACGCCTTCTGCACGGTCTGATTGTAAAGCGGATCGCTGGCGTCGCTGTCGAGCTGCTTTCGAGGCACGGACTTGGCAGTGCGGCTGGCAGTCTTGTGTGGTGTGCGCACGTGCCTGTTTGCTGAGTCAAACGATAGGTCTACGATACCTGTCGGACGCGGCACAGTATACGAGGATTGCCTCGGAAGATGAATCCCGCGATTGTTTGGTTCCGTGATGACCTGCGCCTGGCGGACAACCCCGCGTTGCACGCGGCCGCCGCATCGAAACGGCCGTTGGTCTGTGTCTACATCCATGACGAAGAGACTCGTGGCGTGCGTTCCCTCGGCGGCGCGGCCCGCTGGTGGTTGCACGGCTCGTTGCAAACTCTGGACGCCGCACTGAGTCAACATGGAGGACATCTGACCCTCCTGCAAGGGGCCAGCGCGGAACTGTTGCCCGCTCTGGCCACCTCGATCGGTGCGCAAGCCGTTTTCTGGAATCGTCGCTACGACAAGTGCGGCCGCGGGATCGACTCGGCCGTGGAGGCCGCTCTCAAGGCGCACCAGGTCGAAGTCGCAAGCTTCAACGGCCGGCTGCTGAACGAGCCCTGGACCCTCAAGAACAAATCCGGCAAGCCCTTTCGCGTATTTACCGCCTACTGGCGCACGGCCCGAGCGCAGGGCGCCCCCGAGGCTCCCATCGCAGCGCCGCGCAACCTGCGCTTTCACACAGTTCCCCGCAGCCCGAAACTCAAAACCGTGCGCCTCGCCAACCTCGAACTCGAGCCCCACACTCCCGACTGGGCGGGCGGCCTGCGCACCGAGTGGCAGCGGGACGAGTCCTCCGCCAGGAGCCGTTTGAATCGCTTCCTGAAGGGCGCACTGCGCGAGTACCCGATCGATCGCGACCGGCCGGACCGCCACGGCACCTCGCGCCTATCGCCGTACCTGTGTTTTGGCAACATTTCAGTGAGGCAGATCTGGCACGCGGCTCAGACAGCAGTGCGATCGCAGGGCTCTCCCGCCAACACACGCCAACTCGACAAATTTCTCACCGAGCTCGGCTGGCGGGAATTCAACTATCACATCCTCTATCACCATCCAGACCTCGCGGAGCGCAACTTCCAGTCGCGCTTCGACCCACTGCGCTGGCGCGCCGACCGTCGCGGGCTCCAGGCGTGGCAGCAGGGGCACACCGGCTACCCGATCGTCGACGCCGGCATGCGCGAACTATGGACGACGGGTTGGATGCACAACCGGGTCCGGATGATCGCCGCATCGTTCCTGATCAAGCACCTGCTGATCGACTGGCGCAAGGGCGAAAAGTGGTTCTGGGACACGCTCGTGGACGCCGACCCCGCCAACAACGCCGCCAACTGGCAGTGGGTCGCGGGGTCCGGTGCCGACGCCGCTCCCTACTTCCGCATTTTCAACCCGATCCTGCAAGGCGAGAAATTCGACCCCGACGGCACTTACGTCCGTCGCTGGGTGCCGGAGCTCTCCCGGCTCCCGGCGGCGATCATCCATAAGCCCTGGACCGCGAAACCGCGGCAACTTGCCGCCGCGGGAGTCCAGCTCGGCAAAACCTATCCGCACCCGATCGTCGACCATGACAAAGCGCGCCATCGTGCCCTGCTGAATGTCAGGTCGCTGGCGTAACGACCCCGCCCACCCGTTCACGCAGGGCGGAGCGCAGCATCGACACGGCGGCGTACATCACCACGACGATGACCAGCCAACGCAGCGCAATCAGGGGCAGTTGGCGCACGATGAAGATCGCGATGAGCACACCGACGCTCCCGCCAATCGTCAGGCCGAGGGCGGGACCAAACGCAAAGCGCCCGGTCCGGAAGAATCGCAGGCTCGCGGCCGGTTGCACGAGACCGCAGGTGCCCATCATGATCGGGAAGGCCCCCAGGGGATGCAAACCCAACAGGGCCAGCAACACCATGCTCGGCGCATAGGCACCGATCCCGACACTCATCAGGGCGCCGAGCAGGAAATTGACGCCGACGGCCAGGCCAAAGCGCCATCCGTCGAGCCCCATCGCCGTGCCACCCACGGGAAACGCTCCGAGATTCGCCATCAGGAAAAACGTAGCCGCGGCCAGCAACGCAGCACCCATGAACAGCTGTATGGCGCGCTGCGGCAAACGGCTGACGACGCCCGCGCCCAACCAAGCCCCAAGGGTGGCGCTCGCCACCATCGCCGCGAGCAATGCCGGGTCGACGGCGACCGCGGTAACGAAAATCACCGTCTCGATGAAAGCGGCCGCGTTGTGGCCCACATTCAAGGTTCCGGGGATGAGATCGTCCGGGGGCCGGCCACGGAATTTGAACAAAGCCGTCGTGGGAGCGAACGAGCCTATGCCCAGAGCATCGAGGAAGTCGGTAACAAATCCAATGGCAATATCGCCCGGCGTAGGAGCCGGCCGCACGGTACGGCGGCGCGCGTCGCGCACCCACGCCAGAACAAAAGCGACATTGACCCCGACCAGAGCACCGAGCAGGCCGAGCTTCTCGGGGCTCATGGGCCGCTCCAATCGATAATCGATATAAACATATCGCTACCCCTGGACCACGGTACGCCGCGCGTCGCAGCTATACAAGAGGCCGCGCGGACTTTCGCGCCCGTGCGCAATATGCCAGACTCGTTGCATCACTACCGCACTGTCGCGCGATGCAGGCCCAACAAACAAGCGCGGCCGCGGTGAGCGAGATCGGGGAGATCATGAAAGCCTGTCTCATGCGTGCCGTGCTACTGTTCCTTGCAACCTGCACTCCATTGGTCGCCGCGCCACCGCTCCCCTCCGAGCACCTCACCGTCACGACGCTCCCGCCCAATACCCCACACCGCATCTACGTGCTCGACGAAGCGTTCAACAACGAGATCGACGCGCGCGTGCATGTCTTCGACGGGGACACCTACCAGCGCCTGGGACAGATCGACGCCGGCTTCACCCCCGGATTCAACTTGTCACCGGACGGAAAAACAACGGTAGTAGGTACGACCTACTTCGCCAGGGGTAGCCGTGGCGCACGCACGGACGTCGTCGAGTTCACCGACAACGCAACACTGAGCGTAACGCACGAAATCGTACTGCCAACGAAGCGTGCGATGACGCTACCGAGCTATTTCAACCTGGGCTATAGCACCGACGGACACTTCGTGTACGTTTCGTACATCACCCCCGCGGCCTCTTTCGGCGTCCTCGACCCGGCCAAAAGCTCCGTCATGGACGAGATCGACACCGCGGGGTGCGTTCTCGTCATCCCTTCGGGGCCGAACAGGGTGTCCTCCCTGTGTGAAAGCGGCCGACTCCTGACCGTCACCCTCGACGCGCTGGGACACGAAGCCTCGCGCGCGATGTCCGACCCGTTCTTCGATCCAGACATGGATCCCGTGTTCGTACAAGGTGTGCCCACCTCCGACGGCTTCGCCTTTCTGTCGTTTCTCGGCGAGGTGCACGAGGTGGATTTGTCCGGCCCCCAGCCGGCCTTTCGCCCGGCGTGGTCGTTGCTGAGCCCGGCCGACAAGGCGCAGAGCTGGCGCCCCGGCGGGACGCAGGTAGCGGCCATCCATCGCAAGTCGGGCAAGCTGTTCGTCCCCATGCACCGCGGCGGCGAAGGCAGCCACAAGGTCGGCGGCAGCGAGATCTGGGTGATCGACATGAAGACCCATCAGCGCGTGGCGCGCTGGCCGCTGGCACCGCAAAAGCTCGCCGCCGCAGTCGCAGTGCAGGTTTCCCAGGACGACGCACCCGTGATGTTCGTGGCCACCGAAAAGGCCGATGTCGCCGTATTCGACGCCCTGACCGGGCAACTGCGGCACATCGAGAGGCAGTTGGGACAGACGCCGTGGCTGATGATGAATCATTGAGTGAGCACGTAAAGCATGCGCTCGATCGACAAACTGTTCGAACACTCGTCGCGCTCACTGGCGCGCCATACCTCCCGCCGCAGCCTGCTCGCGACGCTGGGTAAAATTCTCACGGGAGCCGCACTGATCCCGCTCCTCCCGGTCGACCGCTCGTCCCGCGCGGACGCCGCGGAACACAAGAAAGCAACCGACGACCCCCAAAGCTGCGACTACTGGAAATATTGCGCGGTCGACGGATTCCTGTGCTCGTGCTGCGGCGGCTCCGCCAACTCCTGTCCACCCGGGACCGCGCCCTCGCCCATCACCTGGATCGGCACCTGCCACAACCCGACTGACGGTCGTGACTACATCGTCTCCTACAATGACTGCTGTGGGAAAACGAGCTGCGGCAACTGCGAGTGCAACCGGAACGAGCGCGAGAAGCCCATGTACAGGCCCTCGCGCAACAACGATCTCAACTGGTGCATGGCGAACGCCGACTCGAACTACCACTGCTCGGTGTCCGTCATCCTGGGAGTCGCGGAAAGATGAGGATCGCCCTTTCGTTGCTCCTGCTCGCGATCGTGTCGGAATCAGCCTCGGCCGACCCTGCGGCCGCGGTGCGCTATCCCACTGGAGCCACAGCCTTTCAAGCCAACTGTGTGGTGTGCCATGGGGCCAAAGGAGCCGGAACGCCGTCTCTCGCGCCGCCAATTACCTCCTACCCCACACGCTACGCGACCACGCCGGATGGGCGTAAGCAACTCGCGATGACGGTCCTGAACGGGATGTTCGGTGGCATCGACGTCGAGAAGAAACATTTCGACTTCAAGATGCCCGACTTCATGCACCTGGACGATGCGACTCTCGCGGCGGTCCTGAACTTCGTGGTCTTCGATCTCGGAAATGCCCCGCAGGACACGAAGCCGTTCGCCGCGGAGGAGATCGCGGCGGAGCGCGCGCACCCGGTCGATGGCGCCACCGTGCGAGAGCAGCGAACGAAGTTGCTGACGACACTCGGGCTCTGACATGAACAACACCTCCGGCAGGAAGCTCTTTATAGCGGCGAGTGTCGCCGCGATGAGCCTGCTAGGAGGCCACACGGCACAGGCCAGCCCGCAGCAGGACTACGTTCTCTACTGCATGGGCTGTCACGGCGCGCAGGCCGAAGGCGTTCCGGGGAAGGTCCCACCTTTGGCGCACGCGCTCGGCCGCTACATGCGCACGCCTGCCGGCAGGAACTACATCCTGCGCGTCCCTGGCGCCGCAAACTCCGCTCTCTCGGATGCCGAGCTTGCCGGTGTCTTGAACTGGCTGGCGCAGACATTCGACGGCGACGAGCTCGCGAGGAGCAAAGCGCCACCGTTCAGCACGGCGGAAGTGACTGGCTTGCGCCATTCGCCCTTGCCGTCGGTTTCGGCTACGCGGCGTGCGGTCGTCAGCGACCTCGCGACGACCGGACTTGCACCTCCAGTGAGCTATTGAGGAGTCCCTTGCCACACCGGAGTGCATCGCCAGAGAGCTGTTGCGCACAGGCGTCAAATGAGCCCAAATGCCGTTTGACGTACGGACGCCACGTGTCTTACAGTCGATCCAACAAGTCGATATCTGTCTATCGATTATCGATGAAAGCCGTGCCGCGCCGGTCAGCGCGCGTCGCGCGGGTGGGGAGTAAAACATGCGCTCGACAATCCAACAGACTGTTGCCTGCGTGCTCGCTGCCGCGGCCCTGCCACCGGCCGTCCTCGCAGCCGATGCCGAAACCGGCAATGAGCCGCAGATGCAGGAAGTGACCGTCACGGCGACACGCCGTGAGGAAGTCCTGAGCAAAGTCCCCATCAGTCTGAGCGCTTACACCCAGGAGTCGATGGACCAGATGGGCATCCGCGACTTCACGGATGTCGCCCGCTACACCCCGGGTGTGCAGATCGACTCAGGGCAGACAAACGCCATTTCCATCCGCGGCATCAGCTCGTCGGGAGGCGCCGGCACGACGGGCATCTACATCGACGACACGCCGATCCAGATCCGGGCCCTCGGCTTCAACCCCGACGATACGCTGCCCAAGACCTTCGACATGGAGCGCGTCGAGGTACTGCGGGGACCGCAAGGCACTTTGTTCGGCGCAGGCTCGGAAGGCGGCACCGTCCGTTACATCATGACTCAGCCGAGCACCACCAAGGCCTCGGGCTACGCGCGCGCCGAACTGTCCTTCACGCAAGGCGGTACGCCGAATTACGAGGCCGGAGTTGCTTACGGCGCGCCGATCATCGATGGCAGCCTGGGCTTCCGGCTGAGCGCCTGGTACCGCAGAGATGGCGGCTGGATCGATCGGGTCGATCCCTCGAATCCCACCGACGTCGTCGACTCGAACGCGAACCACGACGAGACCACACTCTTGCGCGGGGCGGCCGTCTGGAGTCCGACGGCCAATCTTTCGGTCACCCCCAGCATCATCTGGCAAGACCGTAAACGCCACGACGTCTCCTACTTCTGGTCGCAATACTCCGATCCGAGCTCGAACAAGTTCGTCTCGGCCAATCCGGAGGCGCAGATCGATCCGGATCAGTACCTGCTGCCGTCGTTGAAAGTCACAGCCGACTTCGCCGGGATGGAATTCATTTCCAACAGCTCGTACTACCGCCGCCGCGACCAGAGCGGCTATTCCGGCACCCTGTACAACCTGAGCTACTACCAGACCCTGGGTTGGGCGGGCGGCGAGACCTCGGACCCCTACGGCACGATTCCGGCCGCGGGCAGCGGTCCGTACGGGGGCTCATTCCCCTGCACGCTGCAGGGCTTCAGTTGTTATCCCATGCTCGATGGTAATGGTGTGCACCTGCCGGCGGCCCTCGCCAACTACCGCTCACCGGCGAGCGTAACCAACAACCAGGACAACATCACGCAGGAATTCCGCCTGCAGTCGACCGACCCGAACGCACGTATCGTCTGGACGGTGGGCGCGTTCTACTCGCTCAATCGCACCTACAGTCTGGAGGAAATCCACGACCCGATGGTCGACCAGTTCTTCAACTACGTCTACGGCACCACCATTGCCTCGCTCTACGAAACGCCCACCAACGACGATGGCAGCACTTATCTGCCCCGGGGCGACGCCTACCTGAACCAGCTCACCGGCTTCGACCGGCAACTGGCCGCCTACGGCGAGGTGGTCTGGTCATTGACCGACACCTTGAAGCTGACCACCGGCATCCGCTGGTCGAAGACCGACTACACCTTCAATTCCTACAACGACGGGCCGCAAAACGGCGGCGCCGTCGTCAACGGCGGCCCCATCAACGACGATGGCACGACCAACCCGGACGGCCAGGAACACGAGAAACCGGTAACCGAGCGCGTCAGCTTGTCCTGGCAGGTGAATCCCAACAACCTGGTCTATGCCACCTACTCGACCGGTTTCCGCATCGGCGGCGCGAACTCCATCATTCCGGCCGATCTGTGCTCGGTCGATTTCGGCAATTTCGGCATCGAAGACAACCCGGCGAGCTACAAATCCGACAAGGTCAAGAACTACGAGATCGGGGCCAAGAACAACATCGCCGGCCGCGTGCGTCTGGCGACCAGCGCCTATTACATCAAGTGGGACAACATCCAGCAGACCATCCTGCTGCCGACCTGCGCGCTAACGTACACAGCGAATGTCGGCACCGCCGTGTCCAAGGGTTTCGACCTCCAGGCTGACATTGCCGTCACGGACCATCTGACACTGCAATCCGCGATCGGCTACAACAGCGCGTATTACACGAAAGATGCGTTTCCCGGTCCGCTCTCGACCACCCCGCTGGTCTCCAAGGGCGATGCCATCGTGGGTGAGAGCGGTACGCCCGGTGCACCGTGGACTATCACTCTAGGCGCTGAATACCGCTTCAACCTCTTCGAGCGCGACAGCTACATCCGGGTGGACTACGAGCACCAGACGAAGAACCACCGCCCGATGGCGTCGGAGGATCCGAACACCGTGCAATTCGGCGCCTGCTCCACGGCCGCCGGAGGTGTGCAGCCGTGCCAGTACACACCACCGGCTACCACGTTCGTCTCGATGAGGGCGGGTCAGGAGTTCAACGGCTGGAACATCTCCCTGTTCGCCGACAACCTGTTCGACACTCACGTCGTGACCAACCTGAATTACCAGGGCGTTGACGGTTTCGGGCCGCTTATCGAGGGCCCCAACGGCACGTCCGCTCCGGTGGCCACGCCGTTATACCGGTACATGACTTATCGTCCGCGGACCATCGGCATCACCGCGACCTATCGCTACTGAGCTCAGGCCTGCAGCAACTCCCCCACCGCCCGGTGGGCCTGGTCGATCGCTGAATCGGTGTAGGCTGCCGCGCCTGCATCCGAGTTGGCGATGGTGATGCGCCCGAACTGCGCACGCGCAATCACATGCGGCTGCTGCTCCGGCGGCAGTACCGGCGCGAACAGCGGATTGAATTCCGCCGAGTAGCCGTGCGGCCATCGATTAACGGTAATCGCCTCGATGTCCCTGCCCGGATCGAAGCCGCCCGCCCCCAGCGTCCGCGCCAATTGATCGCGAATGTTGCGCTCGAAGGTCGCGAATGGCGTCGCCAGCAGTTCGGCGCGACCCGCCTTGTTCTGCTCGTGCTCCGTGAGACCGGGATGTGTTGGGACACGCAGCATGCGAATGAGGATCGGATCGTCCGGGGACGACGGAGTGCGGAAGTCGCCGATGTCCACCTTGGCGTTCAGGCCAAAACCCGAATGGTAGGAGCCGGGCGCATAGACCTGGTGCACACCCAGTTTCTTGAACGACTGCCAGTTGCGCAGTGCGACGCTCGTGTAAACGAGCGGTGACTTCACGGCCTCGTGCAACGCGGCCTTCTGCTTCTCCGGCAGCTCCGGACACAGATAAGGAATGATCACGTTATAGCAGGCCAACACACAGCCGCGCGCCCGAACACTGTAGGTCATTCCGTCGCGTACGTAAGTGATGCCCACCTCGCGCGCACTCGATGGGCCACCGACATTGACGGCCCGCACGACAGTGCTGTTGAGACGCAAGCGAACGGGCGAATCAGTGCGATCGAGCCGGCTGTAATCCACGCGCGCCGTGACAATGTCCTCAGCGCTTCTGCCCGGAATCGCGCCCGGCACGAGACTGCGTACCAGGAGACGCGCGATGGTCGCATTACCATCTGGGAAATGCAGCGTCTCCGAGCCGCCTGTAGCGGCATAACCCGAGGGTGTGTAGCCCATCTGCGGAATTACCCCAGGCTCGAGCTTCATGCCCTGGAACCCGGGGAAGTCCAGCGCCCAGACATCGAGCGCCGAGACGGCATCGATTCCGACCGCCCATTCACCATGAGAGCGCGGCTGGTAGAAGGCGATGATGGCGGGGTCGACCTTCGCGACATTCTCGAGGAAGTCGCGATAGCTCATCCGGGCGAGGCGTTGCTTCTTCTCGTTGGAGGACAAGCCCGGCATATAGTCCACCGAGCCCTCGTTGAGCCGCACGTAATCCTGGCGCGCCCGGTCGGAAAGCGGTGCTGCGGCCAACAACTTCGCGGCCGGCACGACACCCGCGCCGACCACGAGCTTGTCGGCCCCGAAAGTCTCTTTATCGAAGAACAGACCGCGCTGCAAACCGTGTTGACTGTAGAAATCACGCTGTTCCACCTTCTTGCGCAGGGCCACGACATCGACCCCCAGCTCCTGGATGAGCCCCGCCGCGGCGGCGTCATAAGGCCGGGGGCTATCGATCTCCAGCGTGCCACCATTGAGCAGCAGCGTGCGGCCGCCTATCCGGAATTCGTTCCGCTTGGCGTGCCCGCCGAAGTCGTCGTGGTTGTCGAGAATGAGGATGCGTGCATTCTTCGAAGTCCGCGCCCGATAGAAGTAGGCCGCCGCCAGGCCGCTGATTCCGCCGCCCACGACTACGAGGTCATACGCCTCGCCAGTATCGATGCCCGAGTCAGGTTTCTGGCCGTCGCGTAAGGCGTGTGCATTCTCGAACGACCCGGGATGACTGCCGCGCAGGCCAGTCAACAGCGGCGGGTAGTAACCGGCGCGAGCCTGAGCTCCTCCGGTCACCCCTTCAGACGCGTAGGCCTTCAAGAGCGGCCCCGTCAGTGCGGTGGCGGCACCTACGAGCGCCCCCTGGAGAAAATCGCGTCTGGGAATAGCTCGATCTTCGCCAAGTTGCCGGTCCAAGGGTCGTCGTCTGGACATGAAGCCACCTCAGGCGCGCAGTCGTGCCCCCGTGCCGCTGGAGCAAGCGCGCGCGGTCTCCATCAGCACCGACGAGAACTTCGCACGCAGGTCCGCTAACGACCAGCGGCTCGTCGGTGCCGAGATGTTAACCGATGCGACCGGCAACCCGTCATCACCAAACACCGGTGCCGCGATGGTCACGTCGGTACGGTAATACTCCTGGTCCGCCCACGCATAGCCCGCCTCCCGGGCCGACTCGATCTGCTTCAGGATTTCGGCCGGATCGGTGACGGTCTGCGGCGTGTAGGATTTCAAAGTAGACCGCCGCAGTATTTTCTGCGCCTCCGACACAGGCAAACCCGACATCCACGCGCGGCCGGAGGCCGTGCAGTACATCGGCAAGCGGCGCCCCACCGGCATGTGGATGAGGAAGCGCTTGTGACTCGGGAAGCGCGCGATGAAGACCATGTCGGTCTCATACGGCTCCGAGAGACTCACCGACTCCCCGCAGGCCTGGTTCAGATCGATGAGATGGGTGGTGGCCTGCTCGATGAGCGCATGCGCCGCGAGATAGGCGTGCCCGATACCCAGCGCCCGCGGCGTCAACACCCAGCGCCTCACGTGCAGATCGCGTTTCAGATAACCGAGCCGCTCGAGAGTGTGCGTACAGCGCTGCGCGGAGCTTTTGGTCATGCCGACCGCGGCAGCCACTTCACTCAGATTCATGGCGCGCCGCTCACCGCCGAAGGCTTCGAGGATCGCGAACGCCTTCTCCACCGACTGGTTGAACAGCGGGTCGCTGGGTTTGCGGGGGGCACGCTTCATGCGGCCCCAGTATGACCTATCGATTATCGATGCGCGAGGCCCGTGCGCAAAACCTGGCGCGGGGCCGCTTCATGCCACCGGCTCAGGGGGTCAGGACTTCCCTGCCGCCCATGTAAGGCCGCAATACCTTCGGCACCCCGACAGTGCCATCCTCGTACTGGTAGTTCTCCAACACCGCCACGAGAGCGCGCCCGACAGCCAACCCCGACCCGTTCAGCGTATGCACCGGCTCGGGCTTACCGCCATCGGCGCTGCGCCAGCGGGCCTGCATGCGGCGCGCCTGGAAGGCCTCGAAATTGCTGCAGGAAGAAATCTCGCGGTACTTCTGTTGCGAGGGCAGCCACGCCTCCAGGTCATAGGTCTTGGCGCTGCCGAATCCAATATCGCCGGCGCACAACGCCACCGTGCGAAACGGAATCTCCAGCCGCCGCAACACCTCTTCAGCGTTCGCCGTCAGCTCCTCGAGCGCCGCGTAGGAATCAGCCGGCCGCACGATCTGCACCAACTCGACCTTGTCGAACTGGTGGTTGCGGATCATGCCGCGCGTATCCCTGCCGGCGGCACCCGCCTCCGAGCGGAAACAGGGTGTGTGACACACAAACTTCAAGGGCAGCTGCTCCGCGGGCACGATCTGCTCGCGAACCAGGTTCGTCACCGGGACCTCGGCGGTCGGGATGAGATAAAACCCCTGCTCGCCGCGCACTGAAAACAGATCCTGCTCGAACTTCGGCAGCTGGCCCGTACCCAACAGTGCCTGCTTCTGTACCAGGTACGGCGCGTAAACCTCAGTGTAGCCATGCTCGCCCGTATGGAGGTCGAGCATGAATTGCGCGAGGGCACGGTGCAGCCTCGCAACCTGCGACTTCATGACTACGAAGCGCGCACCTGAAATGCGCGCGGCCGCCTCGAAATCCATGCCGCCCAGGTGCTCGCCGAGCTCGATGTGATCGCGCGGCTTGAAGGTGAGCGATTTCGGCTCGCCCCAGCGGCGCACCTCGACATTGCCGGTCTCATCCGCTCCGTCCGGCACCGACTCGTGCAGGAGGTTGGGCAAGCCCAGCTGCCACTGCTCGAGCTCGGTTTGCACGGCGATGAGATCTTCTTCGGCCTTCGCGAGGTCCTGCGTCAGCTGCTCGCCCTTGGCAATCAGGGGCGCGACATCCTGCCCCTTCCCCTTGGCCATACCGACGGCCTTGGCGTTGGCATTACGCTCGGCCCGCAGCCGATCGGATTCCACCTGGTAGGGCTTGCGCTTCTCCTCCAGGGCCTTCAACGCCTCAACATCCAACTTGAAGCCGCGGCGCGCCAGGTTGCGGGCGACGGCTTCGGGATCGGAACGCAACAGCTTCGGGTCAATCACGTCAGTTCAACCTTTCGAGGGGGTCTTGGCTGGCCCATCGGTCTGCCGGGCTCGTAATCGAGCCAGCGCTTCACCAATCTTCAATTCGAGTCCACGGGCGACAGGTCGGTAGTATCGCCTATCCGGCATGTCATCCGGCAGATAGCGCTCGCCCGCGACATACGCGTCAGGCTCCTCGTGCGCGTACCGATAATCGCGTCCGAACCCGAGGTTTTTCATCAATCCGGTGGGTGCATTGCGAAAACGCAGCGGCACATCCAACGTCCCGAACTTCTCGACGTCCGCCATCGCCTCACCCATAGCGACGTACACGGCGTTGCTCTTCGGAGCACAGGCGAGGTAGACAACCGCGTTCGCGATCGCAAGCTCTCCTTCCGGGCTACCCAGGCGATCATAGGCTTCCCACGCATCGAGTGTCATGGCGAAGGCACGTGGATCGGCAAGGCCGATGTCCTCCACAGCCATACGCACGACGCGCCGCGCGATATAGAGCGGATCGCACCCTCCGTCCAGCATCCGGCAAAACCAGTACAACGCCGCATCCGGGTCCGTGCCCCGCACCGCTTTGTGAAGCGCGGAAATCTGGTCGTAGAACTGATCCCCGCCCTTGTCAAAGCGCCGCCGTCCTCCGCTGGCGACCTCCTTGCCTATCGCCAGATTCAGGACCCGTCGACCGTCCGGAGCGACTTCCGCGAGGCCTGCGCCAAGCTCCAGCATGTTGAGAGCACGTCGCCCATCACCGTCCGCCGCCCGGGCGATCAGATCGAGCGCGTCGGGTTCGGCAGTGACATGCTCCTTGCCGAGGCCTCTTTCCTCGTCCGTCAGAGCCGTCCGTAGCAGCTGCGTAATGTCTTCGACCGTCAGCGAGCGCAGCACGTAGACACGCGCTCGCGAAAGCACGGCGCTCACGACTTCAAACGATGGATTTTCGGTCGTCGCCCCGACGAAGGTCAGCGTCCCATCCTCGAGGTACGGCAGGAACGTGTCCTGTTGGGCCTTGTTGAAACGATGCACCTCGTCGAGAAACAACAAGGTCGGACGCCCACTCGTTTCCCGTGCATGGCGCGCAGTCTCAACGGCCGCACGAATATCCTTCACCCCGGCCATCACCGCCGAAAGCGCTATGAACTGCGCGTCCGCCTTCTGGGCGATCAATCGGGCAAGCGTGGTTTTACCGGTACCCGGAGGGCCCCACAGGATCAGGGAGTGGAGTTGTCCGGACTCGATGGCATGGCGCAGGGGCTTGCCGGGACCGAGCACCTGCTGCTGCCCGACGAACTCATCCAGCGAGCGCGGCCGCATCCGATCCGCAAGCGGCCGCAACGGCTCACGAGGCGTCACGGGAGCGCCAGATGAGTCTCTCGATCCAGCGCGCCCACGCTCCGAGACCGAGATAAAGCAGGATCATCGCCACCGTAATCCCCACAGAGTCGGCGACCAGGTCCATGACGTCCTCGTCCCGGCCGATCCGCATCGCACCTTGCGCGATCTCGATCCCGGCGCCAAACAGAAACATCGCGACGGCAATCACCGGATAGCGACTGCGACGCACGACGCCACCAAACCAGACGCTCATGCCGAAGAACGCCAGGGCATGCTCGGCTTTATCCCATAAATGCAGGTTCGGGACATAGCGTGCCGGCTCGAGGCAGGAGACGGCGATGTAAAGCACCATGGCCCATCCGAGGGCCCACCACAAGCGCCCGAGACGCAGCTCCGGGCCCGACTCCGGGCGGGCGATCCGCAGTTCCGGGACACTCATTTGCGTGGAGTTCCGATGACATCCGCGCCTTTCGGTGGCGTGAACGTCGTCTCCTGGGCGCTGACCGGCACGTTACGCTCGATGTGATCGAACATGATCGTGGCGGTCTGCCCGAGCTTGTCCTCGAGAATCATCCGCTTCAGATCGCCGTTGGCGAACCCGAACAACGCGTCCTTGAAATCCGCATCCACGCCATGCGGCTCGACCAGGACCCAGTCGAGTCCCTCGCGCTGGCCGGCGGCTGTCAGGGTGAAGTTCTTGCGCACGTCGACGGTGCCCGACAACAACATGGCCGGGGTCGCCGACAGGGCCGCATCCACCGGCTTCACCGTGACCTGCTCGAGATCGCGATCGAAGAACCACAGATTGCGTCCATCGGACACCATCAGCTGCCCGGCCTTGTTGGCAGCGCCGGTCTGCGGATGGATCTCCCAGCTGAACTTGCCCGGCCGCGCGACGATGAGCGTTCCCGTGGAACGGTCGATCTCGCGGCCCTGTCCGTCCGCGAGTGTCTGCAGGAACGAGGTGCGCAGGGTCTTGAGGTTGTCGAGGTATTTGTCGAGCGG
>DAITMW010000024.1:22412-37855 GCA_036834945.1 Steroidobacteraceae bacterium
AAAAACCTTTCAACATGTCACTCCTGGGTCGGCGACGGCACGAGCACCTCGCGCGAGCCATTCGCCTGCAACTGCCCGACGATACCAGCAGCTTCCATGCCTTCGAGCAGCCGGGCGGCGCGGTTGTAACCAATCTTCAAGCGCCGCTGCACATAGGAAATCGACGGCTTGCGCTCGGTGGTGACGATCTTCACCGCCTCGTCGTAGAGCTCGTCCTGCTCGATGCTGTCGGGGCCGCCGTTCAGGTCGCCACCCTCGCCTTCCTCGTGCTTCAGACCCGGAATCGGGGTCTTCGGTCCGGACAGCACCTCCTCGATGTAATCCGGCGGCGTCGAGGACTTCAGCGCCTGCACCACCCGGTGCACCTCCGAGTCCGAGACGAATGCGCCGTGAACGCGCGTCGGCATGGACGTTCCGGACGGCAAGTACAACATGTCTCCATGACCGAGCAGTGTCTCCGCCCCCATCTGGTCGAGAATGGTGCGCGAGTCCACCTTCGCCGACACCTGGAAGGCGATACGGCAGGGGATGTTGGCCTTGATCAGGCCGGTAATGACGTCGACCGAAGGCCGTTGGGTCGCCAGGATCAGGTGGATGCCCGAGGCGCGCGCCTTCTGCGCCAGGCGCGCGATGAGCTCCTCGACTTTCTTGCCGACGATCATCATGAGATCGGCGAGCTCATCGATCACGACGACGATGTACGGCAGCGGCGTGAGGTTCGGGATCTGCGACTGATCGAAAGTCGGATCGTTCGAAGCGGCCTGGATCATCACCGGATCCAGGATCGGCTTGCCCGCATCGTTCGCCTCCTTCACCTTCTTGTTGAAGCCGGAGATGTTGCGAACGCCGAGTGCCGCCATCAGCTGGTAACGGCGTTCCATCTCCGCAACGCACCAGCGCAGCGCGTTCGCTGCCTGCTTCATGTCGGTCACGACCGGCGCCAGCAGGTGCGGAATGCCCTCGTAGACCGAGAGCTCCAGCATCTTCGGGTCGATCATGATGAGTCGCACGTGCTCAGCGGTAGCCTTGTACAGCAGCGACAGAATCATGGCGTTGATGCCGACAGACTTGCCCGAGCCGGTCGTGCCGGCGATCAGCAGGTGGGGCATGCGCGCCAGGTCGGCCACGGCAGGTTGTCCGCCGATGTCCTTGCCGAGGGCCAATGCCAGCGAGGAGGTCATGTCGTCGTAGGCTTTGGAACGGATGATTTCCCCGAAAGTAACGACCTCACGCTTCTCGTTCGCGATCTCGAGGCCCATCACGCTCTTGCCCGGAATGACCTCGACCACGCGCACACTCAACACCGACAAGGCACGCGCCAGGTCCTTCGCGAGACTCGTGATCTGGCTGGCCTTGACGCCCGGGGCGGGACGCAACTCGAAACGGGTGACCACCGGTCCGGGTTGGACCGCGACCACCTCGGAATCGATACCGAAGTCCTTCAACTTCATCTCAACGAGGCGGGACAACGCGTCCAACGCCTCCGTCGAATACAGAGCAACGCGTTCCGGCGGATCATCGAGCAGGCTCAAGGGAGGCAGCTCGCCCGGCTTCGGTGCATCGAACAGCGGTACCTGCCGCTCCTTCTCGACCCGCTCGCTCTTCTCGACGACGGCAGGAGGCGACTCGATGCGAACCTTCTCACGGGGAGGCGCTTTCTTCTGCTCGGTTTTGACAGCTTCCTTACGCGCCTGCTTGCGCTCGCGTCCCTCGGAGACTTCCTTGCGGGTGGCCAGGCTGCTGCGCAGCCAGCTCACGCTCCCCCAGGTCCAGGCGCCAATCCGATCGATGATCGTGAGCCAGGAAACATGGAACGCCAGTGACAATCCGGCCATCCAGGCCGCGATCAACAGCAGCGTGGCGCCCAGAAAGCCGACCCCATCGCTGAGGTTGCTGCCAACCAGCTTGCCCACCACGCCGCCCGCGGTCTCGTGCAATACACCCGCGTCCCAGTGCAGCGTCGTCAGTCCGCAGCTCGAGAAGAGCACGAGCAAAAAGCCGGAGATACGTACCGCTGTGTTGGCACGTGAGCCGGATCCCGGCTCACCCTTGACTCGCCGGAACAGCATCCAGCAGGCCGCCCCCAGCATCACGGGGAACAGGAACGCGGGCCTGCCGAACATGAAAAAGAGCACGTCGGCCACCCACGCGCCAACCGGTCCGATCCGGTTGTGGATCACCGTGGTGTTGCCCGTCGAAGAGTAGCCGGGATCGTCCGGGCTATAAGTCGCAAGCGCCACGAAGACCACCAGCGCTACCACGCCGATGGCGATCAAGGCACTCTCACGCAGACCGCGGGCTACCGCTTGCGTGAAACGAACGGAATTGCGCGCCTGCGCCTGGGATTCAGCCAATTCCTCCGGCTCCGTATAAAAAACTCACGTAGGGCACTGATTTTACGAGCTGCGGTTGCGGCTCAACAAGGCGATTTGAGAGCCATTATAGTGCCTGCTGGGACGGGTGACGAAAACCACGCTTTTCGGCATCCGGGCCAAAAGCGCCGCAGGCGACTTTTGGCTATCGGACGACAGCGATGCTGTACTTCCGGGGGACAGCGTCCCACTTGACGCAATTGCTACCATATCCACGCCCAATCAAAGAGATATCTTGCATGACGACACCTCGGCACAGCCGCCTCATCATCATTGGTTCCGGCCCCGCTGGCTACAGCGCGGCGGTCTATGCGGCACGTGCGAACCGCTCCCCCCTGCTCATTACCGGCGTCGAGCAAGGCGGGCAGCTGATGACGACCACCGAAGTCGATAACTGGCCGGGCGACGTCGAGGGCCTGCAGGGCCCTGAGCTCATGGAGCGCATGCGCCGCCATGCCGAACGATTTTCCACGCAGATCGTCAACGATCATGTGCAATCCGTCGATCTCTCGGTGCGCCCGCTCCGCCTCAAGGGCGACACCCACCTCTACACCTGCGATGCACTGATCATCGCCACCGGCGCGGCCGCGAAGTACATCGGCCTGCCGTCCGAGGAGAAATTCCGCGGCCGGGGCGTTTCCGCCTGCGCGACCTGCGACGGATTTTTCTTCCGGGGCCAGAAAGTGGCCGTGGTCGGCGGCGGCAATACGGCCGTCGAGGAGGCCCTCTACCTGTCACACATCGCGCAACACGTCACCCTCGTGCACCGTCGCGACAAACTGCGCGCGGAAAAGATTCTGCAGGACCGCCTCTTCCGCGAAGTCGAGAGCGGCAAGATGTCGGTGATCTGGAACCACACGGTCGATGAAGTGTTGGGTAATCAGCACGGCGTCACCGGCGTGCGCCTGCGTGCCCTGCAGGGTAGCGGACACCGTGAGCTCGAAGTGACCGGACTGTTCGTCGCCATCGGCCACACACCCAACACCGCGATATTCAACGGACAGCTCGCGATGCGCGAGGGCTACATCACGATCAAGAGCGGCCTCGATGGCGATGCGACGGCGACCAGCGTGCCTGGCGTGTTTGCGGCGGGAGACGTCGCCGACCACGTTTATCGGCAGGCCATCACCTCCGCCGGGGCGGGCTGTATGGCGGCTCTCGATGCCGACCGCTACCTAGAGACCCTGGACATGGAGAAGCACTCCTGACGCAAGCGCCGCCACGTTCCCACGTCCATCACAGCATCGACGAGCTCGACCCGCGGCAATGGAACGCGCTCGGGGGGCCCCAGCGCAATCCCTTCCTGCGACACGAGTTTCTCGCGGCGCTCGAGCACACGCACTGCATCGGTCCCGGCACCGGCTGGGATCCGGCGTACATCACGCTCGCGGATGCCAACGGACTGGCCGCCGCGGCGCCGGCCTTCGTCAAATCTCATTCCTACGGCGAATTCGTGTTTGATTTCGCGTGGGCCCAGGCTTACACCCGTGTTGGCCGGCGTTACTACCCGAAACTCACCCTGGCGGTCCCCTTCACACCGGCCACTGGCCCTCGCCTGCTGGTCCGCCCCGATCTCGACAGGACCGCGACGGCGGCGCGACTGTTGCAGGAGATCGAGTCCCATGCCTCGAACCGCGGCATATCCTCCGTTCACGCATTGTTTCTCGATGAGCCCGCTCGAGCGGTTTGCGAGGAAGCGGGCTGGCTCATGCGTCGCGACTGTCAGTTCCATTGGACCAACCGTGGCTACGACACCTTCGAGGCCTACCTCGAGACCTTCACCGCCGACAAACGCAAGAAGGCCAAGCGTGAGCGCCGGAGAGTCGCCGAGGCGGGCATTCACTTCGAAACCCGCATGGGAGGCGACCTCGACAAGCGCACCCTGGATACCGTGTACGCTTTTCACCGCGACACATTCCTGCGCCACGGCCACGAGCCATACCTGACGCGTGCATTCTTCACAGAGGCCGCCGGAGCACTCGGCGACCAGTTGATGGTGAAACTAGCGCTACACGGACGCACGCCGGTAGCGGCCGCGATCTTCTTCTGGTGTCAGGACGCACTGTTCGGCCGCTACTGGGGCGCCGCCGCGGACTACAACAGCCTGCACTTCGAAACGTGTTACCACCAGGGCATCGAGTTTTGCATCGAGCGCGGCATTACCCGCTTCGAGCCCGGCACCCAGGGCGAGCACAAGGTCAGTCGCGGCTTCGAGCCCGCCATCACCTGGTCGGCGCACTACATTGCCAACCGGCAGTTCCGTAACGCGATCGAGGAGTACCTCGAACGCGAGGGCCAGGCGGTCGATGCCTACGCTGAGGAGATTCAGGGACACGTGCCCTATCGTGGGCGGCGAGCGCCCGCAGGTGATGGGTGACCCATGAAGACGGTCACCTGGCTGTCACCCCAGGATGCCCCGGAGTGGTTTCCGCCGCTCGAGCAGGCGCTGGATGAGCCTCCGGGCCTGCTGGCGGCAGGCGGGGACCTGTCCCCCGCGCGCCTGTTGGCCGCGTATCAGCGCGGAATCTTCCCCTGGTATTCGCCCGGACAACCCGTGCTGTGGTGGTCGCCCGATCCGCGCGCGGTGTTGTTCCCTGAGGAATTCAACTGCTCCCGCAGCCTGGCCAAATCGATCCGCAACGGGGGCTTCGAAGTTTTACTCGACCGGGACTTTGCGGCCACCATCGACGAGTGCGCCGCGCCACGCCCCCACGCGCCGGGGACGTGGATCACGTCGGAAATGCGCAATGCCTATCTGAGATTGCACCGCCTGGGGCAGGCGCACAGTGTGGAAGCCTGGCGCGCCGGCCGGCTCGTCGGCGGACTCTACGGCGTGCGCCTGGGCGGAGTGTTCTTCGGCGAGTCGATGTTCAGCCGCGAGCGCGATGCCTCAAAGGTCGCCCTCGCGCACCTGGTCGAGGTGTGTCTGCGCAACAGCATCGCGGTCATTGATTGTCAGCTCCCCTCACCCCATCTAGCCAGCCTCGGGGCGCGCACCATTCCGCGACAACAGTTCCAAGCTCTGCTGCGGGAGCACATCGGCCTTCAAGGCACCCCGCTGCGCACCCCCTGACCGAGCGGTCAGCGAGGGAATCCCTAGTGCGGGAGACCCACCAGACCGAGCTCCCCAGCGGGGGACAATCCAAGCCTGAGCGCGCAATTTCTCCCTCAAATTGCATTGCTGCCGGGCTTTATGCAGAATTCGCGCCCCTTGAAGGCGCAAAGGGCCCTATGTCTAAAGAAGATGCGATTCAGATGGAAGGCGAGGTCGTGGAGACCCTGCCGAACACCACGTTCCGTGTGAAGCTCAAGAACGGCCACGTCGTGACGGCTCATATCTCGGGCAAAATGCGGAAAAACTACATTCGCATCCTCACCGGAGACGCCGTTACCGTGGAGATGACCCCGTACGACCTCACCAAGGGTCGGATCATCTACCGCGGCCGGTGACAGAGCTATCGTCAATTGGCTCAAAGTCGCCCATGGCGCTTTGAGCGGACGTTATCTCGTAGACCGCGGCCTGCGCGGCCCGGGCAAAAAGCGTCGTTTTTGCCCGCTGAGCCTACGTGTCACGCAGTGACTTCCGGCAGCTGAGTCGGCGTGCATTCGAGCTCGAGCTTCGTCCCATCCTTCGAGACGAAGATCCGCACGTTACCCCCACCTACCAGGCGTCCGAACAGGAGCTCTTCGGCCAGGGGCCGCTTGATGTGCTCCTGGATCGTTCGGGCCATCGGGCGAGCGCCCATCTTCGGGTCATAGCCCTTCTCGGCGATCCAGCGCCGCGCGGCGTCGTCGAGCGTAATGGTCACGCCCTTCTGCTCCAGCTGCATCTCCACTTCGACGATGAGCTTGTCCACGACCCGCTCGATCGTCTGGATATCCAGGCCAGCGAACTGAATCACCGCGTCCAGGCGGTTGCGGAACTCCGGTGTGAACATCCGGCGGATCGCCTCCATGCCGTCGGTCGCGTTGTCGGCCTGTGTGAAGCCGATGCTCGGCCGTGCCATCTCCTGTGCACCCGCATTCGTCGTCATGACGATGATGACGTGGCGGAAGTCGGCCTTGCGTCCGTTGTTGTCGGTCAGGGTGCCGTGGTCCATGACTTGTAACAGAAGGTTGAACACATCCGGGTGCGCCTTCTCGATTTCATCTAGCAGCAACACACAGTGTGGATGCTTGGTGATCGCTTCGGTAAGCAGTCCACCTTGATCGAAACCCACATACCCCGGCGGTGCGCCGATGAGGCGCGACACCGTGTGGCGCTCCATGTACTCCGACATGTCGAAACGCAGGAACTCGACGCCCATGACGGTGGCCAGCTGCCGCGTCACTTCGGTCTTACCGACACCGGTCGGACCCGCGAACAGGAAACTGCCGACGGGCTTGCGTTGGTCGCCGAGACCCGAGCGTGCCATCTTGATCGCGGCCGACAGGGCCTCGATGGCCTTGTCCTGCCCGAAGATCACGAGCTTCAAATTACGCTCGAGGTTCCTCAGCACCTCGCGATCCGAGGTCGAGACACTCTTCGCCGGAATCCGTGCCATGCGCGCAACGACATCCTCGATGTGTCGCACCTCGACGGTGGTCTCACGCTCGGCGATGGGCTTCAAACGCTGACGCGCACCCGCCTCGTCAACCACGTCGATCGCCTTGTCAGGCATGTGTCGTTCGTTGATATGACGCGCAGCCAATTCCGCGGCGGCCTTCAAGGCATCGACCGCGTAGGTGATGCCGTGATGCTCCTCGAAACGGGGCTTCAGACCCATGAGGATCTCGACGGTCTCCGCCACCGAGGGCTCCACGACATCGATCTTCTGGAAACGCCGCGCGAGCGCGTGGTCCTTCTCGAAGATGCCCCGGTATTCCTGGTAGGTGGTCGAGCCGATGCAACGGATCTCACCGTTGGTGAGCACGGGCTTGATGAGGTTCGAGGCGTCCATGACGCCGCCCGAAGCCGCACCCGCACCGATCACGGTGTGAATCTCGTCGATGAACAGGATGGCGCCGGGCTGTTTCTTCAGCTCGGTGATGACACCCTTCAGGCGCTTCTCGAAATCGCCGCGATATTTCGTGCCGGCGATCAGCGCGCCCATATCCAGAGCGTAGATGGTGCAATCGGAGAGCACCTCCGGCACCTTGCCCTCGACGATGAGGCGCGCGAGGCCTTCGGCGATGGCGGTCTTACCAACACCGGCCTCACCAACATACAACGGGTTGTTCTTGCGGCGGCGGCACAGGATCTCGATCGTGCGCTCGACTTCGAGCTTGCGGCCGATGAGCGGATCGATCCGCCCGTCCTGCGCCATGCGATTCAGGTTCGAGGTGTACTTCTCGAGAGCGCTCCCGCCTTCCGGATCGCGCTCGGCATCCGCCTGCGCATCTTCCTTGTCGGTCTTCTCTTCCGCGATCTTCGACAGACCGTGCGAGATGTAGTTGACCACGTCGAGGCGGGTCACATGTTGGCGATTGAGCAGAAACACGGCATGGCTCTGTTTCTCGCTGAAAATGGCGACCAACACATTCGCGACACCGACTTCCTTCTTGCCGCTCGATTGCACGTGAAACACCGCTCGCTGCAGCACTCGCTGGAAGCCGAGCGTCGGCTGCACTTCGCGTTCCTCGCCCTCTTCCAGGCGCGGGGTCGATTGATCGATGTGTTCCTTGAGCTCCTGCTTGAGCTTGCCGAGATCAGCGCCACAGGCGCGCAGCACTTCGCGCACTTTGGGTGTGTCGAGAATCGCGAGCAGCAGATGCTCCACGGTCAGATATTCATGGCGTGCCTCACGTGCCTGGTGAAAGGCATCGTTGAGACAGTATTCAAGCTCGTTGGACAGCACTTTCTTCAAACCTCTCGAAGCTCAGGCCTCTTCCAATGTGCACATCAGCGGGTGCTGGTGATCGCGCGCGTACGTGGTCACCTGTGCCACCTTAGTCTCCGCGATCTCATACGTGAAGACCCCACACACTCCCTTACCCTTGGTGTGGACCTCCAGCATGATGCGCGTCGCGGTCGGACGGTCCAAAGTGAAGAACTTTTCAAGAACGTCGACGACAAACTCCATGGGGGTGTAGTCGTCGTTGAGCAATACCACCTGATACAGGGGGGGCTGTTTGACCTGTGGCCGGGCTTCTTCGACGACGACGCCGTTGTCGGGACGGGCGGGATGCTGATCGGGCATGGGGGTCTTTATATGGGTCGCCAAACAGCAACACAAGCCTGCGATGATGGCCTCAGTTTACTCCAGTAGAAACAATTGCTTGAGAGCACGAGTAACGGGCCCGTATGATTGCGCCAGCGGGCTTGGCGCACTATCTTCCGCCACCGCTGTCCATTGCGCTCGACCTGGTCTGTTTGCCTGCGGTCACAGGACCCTATAGCACCGATGAACGCTGCCTCATGGCTCGAAGGATTACCGGCGCCCGAGAAATGGCGCACGCTCCTGCTTGCGCAGGGCCCACGTATTGCTACGTGGACGCTTGCGGTGCTGCTTGCCGTACAAGCCGCGGTGATCGTGACCGGGCTGGGCGGGGCGAGCCGCTCCCGGGCGGCGGGGCCCGGCACCCTGGTTGCCGTTCCGCACCACATGGTCGACGTCGCGGCGATCGTGAACGCCCACGTGTTTGGCTTCGCACAAGTCGCGGAGGGCCCGCGGGACGGCTCGCATGCGCCGCCGTCGAGCCTGCCTCTGGTGCTGACGGGAATCATGGCTGGCGATGATCCTAAGTATGGGCTCGCCATCCTCGGACAGAGCGCACAAAGTACCAAAGTGTACGCGGTCGGCGACAACGTCCCCGGAGGCGCCAAGCTCCACGAGGTCTACGACGACCGCGTAGTGATCGATCGCGGGGGCCACCTGGAGACATTGGTCCTGCCGCGCCAGGCGGCTTCGGGTACCGCACCGCCCTCCGCTACCGCTCTGTCGACCGAGAGTCCGGTCGCGGATCGCATGCGCAAACTGATTACGGAACAGCCCAGTCTGCTGGCCGACGTCATGCGGCCACAGCCGGTGTACGCCAACGGCAAACAAACGGGCTATCGGGTTTATCCAGGCCGCAACCGGCAGGCGTTCCTGCGCCTGGGGTTGCGTCCCGGGGATCTCGTGACGGCGATCAATGGCACCCCGCTCGACGATCCCGAGCATGGCCAGCAGATCTTCAACACACTGGGTTCGTCCAGTGAGGCACGCGTCACGGTGCAACGGAACGGTCAGCAGCAGGATGTGGTCTTGAATCTGGCCCAGATCACGCAAGAAGCGGAAGCCATGGCCGGCGCGCAGTCCGGACTCGCGGCTCCGGGCGATCAGGCACAACCCGCACCGCAGGGACCTCCTGCGGAACGGCCTGACAACTAGTAGGCCGGCTTGCCCGGTTCGGGGGAACTATCACGTGAAAGGTTTTTGCTTCTTCGCACGCGGCACGCTGGCGCTTCTCTGCGCCGCCTCGCTTGCGTCCGCGCAACCGGCCGGAGGGCCCGCCGCTCAGCAGCAGGCGCAACAACAGCGCATCACACCCAATTTCAAGGACGCCGATATCACGCAGATCGCCGAGGCGGTCGCCGCGGCAACGGGTAAGACCTTTATCATCGACCCGCGCGTACGCGCGCAGGTCACGATGTTGTCCTCGACCCCGATGTCCCCGGAGGCGTTCTATCAGACGTTCCTATCGATTCTGGCGGTCTACAACTTCATCGCGGTGCCAGATGGCAACGTCGTGAAGATCCTTCCCGACGCGAACGCGCGCCAGAGCCCCTCGGTCGATCTGCCGGACACGGTGAGCTCGACCTCGGATGAGATCGTCACGCAAGTTATCGACGTCAAGAACGTCAACGCGGCGCAGCTGGTGCCGATCCTGCGACCGATGATCCCCCAATACGGGCATCTGGCCGCCTACCCGGCCGGCAACATCCTCATCATCTCGGACCGCGCCAACAACGTGAGCCGCATGATGCGCATCATCCGTCGCATCGACCAGGTCGGCGACCAGGATGTGGAAGTCGTACCACTGCAGAACGCCTCCGCCGCCGAGGTGGTGCGCGTGATGAACTCGCTTTACCAGGGAGCGGCTGCCCAGGCGGAAGGCGGTACTCCCATGAAGGTCGTCGCCGATGAGCGCTCCAACAGTGTGCTGATCAGCGGCGACCAGAACCAGCGCCTGCGCGTGAGGGCCCTGGTAGCTCACCTGGATACCCCACTGGAATCCGGTGGTGATACGCGCGTGCGTTATCTCCATTATGCCAACGCCGACAAGATCGCGCCGAAGCTCAAGGAACAGATGACAGGCATCGCGCAGGCGGCGGCCCCCGCCGCTGGTGCGGCCGGAGGTGGCGGCTCAGCACAAGCGCAGGCCGAGAAGAACTCCATGATCTGGGCGGACCCGTCCAACAACGCGCTGATCATCACCGCGCCCCCGAAGATCATGCGTCAGATCATGGCCATCATCGACAAGCTCGACATCCGCCGGCCGCAGGTGCTGGTGGAGGCGATCATCGCCGACGTGAATGTGACCAAGCAGGCGGAACTGGGCGTCAACTGGGCCGCCTATGGCACCGGCACCAATGTGCCGGCCGCCGGATTCGTCAGCCCCGTGGGAGGCACGAGCATCGTCGACCTCGCCACTGCCGTCGAGAATCCAGCCAACGTCACCACGACATTGTTGCAGGGCACGACGCTGGGTGTTGGCCGCATCGGCTCCGGCTCGGTGAATTTCGCCGCCGTGCTGCGCGCTATTCAGAGCGATGCGCATACCAACATCATCTCCACCCCGTCCGCGATCACGATGGACGACCAGGAAGCGGAGCTCAAGGTCGCACAGGAAGTGCCCTTCGTAACCGGGCAGTTCTCGAATACCGGCACCGCAACCAACGGCGCGGTAAATCCCTTCCAGACGATCCAGCGTGAGGAAGTCGGTACTATCCTCAAGGTGACTCCGACCATCTCGGCCGAAGGCACTTCAGTCATGCTGAAGCTGTCGATCGAAAGCTCGAGCATCGGCCAACGGCCTGCCGGCGCTGTGGACCTCGTGACCAATAAGCGTACCGTAACGACGAACGTGCTCATCGACGACGGTGGCGTGGTGGTGATCGGCGGATTGATCCAGAACAGCAATCAAAAGCAGGAGTCGCGCGTGCCGATCCTGGGCTCGATCCCGATCATCGGGCTGGCCTTCAAGACCCGCAGTGCCCAGACGGAAAAAGACAATCTCATGATCTTCCTCAGGCCGAAGATCATGCGTGACGCGGCGCAGTCGGCGTATGAGACGGATTCGAAGTACAACTACATGCAGGACGAGCAGCGTAGCTTCGAGCGCCGTGAGATTCCGCCGCTGATGCTGGGTGAGCACCAGCCCCGGCTGCCTCCCCTGCCGCCCAAGGCAGCGCCCAGCCAGGCACCGATGTCCCCCGAGGAGCAGGCACGGGCCTCTGAAGCCAAGCGGGCGGAGGAAGACGCGCGGGAACGCGAGCACCAGCGGGCGCTACAGCAGCAACAGCAGCAAACGGCGCCCAGGGTCATCACGCCGCCTACGACGCCGCCTCAAGGACCGCAGCAGCCGCAACCTAATGCGGCGCCGCCTCCGCCCAACCCGACAACGCCCCCGAAGGATGGAGGCCAGCAATGAACGCCGTCCCTGAAGGTCAGGCCGTAGCGCCGGAAACGGCGAGCGTCACCCCTTTGATGCCGCCGGAGCGGCGGCTCGCGTTCGCGTTCGCAAAGCGTCATGGCATCGTCGTTCTGCAGTTCGTCGACGGCGTGGCGGAATGCGCATGCCGCGAGCACGTTTCACCGATGGCCATAGCCGAGGTGCGCCGCTATTTGCGCCGCCAGGTGCGCCTCGAGCGCGTCTCCGAGGCGGAGTTCGATCGCCTCCTGCAACGGGCCTATGAGGGTGGTCAGGAAGCCATGCAGGCCGTCGAAGGCCTCGATGAGACGACCGACCTCGCCCACCTCGCACAGGATCTGCCCGAGCAGGACCTGCTCGACAGCGACGACGATGCGCCGATCATCCGCCTCATCAACGCCGTTCTCACGCAGGCGGTGAAGGAAAACGCGTCCGACATTCACATCGAGCCCTTCGAGAACCGCCTGGTCGTGCGCTTCCGCGTCGACGGCGTACTACGCGAGGTTCTTCAGTCCAAGCGGGCTGTCGCCCCCCTGGTCGTCTCGCGTATCAAGGTCATGTCGAAGCTCGACATCGCTGAAAAACGCCTGCCTCAGGACGGCCGTATCGGCCTGAAGATTGCTGGCCGCGCGGTCGACGTTCGTGTCTCCACGCTCCCCTCGGGCCACGGCGAGCGCGTGGTGCTCCGTATTCTCGACAAACAGGCCGGCAGACTCGACCTCACGGCACTGGGCATGGACCCCCGCACGGAATCGCTCATCGACGACCTCATCCACAAGCCGCACGGCATTTTGCTGGTCACCGGACCGACCGGCTCGGGAAAAACGACCACGCTATATGCCGCGCTCGAGCGACTGAACGACAACTCGCAGAACATCATGACGGTCGAGGATCCGATCGAGTACTACATCGACGGCATCGGCCAGACCCAGGTCAACACCAAAGTCGAGATGACCTTCGCACGCGGCCTGCGTGCCATCCTGCGTCAGGACCCCGACGTGGTCATGATCGGTGAGATCCGTGACCTCGAAACCGCGCAGATCGCCGTGCAGGCGAGCTTGACCGGACACCTTGTGTTGTCGACTCTCCATACCAACACCGCCGCAGGCGCCATCACGCGCTTGCGCGACATGGGTATCGAGCCGTTTCTGTTGTCCTCGAGCTTGATCGGAGTGCTGGCCCAGCGCCTGGTGCGCGTGCTCAGCCCCGACACGAAGCAGCCTTTCCAGGCAGGCGAATACGAGCGCCGGCTCCTCAACCTGCGCTCCGACGAGCCTTCGCCGGTCCTTTACCGACCGGGACGCGACACCGCCGGTGGTGGCTACCGTGGTCGAGCCGGCATCTACGAGCTCATCGTCGTGGACGACTCGATGCGTACCATGATCCACGACGGCGTCAGCGAGCAGGAGATCGAGCGTCACGCCCGCCAGACGACACCCTCTATCCGCGATGACGGCCGCGCGAAAGTGCTGCGCGGCGAGACGACACTCGAGGAAGTGTTACGAGTGACCCGCGAGGATTGATTGAGGATTGATGATGCGCTATCCACTGGCACCCGCCGAAAAGCGTCGCCACGCAGAGTGGCCGCGTTCCGCCGGCAAAAGCCGCGCCTTTTGCCGGCCGCAAAACGAAGACGAAGGCGGTTGTCCGCTGAAAGCGCCCCGGGCGACTTTCAGCCAATAAACAATGGGCGCATTCGAATACACGGCACTTGATGCCGGTGGCAAAGAAAGGACTGGGATCCTCGAAGGCGATACGCCGCGCCACATCCGACAGTTGTTGCGAGAGAAACAGCTGCTCCCGGTCACTGTCAACGAGGTCGCGCAAAAGGAAGCGACGCGGCAGCGATCATTCAGCCTCGCGCGGCGCGTGTCAGCCGCCGACCTCTCGCTCTTCACACGCCAGCTCGCCACCCTGGTACGCGCCGGACTGCCTCTCGAGGAGTCGTTGCTCGCCGTATCGCAACAAACTGAAAAGCCGCGTGTCCAGAGTATCGTTCTCGGCGTACGCGCGCGGGTCATGGAAGGCCATACGCTCGCGGACGGCTTTGCGGAGTTTCCGAAAGTCTTTCCCGAGATTTATCGCGCCACGGTAGCCGCGGGTGAGCAGGCAGGACACTTGGACTCCGTGCTCGAGCGTCTCGCCGACTACACCGAAAGCCGCGAGGGCATGCGCCAGAAAGTCATGGCCGCCATGCTCTACCCGATCGTGCTGAGCTGCATGTGCTTCGCGATCGTCTGCGGCCTCATGACCTTCGTCGTACCCAAGGTGGTCGCGGTGTTCGAGGCCAGCAAGAGCAAGCTGCCCTGGATTACTGAGTTGCTGATCAGCACGAGCGACTTCATGCGCTCGAACGGCATCTACCTGATCGGCGCCATCGTCCTCGCCTACATCATCTTCAACCGCTGGTTGCGGAATCCCGCGGCGCGGCGCAAGTGGCATCGCTCACTGCTGCGCATGCCGCTCATCGGGAAGCTCTCGCGAGGCTTCAACACGGCCCGCTTCACTCGCACATTCAGCATTCTCTCGGGGTCATCGGTACCGGTGCTGGAGGCGTTACGCATCGCGGGAGAGGTTGTCACGAACCTGCCCATGCGCGACGCGGTCGCCGATGCCGCGGCCCGTGTCCGTGAGGGCGCCGCGATCGGCCGCTCGCTCTCCACGAGCAAACTGTTTCCGCCCATGACCATACATTTGATTTCCAGCGGCGAATCCAGCGGTACACTGGAAAACATGCTCGAACGAGCCGCGATCGCACAGGAACGTGAGCTCGATGGTTTGCTCGACGCCATGGTGGGATTGCTCGGCCCGCTGCTGATCGTGACCATGGGCCTGTTCGTCATGGGCATCGTTTTTGCAATGCTACTGCCCATCTTCGAGATGAACCAGCTGATTCATTGAAGATGACATTGCGGATGTCATCGAATCTGATTTAACTTCGCGCCGTCGAAAGACCTGGTAGTTCATTCCTGGTGTCCGGATGAGTGAGAAAGGCGAATCCGACGAGTTCGAGGACGAGGACGCAGAAGAGCCCGTTGTCGAAGAAGGTGATGTCGACCTGGATCAGGTCAACAAGGACCTCGACCTGGCCAAGCGGCGGGGTCAGAAGGTCGGCGATCCCGCCTGGCGCCGCCTGGAGCGGCTGCTCGAAGCCAAGCGCACGGCGGAGCTGACCAGCGACTTCGAGGACTATGAGATTGGGGTCGACGACGACGAGGTGAAGCAGAGCAGGCGGCAACGCAAGCTGCCACCGCTGGAGTGACCGAAGCGCTTCAGCCATAGCTACGGATCCCAAGCTCCGTGCGCACCGGCAGGTGATGCGCAGCGGCGGCCGGCAGCGGTTCGGGCGGCAGCCAGGCTTCCACCTTCAATGGAAGTCGCGCGAGCGCGTGAGCAGCTCACCCAGCATTTTCGTGCGATCGATGAGCCGCCGCGCGATGAGATGCATTACCTCGT
>DAITMW010000024.1:37955-44319 GCA_036834945.1 Steroidobacteraceae bacterium
CCCAGCATTTTCGTGCGATCGATGAGCCGCCGCGCGATGAGATGCATTACCTCGTCCTGGCGCTGCCATTCCCCGTGCACCTCGAGCAGCCGTGAGTCCACCAGAGCCCGGCGCTGCTCGCGCCCTACCCGCTCCCACACGATGATGTTCACCTGCCCGGTCTCGTCTTCGATCGTGAGAAACGTGACACCACTGGCCGTCTGAGGCCGCTGCCGCATCAGGACGATCCCGGCCGTTCGCACGAGCCTCCCGTTGGCCACACACTTCAACTCATCGGCGCTCAGCAGTTGATTCCTGCGCAGCCGCTCACGCAGTAGCGCCAGAGGATGGCGCCCGAGCGTGAGCCCGATGGAAGCGTAGTCCGCGACGATGCGCTCACCCTCGGTGGGGGCGGGAAGCAGCGGCTGCCCTTCGGCGGAATGTCCGGTTCTCGCACCCAATTCGAGTACGCCTCGCACCGGTGCCACAGGGGCACGTTCGGTACCCGCCACCTCCCAGAACGCCAGGTGCCTGTTGCCACTCAAGGATGCGAAGGCGCCCGCCGCGGCCAGCGCTTCCAGGTCGCCCCGATCCAGGCAAGCCCGCTCGGCCAGGTCCTGGACGCTGGCGAACGGCCGTTGCCCGCGGGCCTCGACCAGACGCTGCGCACCCGCCTCCGATAGCGACTTCACGAGCCGCATCCCCAGGCGCAAGGCAGGCTGCTGGCTGCCTTCGCACGGCTCGAGCGTGCAATCCCACTCACTCACACAAACATCGACATCCCGCGCCTCCACCCCGTGCGAGCGCGCATCTCTCACCAACTGTGCCGGCGCATAGAACCCCATGGGTTGACTGTTGAGCAGCGCGCAGGTGAAGGCCGCCGGCTCGAAGTGCTTCAGCCACGCGGAGTCATAAACCAACAGCGCGAAACTCGCGGCGTGGCTTTCCGGGAAGCCGTACTCGCCGAAACCCAGCATCTGCTGATAGATGCGATGGGTGAAATCCTCCGGGTAGCCGTTGGCACGCATGCCGTTGAACAGCTTGTCCTTGAAATGATCGATGCCGCCGCTGCGCTTCCAGGCGCCCATCGCACGGCGCAGCGCATCGGCTTCGCCGGGGCTGAAGCCGGCCGCAACGATCGCGATCTGCATCACCTGCTCCTGGAAGATGGGGACACCGAGCGTGCGTTGCAGGACCTCCCTGACCTTGTCACTCGGATACGACACCGGCTCCTCGAGATTGCGGCGTCGCAGGTAGGGATGCACCATGTCACCCTGAATCGGGCCCGGGCGCACGATCGCGACCTCGATCACCAGGTCGTAGTACTCCTTCGGCCGCAACCGCGGCAGCATCGCCATCTGCGCGCGTGATTCGATCTGAAACACCCCGACAGTATCGGCGCGCGAGATCATCCCGTAGACCGCCGGATCCTCGGGGGGCAATGTGCCGAGGGTGTACTGCGTGCCGCGATAGTCGTTGACGAGATCGAAGGCGAGCCTCAGCGCGGTCAGCATGCCGAGAGCGAGCACGTCGACCTTGAGCAGCCCCAGGTCGTTCAGATCGTCCTTGTCCCACTGCACGACCGTGCGATCGGCCATGGAGGCATTCTCGATGGGGACCAGTTCCTCGAGCGGCCCTTCCGAGATGACGAAGCCGCCGACATGTTGGGACAGGTGACGCGGGAAGCCGGGGAAGAGCACGAGTTCGCGTGCCAGCGGCAGCAGTCGCGCGAGCACCGGGTTGTCAGGATCGAACCCCGCCTCCCGCAACCGCTCGGGCATGGTCTCGCCGTTATCCCACCACTGCATGACCTTGGCGAGATTGCCGCTTTCCTCGGGACTCAGGCCGAAGACCTTGCCTAAGTCGCGCAGAGCGCTGCGCGAACGGTACATGATCACCGTGGCGGCGATGGCGGCACGCGCGCGGCCATATTTCTCGTAGATGTATTGAATGACCTCCTCACGTCGGTTGTGCTCGAAGTCAACGTCGATATCGGGGGGCTCGTTGCGCTCCTTGGAAATAAAGCGCTCGAACAGCAGAACGGCACCACGCTCCGGGTCGACCGCCGAAATACCGAGGTAGTAACAAACACGCGAGTTCGCCGCCGATCCTCGCCCCTGACACAGGATGTCCTTGCTACGGGCGAATCTGACGATATCCTCCACGGTGAGAAAGAAGGCCTCGTAGCGCAACTCAGCGATCAGTGTCAGTTCCTTGTCGATCTCGACTCGCTCCTTCTCCGGCACGCCGTTCGGCCAACGCCGCCGCGCGCCCTCCTCCGTGAGCTTGCGCAAATAACTCGTCGGAGTGTCACCTTCCGGGACGAGCTCGTGCGGATACTCGTATCGCAACTCATCAAGGGAGAAATGACATTCGCGTGCGATGGCATCGGTTTCCGCCAATAATTCGGGCGGGTAGAGCTTCAAGAGTCGCGCGGGCTCGCGTAGGTAGCGCTCGCCGTTGGCATAGAGGTGCCAGCCGGCTTGCGCAATCGGGACGCCAATACGGATCGCGGTCACCGCGTCCTGTAACTTACGGCGTGCCCGCGAATGCATATGGACATCGCCGCTGGCGACCAGCCGCAACTGCAATTTCCGACCGATGTTTTGCAGTGTAGCGAGACGTTCGCGGTCGGTTCCCTCACAAAGTAACTCGACGGCGATGCGGACCCGGGCGCGGGATCGGGGAAAGCACTTGGCAAGCCAGCTCGCCTGCTCTTCGTCAGGCGTTCCCGAGGGCAGCCACAGAATAAAACACTGCTCCAGACCGAGCTCTTCGACGTCGGCGCGTGTGAGTGAATACTCTCCTTTGCTTGCCGAGCGGCGTCCGCGCGTAATGAGCCGGCACAACCGTCCATAACCGTGCCGATCGATGGCCAGTGCGACAAACCGCAGACCGCACTCGAGACGGAACTCCGAGCCGATGATGAGCTTCAGCGGCCTGCCCTTCGCCGTCATATGGGCACGCACGACCCCGGCAACGGAGCACTCGTCGGTAATGGCAAGTGCTGTATAACCGAGCATGTCTGCCTGCACGACGAGCTCTTGCGGATGCGAAGCGCCGCGCAGAAACGTAAAGTTCGTGATGCAATGCAGCTCCGCGTATCGGAGCGGCTGGCCCATAGGTCCGCCGGGCTGGGCTGTGAGTCCGCCGGGCTGGCCCACAGGTCCGCCGGCCTGGGCTGTGAGTCCGCCGGGCTGGCCCATGGATCCGCCGGCCTGGCCCATAGGTCCGCCGGGCTCTGGCATGGGGTCGCGGCTCATGATGGCTCATGTCCCGAAAGGTTTCGCGTCCGCGCTCGGGGCGTCTTCCAACGTCCCAGGCAGTGCGCTCCATCGCACCTACGCCGTCGCGGTGAAGAAACCCACGGGCAACGCCGCGACCCCATGCTCCAGTCCGGCAGACCTGCCCCATGGGCTGTGGGCCAGCTGCTCATCCAAACACCCCGTGAAGGAACCAACGATGGGGTGCCGCTCGCTCGCGGAAAATCCACAATCGCACGCCATGAAGATCGACCGCCGTGTAGTAATCGCGCGCGATGTCACCGCCATCCCACCAGCCGGTCTCGATTCGTTCCGGCTCGCCGAGGAGCCGCAGCGGACCGCGCCGCCGCGGCAAGCCATCGCGCTCGGATAGAAGCTTCGGCATCGGCAACAACCATGTAGGACGACGGAAAGCCGGCCACAGAGGTGGAGTCTCGGGCGCACGACGCGCTCTGCTGCGCCCTTTGACTTCCTTGGACTCTGTGACCGGCTTGCCCATGGCCCGGCAGACCCATGGGCCAGGTCCTCCGGGCTCTCTGACACCCCATGTGTTTTCCGGCCGATGGCCCGGCAGCACCTGCAGGCCATACACCGCCTCGGGCCCGAGACGCGCCCGTAATCGCTCGACGAGTTCGGATGCTTCGGCACCGGCGCTCCCTCCATGCTCACCCGGCTGCCAGACCGAGTTGGAAGAGAGCACGCGTGGCACGAGAGAGCTCGAGCGCAATTCGCACGCTCGGACGGGCTCCGGCAAAGTGAGTACGTTCAGACGCTCACCGAGCAGCTCGGTGAGACGACGTACATCCGCCAACGGCGAAGCCAGTCCGAGCACACAACTCGTCGGCTCCGCATGCCGATGACGCAACAGACATTCGAGCTTCATGACGCCGTACTGGCGCGCTTCGAGAAACTTGCCCAGATCGGCCAACAAGGGGGCCAGCGCTGCCAGAATGGCATCGTGATTTTCCAGCTCGTAGTTGAGCTCGCGGCGGCGGCGAAAACGCTCACGGGCGTGAAAGCGTTCGCGTAGATCCGGAGCACGGCCGGTGAGGCGATCGAGTGTCGCGAGCGAGTCGGTGCCGAAGCGTCGTGCGAAGCCGGCGCGCGGTAGACGCAGCGCCTGTCCGATGGTTCGAACACCCATGCGGGCGAGACGCGCGAGTGTGTCGTCGGACCAGCGCAATGCCCCCAGAGGCAGCGGCATCAACTGCCCGACGAGTCGGGTCATTTCTGTGACCAGGAATGGCTTGCCCACCCGCGCCGCGACCAGCGCGGCGAGCGGTGTAGGTGCGAGGGCCACCATGGACTTCAGTCCTAGAGAAGCGCATTCGCTCGCTAGCGCGCGGCTGAGGCCCTCCACGCCGCCGAAGAGGTGGAGGCTACCCTTGACCTCCAGGACCAGCCCGTCCGGCGGTACGAGGCTTACGCGCGGCGTAAAGCGCTGCGCGCAGAGCGCGAGCTGTTCCAGCGTCACTGGCTCCCGTTCGGCGGCCGTGGTCGCCTCGACCAGGTGAAGGCCAATCCAAAGCTCGGTGGAAGTAACCGGCGCGGTGCCTGGAAAGCGCGCTCGGACGACAGGGACAGACTTTAGTGGTGTTAGTCTCGGAGGCCGTGGCCGAGACACGCTGCGACGGTCTGCCGGGCTCGGAGCGGGGACCGTCGCGTCGCCGCTCGCGAGCGCGTGCTCAGCGATGCTATCGGTCGCCTCCGCTGGGGACTCTCTCGCTGACCGCTCGGTCACCCTCGTCCGCTCAGTCACCCTCGCTGAGCGCTCATCCACCCTTACTGACCGCTCGATCACCCTCGATGACCGATCGGTCACGTCATGCGCCGACACCTCGCCCTTGGCCAATTCGGCCTCTTGAGTGACACGCGGGCGCATACATTCAACTCCCCGCCGTCGGCGGGTGAGCCGCCCATTCGAGTTCCACCGCGCCTCGTACTCCACCGCGGCTCTTCAAGAGCGTGAGCCGTGCCCCCATGGGTTTCGACTCGACAATCATGCGGAGAATCGCTGGAGAGGATTCCCTAGCTGCTCGCTGCGGACGAAACAAAACACCGAGTGTCTTGCCTCGTTCGGCGGCGAGCTGCAAACGTCGGATCTCACGGGTGCGTGGACCCTGCGTCGCCCAGGCGAGCGCGATGTCGCTCGCGCCAGAGCCCAGAGTTTGCTCGAAGGCCCATAGCGGTTCGGATGCGACCGAGCGGTTAGCGGAGGAATCCCCAGCGGGGACGCGGACCACGAGCACGCGATCGAGAGTTACCCCATGCGCGGCCAATGCCGGTGCATAGGGTTCCAATGGAGGCGCGATCCAAACACACCAGCGTCCCGTGGGCCGGCTCGTGAGGGCCGCGAGCATCGGCATCAACAGGTACAACTCGCCGATGCCGAAGCGGGAGACGAGGATCTCGATCAGGCCGGTGCGCGGCCAGCCGTTGCCCGGCAAGCAGGCATCGAGAGCGGCATAGCCCGTGGCGAGCGCCTCCGACCGCGCCGCACTGCGGCCGCGCCAGATGGCCGGATGCTCGAGCAACCGAGCCAGTTCGGAGGCGACCGAGCGGTCAGTGAGGGAATCCCCAGCGGGGATGGAGGCAGCCATGGAGATCTCATGAGCACCATGAGGTTAATAAATCCAGGTTCGAATGCGCGCGGTTCTCGCGCGCAGGCTGACATCACATCAACCCTTGTGCCCTGCCTCGCCGCAACACTCCAACCACGATGCCTTCGATGATCATCGGCTCCTCCTTGAGGTCGACTTTGATGGGCTCGAAATCGGTGTTCTCGGGCATCAACCACACCACCGTGCCTTCCTGGCGATAGCGCTTCACGGTGACTTCGTTCTCGAGTCGCGCCACCACGATCTGCCGGCTTCGTACCTCGGAAGTGCGATGCACAGCCACCAGGTCGCCGTCTAGGATGCCCGCATCTTTCATACTCATGCCGGTGACCTTCAGCAGGTAGTGCGGACGCGGTTGAAACAGGCTGGGATCGATCTGCAGTCGTCCCTCGAAGTTTTCTTCGGCGAAGATCGGCTTACCGGCGGCGACCCGACCGATGAGTGGCAACCCCATCTGCTCGCGCATGGTGTCCTTGAGCTGGATGCCGCGCGAGGTGCCGGGGA
>DAITMW010000025.1:0-5303 GCA_036834945.1 Steroidobacteraceae bacterium
CTCGACGAGCGCCTCACCTTCATGTTGCACGGCTACGTGCAGCAACAGCTCGCGACCGAATACGACGGACTCGGGCAGATCCTCGCGCGTAACGCGGGGGCAACGCCGTAGAGGCACGGCGGCGTGGTCCGCCGGCCGCACCGCAAATCGGCGCAGTCCGAAGTGGTCAAACCACATTGCGCTTCGTGACCGAAGCGGTCAAGATCGAGTGAGATGAGCACTCCGATCGACACCCGCAAGCTGTATCGCCAGGTCGCCGATTCCATCATGGCGTCCATCAAGTCCGGCGACTACAAGCCGGGATCGCGCCTGCCTTCCGAGCGGGATCTCGCCGCAGCGTACAAGGTGAGCCGTCCAACCGTCCGGGAGGCGATGATTGCTCTCGAGATCCGCGGCCTGGTGGAGTCGCGCCACGGCTCCGGGATCTATATCACCGAGCACCCGCCGGCGCAGATGGGTGCGGACGACCTCGATATCGGCGCTTTCGAGCTCACAGAAGCGCGCCGCTTGTTCGAAGGAGAGGCGGCGGCGCTCGCCGCGACGACCATCACCGACGAGCAACTGACGGAGCTGGAAACGATCATCGCGGACATGGTCAAGGAAAACCACCGCAAGCAGACCGGTGAGATGGCCGACCGCCGGTTCCATGTGACCATCGCGCGCGCTACGCGTAATACCGCGATTACCACCGTCATCGAGAATCTCTGGGACATCCGCTACAAATCGCCCTTATGCCGCCACATGTTGGAGCGGGCGCGTAGTGTGGGTGTTCAGCCGCGCATTAGTGAGCATCGGCGCATTCTCGCCGCGCTGAAGAAGCACGATCCGAAAGCCGCGCGCAACGCCATGCGCGATCACCTGGGTCGCGTCATTGACGGCCTGTTGGTGGCGACTGAGAGTGAGGCTTTGGACAACGCGCGTAAGAAGGCCGTGAGCAAGCGGCACGAATACACGCGCCGCCTCTCGGTCTAGAGCCGTCTGAAGGTTGGCCTAAAGGTTGGAAAAGGCGATCCGGATGCCGTAGTACCGGTCGTAGTCGCGGGGGAGCTCCTGCGTGTACGCCGTGCCCGCGGACGTCGGGAAGGACCAGTTACTGCGTGCATTGCCGATGTTCGCCGCGTAGTGCCTGTCGAACAGGTTGTTGCAGAACAGGTGCACGGTGAAGTTGGGCGCGTGCCGCGGCGTCAGCGCGAGGTCCAGGTTCGTAATCCCGTAGGCCGGCTGGATGGTGCCGGGATCCTTGTTGATCGAGAAGTTCTCGGCGCTCTGCCAGAACGTGGTGAGGTTGACCTCGCCGTCGATCGGCAGAACCGGCAGGCTGTGCTTGTAGTCCAGGGTGAGATTCACCTTGTTCTTCGGGGCATTCGGCAGGGTCGCGCCCGCGAGATTCTGGAAGGCGGGGTTGGCGGTGCAGGTGGCGGGGAGCGTCTGGCCGCTGTAGCACTGCCCGACCGGGTAGTCGACCGCATAGGCCTGCGTGTAGGCATAGCCGAGGCTCATGTGCAGGTCCTCGGTGATCCGGGCGACGGATTCGAACTCGACGCCGCGGCTGCGGACTTTCGGGATGTTGGTCAGAATGAACGTGTTCAGGATGTTGGGCACGATCGTCTGTACCTGGAAGTCCGAGTACTCGGTGTCGTACACGGTGGCATTCAAGGCGAGCCGCCGGTCGAGCCACTCGCTGCGCAGGCCCGCCTCGTAGTCGTTCGATTTCTCGGGTCGCACCGGAAAGCTCGCGGCCTCCGCGGCGCTCAACCCGGTCACGAGGTCATAGGCCACGCCCTTGTAGCCCTTCGCGTAAAACGCGAACGCCATGATGTCATCGGCGACCTGGTACTGCAGGCCCGCCTTGCCCGTGACGACACTGTCGACGTTCTGGGTCGGATGGCCGAAGGCCGGGAAGTGGATCACCCGGTAGTAATCATCGTACGTGTAGCTGCTCTCCTCGCGGTTCAGGCGCAGACCGGTGATCAGGGTGGTGCGCGGCAGGAAGGTCCAGGTGGTCTGGCCAAAGAGCGCGTAGTTGTTGTAACGCGTCTCACCGCGCCAGTTGGCGATCGCCTTCGTATTCGCGTCGAAGCCGCGTCCGAAGACGCGTACGAGGTCTTCGTCGGAGAAGTATGTGCCCAGCAGGTAGTTGAAAGCGTGGGTGCCGTTGGACGCCAGGCGGAACTCCTGGCTGAAGGTGTTCACGGAAAAGCGCCCACCCTGCAACATGCCGCCGTGCAGTAGTGGAGTGGAGGCGGGGCTCGAGCCTGCCGGCTGTGTGTTGTTGAAGGGCGTGAAGTATTGCAACACGTCGACATCCGACGTGTCGTAATCCGTCAGATCGCGCAGGTGATACTGGTCGATGCCGGTGATGGCAAGGAGGGTGACGCCGCCGAAGTCGTAGGCGATGTGGGACGTAAAGCCGATGTCCTCCTGGTTCGCCTTCGGGACCTGGTCTATCGCCACCGTCGTGTTGTTCGGACCCGGTGTGACTCCGGCGATCGCCACTTGCGGCGTCAGTGCCGGAACGCCGAAGAGGTGAGCTCCGGAATCGAGTCTTACCAGGGGCACGCCGCAGCACTCGGCGCGATCCTCCGTGAAATGCACTGTGAATTGCGCATCCAGATTCTCGTTGGGGCGCCATTGCAGTTTGCCTCGCACGCTGGCTGAGCGGTCGTCGTCGAGCTTTCCGCCGCTCGCCGCATTGTGGACGTTGCCGCCCCAGTAACGCGCGGCGCCGCTGATGCGATAGGAGAGGGTGTCCGAGATGGGCCCCGAAAGACTCATCGTCGCGCGCTCCTCGTTGTCGGTGGTGAACTTGAGGTCGCCGAAGTAGGTGAAGTGATCGGTGGGCGCCTTCGTCGTGACGTTCACGAGGCCCGCGGAAGCGGACTTGCCGAACAGAGTGCTCTGCGGGCCGTTCAACACCTCGACCCGGTCGATGTCGACGAGATCCGAGAAGGCTTGTGCCTGGTAGCCCACCGCGACATCGTCGATGACCACCAGGACGCTCGGCTCCGCCGCGATGCTGTATGCGAACGTGCCGATACCACGAATGACGATCGCGCTGTTTGCGGGTTGGTCACCCGCGGTCATGGTCATGGAGGGCGAGAATTTCGCGAGGTCGGAAAACCCCGAGACGTTCGCCCTGGTCAGATTCTCGCCGCTGACGACGGTCACGGCGATGGGCACGTTCTGAAGATTCTCCGTGCGCTTCTGTGCGGTGACCACGACCTCTTCGAGCTGCGCTTGCGGCGTGTCCTCGGCGAATGCTGTTGGGACGAAAGTCAAACAAGCGGCGAGCGCGCCGGTGCTCCGCACGAGCGCGCGATGCATGGATCTCATTGGCCGTTACTCCCCCTGATAGAAAACGAGCCATCGATGCGGTGCGCAACTTATACTGGCCAGACCACTTTAGCAATACTGACGAATTGAACTGGCCACTTGACGGGAAGTGCGGGGATGGGTTGAAGTGGCCTTACCAACCCCCACAGTCGATGCCGGTGCAATGACCAAGAACCGAGTCCTGCCCATCACGGCCGCGCGTGTGCTCGTGACCTGCCCGGGCCGTAATTTCGTGACGCTGAAGGTCGAGACCGCCGACGGGAGCTACGGCCTGGGGGATGCGACCCTGAACGGGCGCGAGCTGGCGGTGGCCAGTTACCTGAACGACCACGTCGTCCCGACACTCATCGGCCGGGACGCCCACCAGATCGAGGACATCTGGCAGTTCCTCTACCGGGGCGCGTATTGGCGGCGCGGGCCGGTCACGATGAGTGCCATAGCGGCCGTGGACATGGCGCTCTGGGACCTGAAGGCGAAAGCGGCGGGACTCCCGCTTTACCAGTTGCTCGGAGGGGCCAGCCGCACCGGCGTGCGCGTGTACGGTCACGCGAATGGCCAGACGATCGATGAGACGATCGCCGAAGCCCGGCGTTATCGGGATCTCGGCTACACCGCCATCCGTTTGCAGGCAGGAGTCCCGGGGCTCGCCTCCACCTACGGCGTCTCACGCGACAAGATGTATTACGAGCCCGCCGACGGCGCGTTGCCGACCGAGAATGTCTGGTCGACGCCGAAATACATGGCCTCGGTACCCGCTCTGTTCGCGGCGGCGCGTGAGGCGCTCGGATGGGACATCGATCTGCTGCACGACACGCACCATCGACTGACACCGATCGAGGCCGCCCGCCTGGGCAAGGACCTCGAGCCCTACCGGCTGTTCTGGCTGGAAGACACCGTCGCGGCGGACAACCAGGACTCATTCAGACTCATCCGCCAGCACACCACGACACCGCTGGCCGTGGGCGAGGTGTTCAACAGCATCTGGGATTGCCGTCAGCTCATCCAGGAGCAGCTCATCGACTACATCCGCGCGACGGTGGTCCACGCTGGAGGAATCACCCACCTGCGTAGGATCGCCACGCTGGCGGACCTGTACAACGTCAAAACCGGCTGCCACGGCGCGACCGACCTCTCACCCGTCTGCATGGCCGCGGCGCTGCACTTCGATCTGTCGGTACCGAACTTCGGCCTGCAGGAGTACATGCGCCACACGCCGGAGACGGATGCCGTGTTCCCGCATGCGTACACGTTTGCGAACGGCTCGCTGCATCCGGGCGACGAGCCGGGGTTGGGTGTCGATATCGATGAGGCGCTGGCGGCGCGTTACCCGTACCAGCGAGCTTATTTGCCGGTGAATCGTCTCGAAGACGGCACGATGACCAATTGGTAGGTGTAGGGATGGCAACATGTCGTGGCGCTGCGGCGCTCGTCGTCCGTGTGGTTGCGATCGTTGTCATGCCTGTCGCGGTGACGGCGGCGGTGGTGGTGCCCGACGTCGCGGTCGCGGCACCGGGAGTCGCGGCGGCGGCGGCGCCGGGAGTCGGGGCGGCGGCGGCACCGGGAGTCGGGGCGGCGGCGGCGCCCGGAGTTGCGGCGCCCGCGCCGGACGGTGTCCGCGGCACTGGCGAGCCCCGGGTGTCGGTCAGCCTCGATCACGGCTGGCGCTTCAGACAGTCAGACGAGCTGACCGGGGTTGAGAGCCCGACGTTTGACGACTCGGGCTGGAGCGCGGTTGACGTGCCCCATACCTGGAACCGGCTGGGCAACGCGGGCACTGAGCGCTCGCCGCTGTCCAACACTGTGCAGGGCGTCGGCTGGTACCGCCTGCGGTTCGCGACGCCGGCCGGCCCGGTCGGGGGAAAGCGCGAAAAGCGCTATTTCGTGCAATTCGACGGTGTGGGCAAGATCGCCGACATCTGGTTGAACGGCCATTACCTGGGCAAGCACGCCGGCGCGTTCGCCAGGTTCCG
>DAITMW010000025.1:5403-44267 GCA_036834945.1 Steroidobacteraceae bacterium
CCGGAAAAAGGCTGGGCGATCTCGGATGCCGACCAGAAGCAGGATTTCGACTGGCTGATCGACATGGGCGGTAACCTCGTGCGCCTGGCGCACTACCAACATGACCAGCGCTCCTACGAGCTCGCGGACGAGCGAGGCGTCGTCGTGTGGGCGGAGATTCCGTTGGTGAACCAGGTCTCGTTCGATGGGACTCCGGCGAATGCCGACTTCTCGGCCAACGCGACCCGGCAGCTCCTCGAGCTCATCCGGCAGAATTACAATCATCCCGCCATCGCGGTATGGTCGATTGCCAACGAGGTCGATCTGCGCCCCACGCAGTCGAACGGGCCGAGCAAGCCTCGAAGCCTCCTGGAATCGCTCAACAGGCTTGCGAAAGCCGAGGACCCGAGTCGTTTCACGACGCTGGCCGACTGCTGTGAGACGCAGGTGCCGCCTCACGATGCGGATGCGCCCAACACGACGCCGCGCGATGCTGTCGTCGGTATCACCGATGTCGTGGGCTACAACCGGTATTTCGGCTGGTACAATGGCACCTTCTCCGACTTTGGTCGGATGTTGGACGCGGCGCACGCGCGTCATCCGGAACTGCCGATCTCCGTGTCCGAATATGGCGCCGGCGCGGCTCTGACCCAACATACGGATGACGCCGCGAGCGCGGCAATCAATCCGCACGGCAGGCCGCATCCCGAGGAATATCAGAACCTGTACCACGAGAAGTCGTGGGATGCCCTGAGGATGCGTCCTTATGTCTGGGGTGTTTTCATCTGGAATATGTTCGATTTCTCCAGTGACTCCCGCAAGGAAGGCGACCTCACGGACATCAACGAGAAGGGCCTGGTGAGTTACGATCGCACCATCGCCAAGGATGCGTTCTACTTCTATCGGGCAAACTGGAGCGCACAACCGACACTCCACCTGGTCGGGCGGCGATATATCGATCGGCCGTACGCCGTGGTGGAGGTCAAGGCCTATAGCAACGCCACCCACGTCCAACTGCAGCTGAATGGCGTCGACCAGGGGACGACAATCTGCCACGAAGGTGTCTGCCGCTGGCCGGACGTGCGTTTGAACGCCGGAGCAAACGACCTGGTCGCGACCGCAACCATCGGGGGCAAGCAGGCTACCGACAGTTTGCGATGGAACTTCGCGGGCTCACCCGCCGTAGTACGCATCAAGGCTGGCGATATCGCCGGCCTCGTGTTGCCAAACAACGAGCGCTACGGCTCCGACATGTATTTTCATTGCGGAGCAGGGAAGGGCATTGACCCACCGGATACGGCGGACGACAAGCGAACACGGGTGACTGCCGACCCGGCCGAAAGTGGTGACGCCGCGGGCCTGTACAAAACTTTCCGTGAGGGCGAGTTCTCCTACCGCGTCCCCGTCCCGGACGGCCGTTATCGAATCACCGCGCACTTCGTCGAGCCCAGCGCCAACGCCGCGGGCGATAGGGTCTTCGACGTCATCGCGAACGGTAAAGCCGCGCTAAAGGGCTTTGATATTTTCAAAGCCGCCGGCGGCAAACTGAAAGGCATCACGCGCAGTTTCGAGGGCACCGCGAAGAACGGTGCCCTCGATATCGAGTTCAAGCCCTCACGAGGCCGGGCCGTCGTGTCGGCGCTTTCGATCACGCCGCTCGGACACCACTAGGCTCCCGCCCGCTGCGGATATTTCGAGAATATCGCAGCGACTGCCTTGTCGATCCGCTGTTCGGCTTCGGCGCCGATCGCATTCTGCAGGCTCTGGTTCGCGGAGGCGTGCCAGATGGGCTGTTTGCTGCGGCCGTCGTACAGGTCCACGGCAATGATGCCCTCGTGGTAGACGTACGGCTCATCCCAGCCCCAGTACCCGTACGGACCGTGTCGCCAGCCCCAGCCGTACCCGGCGCCCCAACCCCAGCCCCAGCCGACCGGGTAAGCCCCTTCGATGGCCGTGCGGGCACCGATTCCGTAGCCCACGAGGCAGTCAGCGGTACCGCCCGGAGCGACCGGCTGGACTCCGACCGCCGCGAGTTGCGCGGTGATCGCGCCGCGCAACCGGGCTTCGTTCACGGGATTGGCAATGCCGTTGCGCATCGGGCTATCGCCTCTGAATGAGCCCGCCCACGTGAAGGTGTGGCACTGAACCGAGCCGACCACGGCCCTGTTGACATCGGACGTGACCCGAAGTGATGTACAGGCGGCCAGGCCGCCGAAAACCGTAACGGCAACGATGCCGGTGCGAACAAGCTGCTTGATCATAGGCACACCCTCGTGCGATCCACTTCAAATCGAACGCGCCGCCCGTATTTTAGTTGACCTTGGCCGCAGCTTCGTCAGAGTCCGAGGGTTCCCCTCGTCCGCGGATTCACAGCGTCACCGCGTGTCGCCCGGGGCGGGTATCTCCTGGGGTAGACTGCGGCGCTTCCGTCCTTGCAACAGTTTGAAAGAGTCCTGATGAAAATCTATTCGTGGAACGTCAATGGCATCCGCGCGACGGTGAAAAAGGGCACGTTCCAGGCCTTCATGGCCGCCCACAAGCCGGACATCGTCTGTCTGCAGGAGACCAAGGCCGAGCGGGGCCAGGCCGAGATCGATCTGCCCGGTTACCACGAACACTGGAATTCCGCGGTGAAGAAGGGTTATTCGGGCACCGCCATATTCTCCAAGGAGGAGCCGCTGAAGGTGATCAACGGCTTTCCGGAGGCTTTCGCCAAGAAGTTCCGGTTCGCGGACGAGTTGGAGCGCGACAGCACGGAGGAAGGCCGCGTCATCACCGCCGAGTTCCCGAAGTTTTACGTGGTGACGGTCTATACGCCGAATGCGAAGGACGACCTGAGCCGCCTGCCGCTGCGGTTCGAGCATTGGGACCCGGCATTCCTGGCGTACTGCAAGCAGCTCGAGAAAAAGAAGCCGGTGATCTTCTGCGGCGACCTCAACGTCGCGCACACCGAGCTCGATCTCGCGAATCCCAAACCCAACCGCGGCAAGAAAGGCTTCACCGACGAGGAGCGCAAGGGCTTTCAGAACATCCTGGATGCGGGTTTCATCGACACGTTCAGGATGTTCACCGAGGGAAACGGGCACTACACGTGGTGGAGTAACTTCGCGAATTCGCGGGCGCGCAACGTGGGATGGAGAATCGACTACTTCCTCGTCTCCGCCAAACTGCGTGGCGCCATCAAGTCCGCGAAAATCCATGCTGATGTCATGGGCAGCGATCACTGTCCGATCAGCATCACACTCAACGGGAGCGTCTGATGGACATCCGTCAGTTACATCCGGTGTTTGTCGGCGAGGTGAGCGGCGTCGATCTGCGTAAGCCGCTGTCCCCGCAGACCGTCGCGGCGATCCATGCGGGCATGGACCAGTACGGCATCCTGGTTTTTCACGACCAACTCATGACACCGGAGGAGCAGCGAGCGATGACCGAGCAGCTCGGCGCCCTCGAGCTGGGATTCGCGCGGGTCGTCCACAATCGTGGCAAGGAGCCACCGGCCGCGCCGCCGCGCACGGGCTACGCGGAAGTTGCCGATATGTCGAACCTCGACGCCGAGGGGAAGCCGGTGGCCCGCTCGGATCGCAAGATCGTCAGCAACATGGCCAACCAACTCTGGCACAGCGACAGCTCGTTCCAGAGCCCGGCCGCGAAGTACTCGCTTCTGTTGGCGATAAGGTTGCCGTCCTGGGGCGGCGAGACCGAGTACTGTGATCTGCGGGCGGCTTACGACGCGTTGGATTCACGCACCAAAGCGGAACTGGAGGGCAGGGAGGCGGAGCACTTCGCCCTGCACTCACGCATCATGCTCGGCGATGAGGACTACTCCGAGGCGGCTCGCTCGGTGTTTCCGCCCGTTGTCTGGCCGATCGTGCGAACGCATCCGGGATCGGGGCGCAAACTGTTGTTCATCGGCGCCCACGCGCGCCGCGTCCTTGGCATGAGTGTCGCCGAAGGGCGCGTACTATTGATGGACCTGTTGGAGCATGCTACCCAACGCCAGTTCGTCTACCGCCATGCCTGGAAGCCCGGTGACCTCGTGATCTGGGACAACCGGGCAACGCTCCATCGCGGGCGGCGTTGGGATTTGAACGAGCCGCGCGAGCTCCGTCGGACGACCACGACGGAGCAGCTAGCGACGGCGACTGAGCGGTCAGCGGGGGAATCCCCAGCGGGGATTACTGCTGGTCGCGCAGCTTCCGCACATCCTCCGCAGTGATTTGCGATCCCTTCACGCCGAATCTCGCGGTGACGTAGTTCGACACGGCGGCAATGTCGGCATCCGAATAGGCTGAGCCGAACGCTGGCATGACCGCGATATCGCCGGAGTTGGGCAGCGGCCCGGCACCGCGGATGACGGCGAGAGCTACGTTCGTCGCCGTCGGGTCGTTGATCGCACGGGTGCCGACGAGGGTCGCGTGGGTGACGAGTGAATTGGCTCCCGTCCAGCCATGGCAGCCCGCGCAAGCGCCGGCGAAGAACTCACGGCCTTTGGCATTCTCAGTCATCGCGACGCCCTTGGAGGGATCGGCCGAAGCCGGCTCTGCCTTCGGCGCCGGGAGATCCGGACTGTCAACAGGCGGCACGCTGCGGACGTATTCCGCGATCGACTTGATGTCGGACGGTGTCATTCTCGCGAAGCTCAGGTGAACGGCTTCGGCCATCGGTCCGAACGCCGAGCCCCGGTCCATCGTATGACCTGTGCTCAGGTAGCCGACGAGATCCTCCTGGGTCCAGGTGCCGATACCCGACTCCTTGTCACTCGAGAGGTTGTAGGCGCGCCAACCTTCGGAGGCGCCGCCGGCGAACTTGTGCCGATTGTCGAGCGATTGGAGGGGCGTGCGCGGGGTATGGCAATCACCGCAGTGGCCCAGGGCCTCGACTAGATAGGCGCCGCGATTCCACTCGGGACTGCGATCCGGGTGCGGCTCGAAGCGCTTGTCCGGGTTGTACATGGCGGCCCAGAAAGTCATCAGCCAACGCTGGTTGAAGGGGAAGTTCAGCTGGTTCGCGGGGGCGCGGTTCTTGACCGCCGGCTGACTGAACAGATAGGCCTTGATCGCGAGGACGTCATCGTCGGTGAGATAGGTGTAGGCGGCATAAGGGAATGCCGGGTACAGGCGCAGCCCGCCCTTGCCAATGCCCTCGTGCACCGCCTTGAGGAAGTCCGCGTCGGTCCAGTCGCCGATGCCCGTTTCCTTGTCGGGAGTGATGTTGGGCGAATACATCGTGCCGAACTGGGTGACGAACGCCCTGCCGCCCGCGTAGGGCTGACCGTTTTCGGTCGTATGGCAGGCCTGGCAGTCGGCGGCCTCGGTCAGGTATTTGCCGCGGGCCAGCTGGTCGGTTTCGGTGAAGTCCGCGGGAACGCCGGTCGGATGGCCGTTGTACTCGGCCAGCTTCACGGTCTTGCCGCCGGCGAAGGCCAGCGGACCCGGACGAATGGCTGCCCAGGCCAACACGCCCAGGCCGATGAGCACAATGACGCCGATGACGATTCCAACACGCTTGCCAGTCGAAGATGAGCTCATACTTTTTTCCTGCTGACTATGCTCGCTATATCTAACGTGATATAACGTGCTCTCACCGTTGCGCACGACGCGGCGCAGTCCGCTGCGCTTGCGTAAGTCGCGAACTATCCCACCCGCTTCCGGTGGCCGCAAGCTGCGGCCGTGCTCGAGCCGAGCTGTGGTTGAACTTGCCCCGGAGCCCGTGTGAGAGTGCTCCACCGCGGATGATCCAAAGTCCGGAAAGGCGCAATTTTTGAAAGAACAGACCGGTTTCGGCCAGGCGCAGGCAGTCGATGAGTCCGCGCGAGGTGGGGTAAACGGGGTAAACAATGAGTCCGCGCGCGGTCCACTGCGCCTCGTGGTCGCCGCGTTGGGGCCGCTCGCGGACGTGGTCATTTTCGTTGCCGCGGTCCACGCCGGTGCGGCGATCAGCCTGGCGCATATCGTCAGCTTCGCCTGCGCCACCTTCCTCGGCTATTTTTTAATTGTCCGCACCGCGGTGGCCACAGAGGGCCGGGCGCGGGACCCGCTCGTCTACAGTCACCTTCTCGTCGTTGCCCTGGCAGTCCTGTTTCTACGCGGTGGCGTGCTCGCGCTGCTCATTGGTTGGGGTTTGCCTCCACAGTGGGGGATTGTGTTCGCTGTGGCCGTGACCCTTGTCCTGACACGGATCGGAAACTCTTTCTGTCTGTCATCCGGCGCCTGGGTCCTCGGCAACAGCGCCCGTTGGCGCACCCTCGCGATCGGCCTGGTCGCCTGTGCCTGGTTGCTGCGGCTCATCTACAGCAGCCAGATCGAGCTGCTCCCCGAAGAGACCTACTACTGGAATTACTCCCGCCACCTCGACATCGGCTATCTCGACCATCCGCCGATGGTGGCGTGGCTCATCTGGCTGGGCACCAGCTTGTTCGGCACCACCGAGTTTGGCGTACGGTTTGGCGCCCTGTGCTCGGGTGTCGTGGCCTCATTCTTCGTCTACAGGTTGGCGCGCGATCTGTTCGATGAGGCGACCGCACTGGTGGCCCTGGTGCTCCTGCAGCTGCTGCCTTTCCTTTTCTTTGCCGGCATCCTGATGACGCCGGATGCGCCGATGACCGCCGCTTGGTCGGCCTTGCTCTATTACCTGGCGCGTGCGCTGCTCGCGGAGCGCCCCGCCGCCTGGTTGGGGGTGGGAGTGAGCCTTGGGCTGGGGCTTCTGTCGAAGTACACGATCGCCATGCTCGGACCGGCGATGTTGATTTTTCTCGTGTGGGATGGCCGGTCGCGCCATTGGTTGCGTGATTGGCGACCGTATGCGGCGGTCGTGCTCGCTGGCGTGATTTTCCTTCCAGTCATTTACTGGAACGCCAGTCACGAATGGGCGTCCTTCGCGTTTCAGACGTCCCGACGGCTCGCGGAGCGTCCGCAGTTCGCGCTCCACAAGCTGATCTTGTCCATGTTGATTCTCCTGACCCCTGTGGGCGCGGCCAGCCTGGTCGCTTCGTTCTGGAAGCAGGGGCAGGGGACCCCGGACGGGCAGCGCCGGCGGCGCTTTCTCCAGTTGGCGATGCTCACGCCCCTGGCCGTTTTCTTCCTGTTCAGTCTGCGCCACGAGGTGAAGTTCGATTGGACGGGCGCCTTGTGGATCGCGGCTGTGCCGGCGCTGGCGTTCAGCATCGTTTGTGGCAGCAACACGGGGGTGCAAGGCTGGGCGCGCCGCGCCTGGGTACCCACGCTCGTGACCTTGATGCTCATTTATGGTGCGGCGTTTCACTATTTCGTGTTGGGCCTGCCAGGGCTGGGCTACAGCAAACACATGGAGCTCGTGCCCGTGGGCTGGCGCAGCCTGGGTCAGCAATTCGCGGCCGTCGTCGAGGCGGTCCGGAAGCAAACCGGCAGCGAGCCCGTGGTCATGACCATGGATCGCTATGAGACCGCCGGCGAGCTCGTGTTCTATTCCCCCGACCCCTCGAGCGCCGTGAACCGGACCACGAGTGATGTGCTCTTCGGCGGCCTGGGTTTGATGTACAAGCGGTGGTTTCCCGTGAGCTCCATCGAGGGACGGGACATCGTGCTCTTCAGTTGGAAGAAGGAGGAGCTGGACAGCCCGGAGGTCAGCTCGCGCATGCGGCGGCTGGACCCGATCAACGAAGGTGTCCTGAGCCGCGATGGTCACACTATTCGCCACTACTACTACCGGATCGTCCATGACTGACCTGACTATCACGCTTTACGGCATCAAGAGCTGCGACACCATGAAGAAGGCGCGCACCTGGCTCGATAGTCACGGCGTGCAGTATGTGTTTCACGACTACAAAGCTTCCGGGATCGACGCGGCCTCATTGGCGCGCTGGTCCGCGCAAGTCGGTTGGGAGACGCTGCTCAATCGCAGCGGTACGACTTTCCGTAAGTTGCCGGAAGCGCGCAAGACCGGTCTCACCGAACGCAAAGCCGTGACCTTGATGCTCGAGCAGCCTTCGATGATCAAGCGTCCGGTGCTGGAGATGGGCAACCGCATCCTGGTTGGATTCAAACCGGATGCGTACGCGCAGGCCGTCAAGGAAAGATAGAACAAATCAGCTCCGGCATTTTCGGCTGTTTTACGCCAGTCCTGTCACATCCTCGCGGTATATAAAGCGCCATCCCCTCGTACCGCCTGGAGCGACAGCCATGAGCACGATTACCACCAAAGACGGAACACAGATCTACTACAACGACTGGGGAACAGGCCAACCCGTCGTGTTCAGTCACGGCTGGCCGCTTTCGGCCGACGCGTTCGAGGACCAGATGTTCTACCTGGCCAACCGCGGTTATCGCTGTATTGCGCACGACCGGCGCGGCCATGGGCGCTCGAGCCAGCCCTTCAATGGCAACGACCTGGATACCTATGCCGACGACCTCGCGGAGTTGGTGCAGAAACTCGACCTGCGCAACGCGATCCACGTAGGTCATTCCACTGGTGGTGGAGAAGTCACTCGCTACATCGGTCGCCATGGCACGTCACGGGTTGCCAAGGCCGTGCTCATCGGCGCCATTCCACCGCTCATGCTCAAGACGCCGGCAAACCCCGGCGGGTTGCCGCTCGAGGTGTTCGACCAGCTGCGCGCTGGCGTGCTCGCCGATCGCTCCCAGTTCTGGAAAGACCTGAGCCTGCCGTTCTATAGCTACAACCGTCCCGGCGCGAAGATTTCCGAAGGGGTACGGGAGTCCTTCTGGTGGCAGGGAATGCGCTGTGGCATGCCGGGGTCCTACTTCTGTATCAAGGCATTTTCGGAAACCGACCTGACCGAGGATCTGAAGAAAATCGACGTGCCTACGCTGATCCTGCACGGCGATGACGATCAGATCGTCCCCTATGCCGATTCGGCCCTGCTGTCGGCGAAGATCGTGAAGAACGCGACGCTGAAAATCGTGAAGGGCGCGCCGCACGGTATGTGCACCACGTTGAAGGACATGGTGAACGAGGAGCTCATCGGCTTCATCAAGAGTTGATGAGGCGCGGTTTACTTCTGGATCTCGAGCAGCGTGGCTGTTGAGTTTTCCGTCAACGGCCGCGTTGCCAGGCCCAACGCGGACGGGTCGTAGGGTTTGGTGACGAGCACGAAGTCGTAGTCCCGCGCGACGCGCTGCCAGTCGAGAGCCGGACGGGGGATCTGGCCGTACCACACTTCCAGCGGCGCGTACGGCAGATTCCTATAACGGAAGTACTTCATCGGATTGCCGTTATTGCCTGCGAACACGTAGGGCTCGAGGGCTTCCCGGTCCATCGCCACGAATCCGCTCGCATGCAGGAAGGGGTAGAACGAGCCCACACCGCCCCGCGTGTAGACAGTTAGAACGCGACCGTGGATGGGGACAGCCGCCGCGATCGAGCGGTACTCGGTAATCCAGGCGCGATCGGCGAGGAAGTGCCGGCCGAGATAGACGAGATTGCCGATTGCGAGCAGCACGGCCAGAGCCAGTGCGAGCTGCTCCCGGCGCGGCCGCACACGTGGATTCGGGCGTGGCAGTGCCAGGCATGCGGCGATAAAAAAGAAGCTCACCAGCGGCAATGGGCGGCTGTCGACGTAATACGCCTCGGAGTAACCCAGGGGCAATACGAAGTACATCGCCAGAAACGTTGCCGCAAGAGCCAACATCTCCAGCACCAGCGGCTGGCCCAGATCGCGCCAGCGTGGCAGTGCCGCTCGTGCGAGCACCGCGGCGCCTAGTGCCCCGAGCAGCAGCAAATCGGTGTGGGGCGCGTAATGGAAAAACTGACTCCCGATCCGCTCGAACTTACTGGACCACGTGCCCCAGAAATACGAGCTGGTGACCCCATCGCCCGGCTCGCGATAGCCGTTGGCGACGGTGAACTGCCAGACCAGCGCCGCGATCACCGGAACGAACAGCGCGACTTCCGTCCGCAGCGTCGTCGTGCGCAGCCGAAGCCGCATGAGCCCGGTTACTCCGAGTGCCGCGACGAGAAAAATGATCGGTGACAGGTGCATCAGGTAGTCGAGGACGACCGCCACGACATAGAGCGCGAATAATGCATACGACCAACTGCGACGCAACTGCTCCACCAGGGCCAGCGTGGCGAGCAACATCGCCACCGAGACGCGGAAGCTCCAAAAGCCCATGAGGAAGAACCAATCGGTCGCGAGATACAGCGCTAGCAGTAGCATCAGGGTGCGATCGCTGGCTTCGAAGCCGCGCACGCGCAGGAAATAGATCGCGGCCAGCGGGAAGGACAGAAATACCAACAGAGTCCAGACCGCACCGCCACCCGTCGGTCCGAATACTTCGACGGCGACCGCCAGGATGAGATCGCCCAACAGGTAGGGGATCCACAGGAGGTTGAGCTGGTAGATGTCGCCGAAGCGCGACCCGCCATGGAACATCAGGTCGCTCATTGCAACCGCGCGCGCCAGGTGATCAGGAAAGTCCTGCGCCGGAATGGGCGACAACAACACCAACAGGGCGCAATACGCCGCCAGCAGCAAGAAGCCGCTCTTGGCGGCGATTCGCGTGAGGGTAGGGGCGCGCGCGCGTGCGCGCAGCGCAAAGTCCTGCACGCCGGAGGATTCGACGCTCATACCTGACGATTCTTGCTCAGCTTCGCCTGACGGGAATGGCGGATTTCAGCAACCCCCGTACCCGCCGCGAAGTCGCAATGTCAGTACGCGCGATTCTTCCAGCGCGCGCCGCGCCCGAACCAATGATTCAGGGCGGAGCCAAGCGTGGCCGCCATGTAGAAGGTGGCGATCAGCGGTAGGGCGAGAGCCCACAGCGGGTTGCGTCGATAGCGCACCAAAGTGGGGAGGTAGCTCAGCGCGGCCAGTAGGAAAGCCATTAGTCCCGCGGCCTGAGCCCAGCCGCGCTCAAACAGCATTGCCCACGCGGGCACGAGCCATACCAGCGCCAGTCCCACGAGTGTCAGGACCAACAACGAGGCCGAATAGCGCAGTTGCGTAAACGCGGTGCGCGCGATCATCTGCCACAGATCGCTCCAGTGCGGGTAAGGCCGGATGGAGGTGGCCAGGCCCGAGTGTCCGAGGTAGACGTTTGCGCCCGAGCTCTTGACTGCCTTGGCGAGAGTGACGTCGTCGATGAGCGCGCCGCGGATGGCTGCAATTCCACCGATGCGCTCGAGGGTGGCCCGCCGGATGAGGACAGTGCCGCCCGCGGCGGCGGCCACGCTCGAACGTGGGTTGTTGACTCGTGCGAATGGATAAAGCATCTGAAAGAAGTAGACGAAAGCCGGGACCAACGCCTGCTCGGCAAAGCTGGTGCAATTCAAGCGCACCATTTCGCTCACCATGTCGACAGAAATCGGGCCTTCCTGCTGCAACTTCGCCACGAGCGCGGCCAGGTGCCGTGGGTCGTGCACGATGTCCGCATCGGTAAACAACAACACCGGCGCGCTGCTCGCGGCGATCCCCTGGCTCAGGGCCCACAACTTGCCCGACCAGCCTTGCGCCTTGGCCCGGCCCGTCAGGATTGTCAGGTTGGGCGCGCTGCCGGCCTGGCCTGACGTCCCGTCGGTGGAGTTGTCGTCCACCAGGATGACGCGGAATTTTCCGCCATAGTCCTGTGCAACCAGCGAGGCGATCACCGGGCCGATGGTCTGTGCCTCGTCACGTGCCGGAACGATGATGTCAACATCGGGCGGCTCCACGGGGCGCGCCGGTGGCAATTCCGGTCCGGAGGACCAGAAGCGGCCATGAGCGAGCACCAGGTAAAGCCAGATGAGCAGGGACAACAGAACGAGAATAGTCATCGCTGGGCGGCGGTCTCCGTGTTGCGCCATCCTCCGCCGAGCGCCTTGAACAACAGGATCTGGTCCTGGATGAGCGCGGCATCGGAGCTCGCCACCGCGGCGTCCGCCGATACGAGCTGTTGTTCGGAAGTGAGCAGGTCGAGTTGACTGACCGCGCCCGCCAGGAACTGGTCGTGCGCCATGTCATAGGCCTTGTGGGCGCGCTCCTGGGCGGTCGACAGCGCCTGGCGCCGGTCGAGCTCGGAGCGGTAGGTGGCGAGAGCCTGCTCGGTTTCTTTCAGGGCCTGCAGAACCGTGTCGTCGAAGCTCGCGAGCGCCGCCACGGTGGCGGCCCTGGCCTGCCGGATCCGGGCGCGGGGGATGGCCTGGTTGGGAAAGTTCCAGGCGATGGTCGGGCCCAATCCCCAGATGATGCCGTTGTTGGTGGCGAGCTCCTGCCACTGAGTGGCCGCGCCACCGATGAATCCCTTGAGCTCGATGTGCGGGTAGAGATCCGAAGTCGCGACACCGATGCGTGCAGTGGCCGCGGCGAGGCGCCGCTCGGCCTGCCGCACGTCGGGTCGTCGCTTCAGGAGCGTGGCGCCGTCTCCGACAGGGATGAGATCCGTCAGGTGCGGAGGCAGGACACAACTTTCCACTTCGGTCGGAGCCTTCGACGGCGGCCGCCCCAGCAAGGTCGCCAGTTGGAACAAGGCGGCGCGTCGCTGTCCTTCCAGGGGAGGAATGCTCGCCCGGATCTGGGCAACGAGCACCTGCGACCTGACGACATCGAATTCCGAGCCGGCACCGGCTTTTTGCCGGTTGTCGGTAATCTGTTCCTCGTGACTGACGACATCCAGCGAGCGACGCGCGACATCGAGTTGCTCACCCAATGCGCAAATCTGCGCGTACGCGCGAGCGGTTTCCGCGGCAACAGTTATCTTGACGACGGCGCGTGCTGCCGCGACGGCCTCATCGTCGGCACGGGCCGCCTCGATCGAGCGTCGTACGCGCCCGAAGAGATCGACTTCATAGGCGACGTCCAGTTCGGTCGCATAGAGCCAGATGCTTTCAGGGTGGTGGCCGCCGATCTCGAGGATTTCCTCGGTGACAGGATCACGGCCGTAGATGGCTTCCGCAACGGCCTGCGTCTGAGGGTAGCGCCCGGCCTTCGATGCCTGCAGTACCGCCCGCGAGGCCGTCAGATTCGCAGCGGCGATGCGCAGGTTGGTGTTGGCTTCGAAAGCTTCCTGCAACAGCTTGTCGAGTGTTTCGTCGTGATAGAGCTCCCACCAGGCCTCCGGTGGCTCGGCCACCGTCTCCGCGGTGGGCGAGGTGGATACCAGCGGCACCTCGGCGCCGCTCACCGGAGTCGGTGGGTGATAGTCTGGCCCGACGGCGCACGCGCTCAACAGGGCACTCAACGAGACGAGTGCCCGTTTCATGGCGTCGCCTCCTTTGGCTTCGGCGCCGCGAAGAAAGGGATGTGTCCCGCGGGATGAGGTGGCGCGGCCTTGCGTGTCACGACGATGATGAGCACAACGGCAGTCGCGACCGCGATGACCACGAAAGTATCGATGATTGCCTGCGTGATCGAGAGGTTGTGAATGACACTGTTCAACACCGCGCCGCCGCGGGTCGCGGCGTTGGATGTATCACCGGCGCGTGCGGTTGCAGCGGCGTAGCTCTGGATCCGATGCAGGGTATCGACATCGCCGGCCTGGACGTGCTGGCCGATGAGGTTGGAGGCGATCTGCCCCCGTTTGCGCACGAAGGTGACCACGAAGGCGGTTCCCAACTCGCCGCCCATGAGGCGCGAGATTTGAATCGCGGAGGCGAATGTGAGTGCGTCTTGCGGCCGCAGGTGCAGGATCGCGAAGAACACGGTGCCCGAGAGTGCGAAACTCTGTCCCAGTGCCTGGAGCAGACTGGAGGGCAGGAATTGATCGGACCCCCAGAGCGGCGTCAGTCCATGCGCCACCATCAGGCACGCTACCAGAATGAATATGTAGCCGACGGATGCGACGAGGCGTGCGTCGACCCGTCGCAGGATGTAGCCCGCCATGAAACAGACCACGAACTGCGGCAAGGCGATCCACACGAGGGATTCGCCGACCTCGATCGCCCGGAAGCCGCGCACGACCTGGAGGAACTGTGGAATCGCGTAGGCGGTGGAGAGGATCGTCAGCCGCAGAAAGCCGACCATGACCAGCAGCCGCGGCAGGGGCGGAACGAACAGGACCTTGAGGTCGACCCCGGGGTTGCTGGTGGTGGCCTCGTGTATGAAAAAGCCGATGACCAGGATGGATCCGGAAATCAACAGGGCACAGATCAGCGGGGAGTTGAGCCAGTCGAGCCGGTTCCCCTGATCCAGAGCGGCATAGATGAGACAAAGGCCGATTCCGCCGGAGGCGAAGCCGTAGTAGTCGGGCTTGGGCGCGTTGGGATTGACCGGATCGCGCTGCACGCCAAAGTACATGCACAGTGCCATGCCGAGTGCGAGCGGGACCTGTTGCCAGAAAATCCAGCGCCACGAGAGGTTGTCGACGTACCAACCCTCGAGGGAGGCCGATACGTTGAGCGAGATCTCGAGATTCAACGCGTAGATGGCGATTCCGTAGGCCCAGTACTTCGGTGGCATGTTTCTCAGCACGAAGCCCAGGGTCAGCGGGACGAAGAAGCCTGTTGCGAGTCCGCCTGCGAACTGAAACGTCAACAGCATCGGCAGGTTCGGCGCGAAGGGCTCGAGCAGGGCGATCACAGCGAAAGCCAGGGCGGCCTCGAGCAAAACCTGGCGCGGGCCGTACACCGTGCCCATCCAGATCGCGATGGGGCAAACGAGCATTTGCGCCATGGTCTGTGCTGTCGTGATCCAGGCGCCATCGTCGAAGCCAGCGTGCACGGCGCCGCGGATATCCGCGAGTCCGAAGGTGGAGAGGCGGGTGTTGAGTGTGGATATGAAAGTGCCGAGCAGGACCGCGGCAAGACCCATCCATGGAATCGTTATGGGTGACACGGTGGGCGTGGCCGCCGTGGTCAAGGGAGCCTGACCCTTGACCGGCGCAGGCACCGCTCCAGGCTCGGGTGGCTCGCTCATCGCCTGCCTTCATCGCGAGTCTGGACGGTCGCGACCACCGACATGCCGGGGCGGAGCCGATCGGTCAGGCCGTCCGTGTTGTCGATCAGGATTTTCACGGCAATCCGTTGCACGACCTTCGTGAAATTGCCGGTGGCGTTGTCAGGCGGGAGCAGGCTGAACTGCTGTCCTGATCCCGGGGCGAACGACTGCACGTGACCTTCGAGCGTGCGTCCCGGAAAGGTGTCGACCCTGATGGTCGCCTTCTGCCCCACCGCCATGTGCGTGAGCTGTGTCTCCTTGAAGTTGGCCACGACCCAGACGTTGGGAAGCGGAGTGAGCGTGGTGACCTGGCCCCCAACGGGTACGTACTGGCCCGGTTTCACCTGGCGCACGCCGATCACTCCGTCTTGCGGCGCGATGATGCTGGTGTAGCCGAGATTGATCTTGGCGTTGACGAGGGCGGCCCTCTGGGCGGCGAGGGATGCTTCCGCCTGCGCCTGTTGCGCGGCCAGCACCTGCAGTTGCCGGCCCGCCGCGGCTGCCTGAGAGCGAGTCTGCTCGAGTTGCGCGGCGAGTTGGGCGCGCGCTGTCTGGAGTTTCTCGCTCGCTTCCGTAGAGGACGATCCCGTTGCAAGCAACTTCTGTTGTCGCGCGAGGTCGCGTCCGTTCTGCTCCACGTTAGCCGTCGTCGCGGCTACCGTTGCTTTGGCGGCGTCGACGTTCGCACCCTGCAGAGACCGTTGTGCCTTCAGGGCTTCGATCTGCGCCTCCGCAGCGAGCACGCTGGCGGTGAGCTGGTCTACGGTCGCTTTGTAGTCATCGTCGACGAGCTGTACCAGGAGCTGCCCAGCCTTCACCCGCTCGAAGTCCTGCACCGGGATGGAGCGTACGTAGCCCGAGACTCTTGCCGCGATCGGCGTCAGATCCGCCTGCAGGTACGCGTCGTCGGTGCTTTGCATCCGCGCGTTCGATTCCCACCGGTTCCAGCGCGTCGTGATGAGAATCAGCGCGCCGATGGCAATCAGGAAGACCACCAGCCGCCACAGCCAGTCCGGCGGCCGCCGTATCATGAATCTTGGTTTTTCTGCGGCCATCGAGCCTGGCTCCCCGTCGTCCCCCCGAGCTTCCCCCCTAGTGTAACCAAGCGGGCTCCTTTTCTGTTGTCTGCCCTTGCCGCCGATTGGATAGCAATATCTTAGGCCGCGCGGCCCACAGCAATGATTGACAGCTAAATTAACGAGCCGCCATAGTTTCGCGCATCATGACAAAGACCAGCCCGACGGGCGCGCGCCAGGCGTTCCCTGCAGAGGCGCTACGCGCCCAATTCCCGGCCCTGCAACGCGCCGGATCCTTCGTTTTCTTCGATAACGCCGCCGGCGCGCAGGTGCCACAGATCGTGTTGGATGCCGTGAACCGTCATCTGATCGAATGCAACGTGCAGCGCGGCGGACGGTACCCGCAAAGTATCGCAGTCGACACCGTGATCGCGCGCGCCAGGCAGAGCGTGGCGGCGTTCGTCAATGCGCGCCGGCCGGACGAAATCGCGTTCGGTATGAACGCCACGTCCTTCATCCGTACGATCAGCCTCGCCGTGGGGTTGACTCTACAGGAGCGCGACGAAATCATTGTGACAGATCTCGACCATGCCGCGAATGTCGAGACCTGGCTGGCCCTGGAGCGCATGGGTGCGAAGTTCCTCTGGTGGAAGATGCGCGCGGACGGCTGCCTGTATCCCGAGGACCTGAAGCCCTTGCTGTCCTCCAGGACGCGGATCGTGGCTTGCACACTGACTTCCAACGCGCTCGGGTCCATCGTGGATGTGCGTGCCGCCGCGGACCTTGCTCATGCGGTTGGCGCCGAGATCTTTCTCGATAGCGTCCACTACGGTCCACACGGGCCGATCGATGTGCAGGCGTTCGATTGCGACTACCTGGTCTGCTCGGGCTACAAGATTTTCGCACCCCACATGGGCTTCATGTGGGGCCGTCACGAGCTGCTGATGAGGTTGCCGACCTTCCGCGAGGACTTCATCCCCGATGAGCCTCCTGGAAAAATCGAAGCCGGCACTTTCGTCTACGAGAACGTCGCGGGAATGGATGCGGCCGTCACGTACCTCGCACAAGTCGGGCGTACTCTGAGTGGCCAGAGCGGTGCTCCGGATGCGAATTCCCTGCATGCGGACGCACGCTACGCGATGGACTCCATTCAAGCCTACGAGCGCGGCCTTTCGGTCGAGCTGACGCGCGTTCTGCGCGAATGCGGGGCGGAGATCTATGGCATAGATACCGAGGCGCGCGTCGCCGAGCGCGTGCCGACATTCTGTTTCAACATGCCCGGCATTTCGCCCCAAGCGGTGACCGAGACCCTGGCGCGCGCAGGCATCGGTATCCGCGACGGTCACATGTACGCGCCTCGCTTGATGAGGCGGCTGAACGTACCCGTTGAGTCAGGTGTCGCCCGCGTCTCACTCGTCCACTACAACACGCCCGCAGAGATTCATCGGTTCGGTAACGTACTCTCCGAATTGCGCAAGCGCGCCTGATACGGTCCGGCCTGCGCGAATTGCCGCCGCCACGCCCGCGGGCTCATGCCGACCTTGCGGCGGAAGACCCGCGTGAAGTGCGACTGGTCGCAATGTCCGCAGGTGAGCGCGATTTGCGAGAGACATTCTCCCGATCGCAACATCAGGTCCTGGGCATAGCGCATCCGCTGCCGGGCGACGTAGCCGATGGGCGTCTCGCCGAAGGTTTCCTTGAACGCTCGCGTGAAGTGACTCGCGCTGAGCTGCGCAACCTGCGCGAGATCGGTGGTACGGATCCGGGCGCCGAGATTGCCTGCGACATACTCTTCGACCCTGCGCGCCTGCCAGGGTGCGAGGCCGCCACGTTGCTGGCCCGCACGCTCTTCTTTCCAACGCTCGCGGACGGCGCCTCTTTGTAACAGGGCCGCCGCCTTGGCGATGCAGGCCCTGGCGGTGTCCCGGTCGGTGTCCAGGGCAGCACTTGCCGCGGCAATCAATCCGGCCAGCATTTCATGGTGGGTTTGTTTGGTGGACATTGGCATTCCCCCGATGGACCCCCCTCGACAGCCCACACTTTAGCGCGTTCAGCGCCTTTTTGTGCAACTGCGTCAACTCCGTGACAGCGTTGCTCCATTTTTGTTATGAGTGCATTAACGCGCGTCGCCGCGCCGCAACGGTGTTGGTGTTGTGGTGCGCGCCCGGGCCTGCTGCGGCCGCGATTGGACCAAATAATCCCTTTGCACTGTCGACACAGTTCACAACACGACATACGTGCAACGCACCCGGTGCTCAACTTCCTGTGCGAGGGGCCGATCTCGCGGTCATAGCGCGGCTCAGCTGCGCTCCAGTTCTGTTGCACACGACGTGAGGGCCAGGGCTTATGCTTAAACTCGGCAAGCTGTTCGGAGGCGCTTCGGAGTCCTTCGAGCGTATCGCGCCTGCGGAAATCGCCGACCTGCGTGGCCAGGTCAAGGCCATAGGCCGCTCCCAGGCGGTCATCGAGTTCGCGCTCGATGGCACCATCCTGGACGCCAATGACAATTTCCTCAAAGCCGTGGGGTATTCGATCGAGGAGATCCGTGGCAAACACCACCGGATGTTCGTGGATCCCCACGACCGCGAGAGCTCGGCCTACGAGCGCTTCTGGAGACAGCTCGGGACCGGCGAGTACCAGGCCGGCCAGTTCCGCCGGTTCGGCAAGGACGGTCGCGAGATCTGGCTGCAGGCCTCGTACAACCCGATCTTCGATGACTACGGCAGACCCTTCAAGGTCGTCAAGTACTGCGCCGACGTCACCGAGCAGAAAATGCGCGGGGCGGATTTCGAAGGCCAGATCAAGGCCATCGACAAGTCACAGGCGGTGATCGAGTTCGAGTTGAATGGCGTGATCCGCAACGCCAACCAGAATTTCCTGCGCACGGTCGGCTACACATTGGATGAGATCCGCGGCCAGCATCACCGGATCTTTGTCGATCCGGCCCAGGCCGAGTCCGCCGACTACCACACGTTCTGGCAGAAACTTGGCCAGGGCCGTTACGACGCCGGTGTGTACAAGCGCTTCGCCAAGGGGCGGCGCGAGATCTGGCTGCAAGCCACCTACAACCCGATCGTGGATGCGAGCGGCCGGCCGGTCAAAGTCGTGAAATATGCTTCCGACATTACCGAGCAGAAGGCGCTCACCGACAAGCTCTCCCGGATCATGACGGACATCCGCACGGCGGGAGCCGAGATCCAGCTGAGCGCGGAGGAGATTTCCATCGGCAACAGTAGCCTCAGCGAACGTGTGGAGGCACAGGCCGCCAGCCTCGAGGAGACCACCTCATCGATGATGCGCATGACGGAAACCGTTCGCGAGAACGCCGAGAATGCGCGCCAGGCGAATGAGCTCGCGCGTATCGCCTGTGGGCACGCGGAGCGTGGCGGCAAGATCATGCACGATGCCGTGGGTGCCATGCAGGTCATCAACGAGTCGAGTCGCAAGATCGCCGACATCATCGGCGTCATCGATGCGATCGCCTTCCAGACCAACCTGTTGGCTTTGAATGCCGCGGTCGAAGCGGCGCGTGCGGGGGAGCAGGGGCGTGGCTTCGCGGTCGTCGCGAGTGAGGTGCGCTCGCTCGCCGGCAGGTCGGCGGCCGCCGCGAAGGAGATCAAGGAGCTCATTCAGGACAGCGTCGCGAAGATCGCCGACGGCTCGCGCCTCGTGGAGCAATCGGGCAAGAGCCTGTCGGACATTGTTTCGTCAGTGAAGAAGGTCACCGACATCGTCGGGGAGATCAGTGCGGCCTCGGCCGACCAGGCCTCCGGCATCGAGCAGGTGGGCAAGGCTGTTGCGTCGATGGATGAGAGTACGCAGCAGAATGCGGCGCTCGTGGAGCAGGCCGCCGCGGCCAGCGAGTCGATCGTGCAGCAGGTGCGGGAGCTCAACGCGTCGGTGAATGGCGATGACGGCAGTCTTTTGCAGGAGCCGGCCAGGGCTCATGCCCGCAAGGTCGCCTGATGCGTCAGGGTTGATCGCGCCGCGCCTGAAAGCGGCGCGCCTTCATCCTGTTGCCGCAGACCTTCATGTTGCACCACCGCCGTGTGTGGTTCTTGCTCGTGTCGAGGAAGAGCCAACGGCAGGTGTCGACGGCGCAGGTGCGGACTCGCGCCATGTCGGGCGAAAGCAGGATATCTGACACCGCAAGCGCCAGGATCCATACCGGCAGCTCCGGTGCGCTCTCGTTGCGGCCCCAGCTCCAGCTCAGTCCGGCAGGTGCCTGCTGATTATCGACCCACTGCAGCTCGCGGTGCCGGCTGGCGTTCATGAAGTGCTCTTCCAACAGCCGGAGGTCCCGCTGTTGGGGACGCTTCCCCTCCAGGTTTCCATAAAACACCGCCGCCGTCGCCTCGCGCAGCTCGCGTGTCGCCTCCAGCACCGGCGCGGCAACCTCCGACGTGATTGTTTTGCTCAAGGCACGCGCGTGCTCGCGTGTCAGCAGCCCGCTCTCCTCGAGAAAGCGCAACAGGTCCGCGTAGCTGGCCAGCATTTCGTTCGGGCCGTCCGCGCGAAAGCGGTTGTCGAGCGAATTGACGAAGTCGAGGGCGGGGTGACCGCCGCAAAGATCAAAAAGAGTGTCCTTCGGATCGGCGGACATGGATCTGGTTTAACCTCCAAATAAGATTTTACAGGTTACCGCCGGGTAGGCATACTAACCGTCTATGGAGACTTCAGCGGTTATAGACAAGGTTCCGGCGCGGCGGACTCGTACCGTGGACGTCCGGGTTCTGCTGGCGTTCCTGGCTATTTATTTCCTGTGGGGCGCGACGTTTCTGGCCATCCGCGTGGCCGTGCTCGAGATCCCGCCGTTCTTTACAGCTGGGCTGCGCTTCTTCACCGCCGGGGCACTGCTGTTCGGGTTCTTGAGGTTGAGGGGAACGCCTGCTCCGTCGGCGGCCGAATGGCGCAGCATCACCGTGATCGCCGTCTGCATGTTCGTGGTGACTTATGGAGCGCTGTTCTGGGCGGAGCAGTTCGTGCCCTCCGGCGTTACCGCCGTGCTGGAGGCGACGTTGCCGCTCATAGCCATGATTCTCGAGGTGTTTGTTTTTCGACGGCAGCCGTTTCACTGGCGGATGCTGGCTGCGGTGGTGCTCGGGTTCCTGGGCGTGGCGTTGCTGCTACTGAAAAATACCGGCCAGTCATTCGGTGTATTTCCCTGCCTGGTGATCCTTGGTGGCAGTGTTGCCTGGACACTGGGTGCGGTCCTGACTCGCTCCATGCCGCTGCCGAAATCGGTGCCGCTGGCGGCGGGTGCGGAGATGATGGTCGGTGGAGCGGTGTTATTGGGGCTCGCACTCGTTACAGGGGAGATGCATCCGTTCCCCCATATACCGCCCCGGGCGGCAATCGCACTGTTGTATCTGATAGTAGGCGGCTCCCTGTTGGGTTATACCGCGTATGCCTGGTTGCTGGCGCGCATGCCGGCTACTCGCGTGGCGAGTCACGCATATGTGAATCCTCTGGTCGCCGTCGCCCTGGGCTACTTTGTCGCAGGAGAGCCGGTCACCCTGCGGATGCTGTTCGCGTCGGCGCTCGTCGTGGGGAGCGTTTTTCTGATTCTCAAGCCGCCGAAAGAGGGCGAGCTGTAAATTTCTCCGACGCCGGAGCGATAAATTCGCCTCGCGCTTATGTCATATGCGCCTTGGCATGGCGGTGACGCCTGTTAGCATCGACTCGAACAAGAGCAAATGCGCGGCGGCCCGGGTAGTTCAAGTGGTCGAAGCGCGGTCGATGAGGGGAAGAGCTGATGAGCTGGCGTCTGCCCATGCTGATGATGGGGCTCCTGGTTGCCGCGGGCACCGCTGGAGCACAACCTCCCGATGTTCATCCCGAGCAAGCGAGCCAGCCGGCGACGCCACCGAGTTCGGATTCCACTGAAAAGGGCTACCACGATCTGATCTGCAAGCCCAACGGCACGGAGGATGGGTTCGACTGCGCGGTCGAGCCGACTCCGGCGAAGATCGTGCCGATCCCTTCGCAGATCCCTTGGCCGCGACCGCAGGATCTACCGATCCGCGGTTGAGCGCGCACTGAATCGAGGCGAGTTCCACGCGCGCCGCCGTGGACTCGTCCTGGGATGTTCAAGCGGCGCACCACCTGCTCGCTTTATGATTCGGTGATGGCACCGAAAAGCGGCAATGAGCTGCTGCGACGCTTGCAGCTCCAGTTCCCCATCATTCAAGCCCCGATGGCGGGCGTATCGACGCCGGCGATGGCCGCGGCGGTCTCCAATGCCGGAGCGCTCGGCTCGATGGGTGTGGGTGCGACGAATGCCGAAGGCGCGGCGCAAATGATTCACGCCGCGCGCGAGCTTTCCAAGCGTGCGCTCCATATCAATGTGTTCTGCCATCGGCCCGCTACGGCGAATCATGGAGTAGAGACTGCATGGGTGGAGCGTCTGCGGCCGCACTTCGAGCGGTTCGGTGCCGCGCCTCCGCCGGGGCTTACAGAGATCTATAAGAGCTTCGTCGCGGACGATGCGATGCTGGAGCAATTCATCCAGTCGCGGCCCGAGGTGGTCAGTTTCCATTTCGGCGTGCCTTCGGCGGATCGGATACAGGCCTTGCGCAAGGCAGGCATTGTGCTCATCGCCTCTGCGACCAATCTCGATGAAGCCGACGCAGTCGTTGCGGCGGGGGTCGATGCGGTCATCGCACAGGGCTATGAAGCCGGCGGTCATCGCGGGGTGTTTGATCCCGAGGCGCGCGACGATTGCCTGGGAACGTTCGCGTTGACCCGGCTGTTGGTTGCAAAGTTGAATGTGCCGGTGATCGCCGCCGGTGGAATCATGGATGGCGCGGGCATCGCCGCCGTGTTGAAGTTAGGTGCTGTCGCGGCACAGCTCGGGACGGCATTCGTGGCGTGTCCGGAGTCCTCGGCCGACGACGGGTATCGGGCGGCGCTCAAGAGTGATGCGGCCTTCCATACTGTAATGACCGCGGCCATCTCGGGTCGTCGGGCGCGGTGTTTGACGAATCGGTTCACGAAGTTGGGTGAGTCCGTGTCGCCGCGAGAGATTCCGGCGTACCCGATTGCATACGACGCGGGCAAGGCGTTGCATGCCGTGGCAAAGGCGAAGTCTGAATTCGGATACGGCGCGCAATGGGCAGGGCAGGGAGCGCCGTTGGCGCGTACGATGCCGAGTGCGGATCTGGTGAGCGCGCTGGCCGCGGAATTGGAAGCGGCCAGAAGCGCAAATTAAAGCGGAGACTTGTGTGGCAAGCGTAGATTTCACCCTCGATGGTCGCGCCGTTTCGGTCGACGCGGACCCCGGCATGCCGCTGCTGTATGCCATTCGTAACGATCTGGGCCACAACAATCCTCACTTCGGCTGCGGCCTGGCGCAATGTGGTGCCTGCACGGTGCACCTGAACGGGCAGGCCGTGCGTTCCTGCAGCACACCTCTCGAGAGCGTGAAAGGCCTGACGGTCACGACCATCAAGGGCCTCGGCACGCCGGACAAGCCGCACCCGGTCCAGCAAGCCTATATAGAAGAGCAGGTACCCCAATGCGGCTATTGTGTGAACGGTTGGATCATGACCGCCGCGGCCTTGCTCAACAACAATCCCAAGGCGACCGATGCCGAGATCCGCGACGGACTCGCCGGACTGAAGTGCCGCTGTGGCACGCACATGTCGATCATGCGAGCCGTGCGTCGCGCACGTGACCTGGCGGCTGAGTCCGCCGCGCCCAAAGCGGCCGCTACCTGAGAGGTCGCCATGGCAACCGAATTGGCTCATCCGCTGTCGCGCCGTGAGTTTCTTCTTTCCTCCGGCGCGTTGGTGGTGTCCACCGCTGTGGGAATACCGCAGGTGTTCGCCCAGGCCGGTCTTCCTGCGCATGGCGCTCCGCCGCCACAATTCCCTTCGCCCGATCAGCTCGATTCCTGGATCGCCATTCTGCCGGACGGAACGGCGGAAGCCTTCTTCGGCAAGATGGACATGGGCCACGGTCTGGAAGTAGCGATTGCGCAGGTCGTTGCCGAGGAGCTCGACGTCGCGGTCGAGCATGTGACGATCCGCATGGGCGATACGGCCATCACCTGCAACCAGGGAGGAGCCTCCGGCAGCACTGGTGTGCAACTTGGCGCGAAGCCGTTACGTAACGCTGCCGCCGAAGCGCGCCGCATCCTCCTCGAGCGCGCGGCCGTCACGCTGAAAGTTCCGGCTGATCAGTTGAGTGTTTCGAAGGGCGTGGTGACGGTAGTCAATGCGCCGGCGCGGAATGTGACCTACGCGGAGCTGATCGGCGGCAAGCACTTCGACACTACGGTTGAATGGAACAAACAGGTTGGCAACTTCATGGACGTGAAGGGGCAGGCCAGGCCCAAGTCGCTGAGTGACTACCAACTCGTCGGCAAGTCGGTTCCCCGCCGCGACGTGGCCGGCAAGATTTTCGGCACGGCGGACTATGTCACCGACATTCGCGTTCCGGGCATGCTCCACGCCCGGATGATCCGGCCGCCGACCGGCGGCAGCACCATAGCGAGCGTGAATACAGATTCCGTCAGGAATGCGCGCGTCGTGCGTGAGGGTGAGTTTCTCGCCGTTGTCGCGGAGAAAGAGTGGGATGCCATAGAGGCCGCGCGTACTTTGGAAGTGAAGTGGACGCCACCGGGGGCCGCGCCATTTCCGGGGTCTGACGGTTTGCACGACCACATTCGCAATGCCCAGGTCCTCAAACGGGAGGAGACTTCGCGGAAGGGCGATATCGAGGCGGCATTCAAATCCGCCAAGCACATCGTCGAAGCCGAGTACCGCTGGCCGTTGCAGTCACACGCCTGTATGGGGCCGGCATGCGCCGTGGCGGACGTGAAGAATGGCGAGGCGACGATCTGGACCGGCTCGCAGAAGCCGCATTCCACCCGGGACGGAGTCGCCAAGCTGCTCGGACTTCCAAGTGAGAAGGTGCGCGGCATCTGGGTCATGGGTCCCGGCTCGTACGGTCGCAACGACGCCGGTGATGCGGCGATGGACGCCGCCTATCTCTCGAAGCTCACGGGCCGGCCGGTACGCGTGCAAGGGATGCGATCCGACGGAACCAAGTGGGATCCGAAGGGCGCCGCGTGCGTGCACCGTGCTCGCGCTGGTCTCGATGCGTCGGGCAAGGTGGTTGCCTACGAGTTTGTCTCGAAAGGGCTTTCCCGCGTGAATGTCATGTTCAACGAGTCCGATCCGCGGGATTGCCTTGCGGGCATGTCGCTGGGTCTGCCGTTGAATCCCGGCGCGGGCCTGGGCGCCCCGGCGGAGAGTTATGGTTTTGAGGCGAAGCTGCTCGCCTGGGAGGTCGTGGCGCCGTTGTTGGATCGCTGCTCGCCGCTGCGGACATCGCATTTGCGCGATCCGTTGGGTCCTGAGGTTCACTTCGGCAGTGAGCAGTTCATTGACGAGATCGCGGCGGCAGCCAAAGCCGACCCGGTTGAGTTTCGTCTGCGATACATCACCGCGCCGCGCGATGCGGCCGTGGTGAGGGCTGCTGCGGAAAAGGCCGGCTGGATGCCGCGCAAGGGGGCTCAGCATCGGGTGCATGCACGTGGTGCGAAGGTTCTCCACGGGAGAGGAATCGCGTACGCGCAGCGTAGCGACACGGTCGTCGCCGTGATCGCGGAGATCGAGGTTTACCCCAAAGAAGGTCGCATCTGGGCACGGAAATTCACCGTCGCGCATGACTGCGGGCTCATCATCAATCCGAAATCGCTCCGTCAAACCATCGAAGGCAACGTGGTGCAGGGCCTGTCGCGCACCTTGTTCGAGGAAGTGCGCTTCGATCGCAGCTCGGTCCAGAGCGTCGACTGGGCGAGCTACCCGATCCTGGAGATGCAGGACGCACCCGAGGAGATCGACATCGTTCTGATCAACAACACGGACGTCGCGCCATCGGGTGCCGGGGAGCCGACAATACGCAGTGTGCCGGCGGCCGTGGCGAACGCGTTCTGGGATGCTACCGGTGTGCGCATCCGGCGCGCGCCGTTAAGCCCTGAACGGGTTAAGTCGGCGCTTGCGCATATTTAGGTGGCGCGCCCACTCGCTGTCGTAATAGATCTCCGACCGGGCTGGCTCAAAAGGGCGTTGCTGACCCAGCAGGTGTCTCAGGGCCTCACCGAGGTTCGGATGTTTGAAATCGAAGCCTGCCCCGGTGGCGCGCGTCGGGACGATGTGCTGCCCTTCGATGAGCAACTGAGACATCTCGCCCAGCAGCGTGCGGACCAGGAAGGCTGGGATCCGCATCCACATTGGCCTATGGAGCTCTTTCGCCATCATGCGTTGCAGTTGTGCGTGGGTGGCGGCTTTCGGTGCGACGGCATTCAAGGCGCCACGCAACATGGGGGTGTCGAGCGCGAATTCGAACAGTCGCACGAGATCGTCGATGTGGATCCACGACACCCATTGCTTGCCGTCGCCGAGGATTGCGCCCAATCCCAGGCGGACCGGCATGGCCAGCTGTGGAAGGGCACCGCCGTCGCGACCCAGAACGAGGCCGATGCGGACTTTCACGACTCGGACGACGACACCCTCGGCCGCATCGGCAGCGGCTTCCCACTCCTGACACAGGCGGGACTGGAAAATGGGTTGGGGTGGACGGGTTTCATCTAACGGCTCCTCGCCTCCAACGCCGTAATAGCCGATGGCGCTGGCGCTCACGAACACCCGCGGTGGATGAGCGAGCCGACCGCAGAGGTTCACCAGGCTTCGCGTCGTGGTGACGCGACTGTCGATCAATTTGCGACGGCGTGCTTTCGTCCAGGGGAAGCCCAGGATGGGCGCGCCAGCGAGGTTGACCACGGCATCGATGCGCTCGTTGTCGTTCAGTTCCGATGTCGCGGTAATGATGCGAACGTGCGGCCCGAATCGATCCAGGGCCCGATCGGCGTCCCGTGTCAGCACGACAACCCGATCGCCGCGAGCCAACAGGCTGCGGATGAGGTGTCCGCCGATGAACCCGGTTCCACCGCTGACCAACACCGTGCGGGAGCTGTCGTTGGGCATATCGTGCGCGAAGATCGGATCGCGTATCCATTCGGGCGGACGACGCAGGCGCAACACGGCAATCGTGTTACGGACCGACCAGACTATAACGCCGAGGGCGAACAGCGAGAAGAGCCACGAATAGACACCGTGCGACACGGTCAAGATCCCGGTTGGTTGCGACCACCAGTCGCGCAGAATGGGGCTGAAGGCGATGAGCAGCATGCCGTAGTTGATGGCGAGCAGCGTGTGCAGCACACGCTCCAGTGGCGGGAGGCGCCGCGTGCGATCTTCAACAACAAAATCCGACAGGGTAATGACTATCTCAGCCGCCAGCAGCACCGTAACGAGAATGGCCCAGGCTCCGTGGAACTCGAACCACGCGAGTTGTATGAAAAGGCAGCCGTAGATCAACTCGCGTGCAGCGTGAAGCGCGAGCTCCCGGGCGGCCGAGCGCTTCGCCGGGAGACGTTCGGTGACCTCGTGATGCCAGAAGTTGTCGAATCCGCCGAGAAACGTCTGGAGAATCAGAAGGGTGAAGAAGAGGGTCATGACCCAGCTCCTTTTGCTGCGTGAAAGCGGCCGGTCTGATAGAAGACCTCGCCAAAAATCGGATGGCTCACGGTCATGGTGAAGCGGAACCAACCATCCGCCTCATCGATGTGCTCGACGTGGGTGGTGCCTGGCGAGAGCCACCCGGGCAGGTGGAGGTGGACTCCGAGCTCGAAGTAATAACCTTTGCTGACGAAGTGCAGCACGCCCTCGCGCTCATATACATTCAGGGGCATGCGCAGGCGGGCGGGTAGCTCTTCGACGAGCATGCCGTCGGCGCCGATCACCTTTGTCGAATGCACGCGGTAGGTATCGCGGGGTGGCCAGTGATACTCCCGAAGCCAACTTGCGCCCCGCGCGACCGGACCTACATGGATGACCGCGCGGACATTCTGGCCGGTACGCGGGACGACCGGTGTGCCGATTGCCTGGCAAAACCAGGCGATGATGCGGCCCAGCCGACTAGCTCGCACGACATCGAACTCACCGACATAGTCGACAGCCAGGGTCGGCTCGTCGAACCGCGCACGTACCCTCGGAGGTAGTCGCTGCCACGCGCTTTCTCCCAGAACGTCGCGTAAGCCCCCAGGGCCGTCGCGATTTGTCGCCGCCGGTAGTTGAGTTGCCAGTACGCCGGGTACGTTGTTGTTGGCCATGGCATTGGTCCCTTGTTGCTCACTCGCCAATCACCTTCGCGATCTTCTGACCGAGACGCATCATTTTCAGCAGCGTCTTGCGGGGCAGATTCTTGATGGAGTCGTACCAGACCGTCAGCGTCTCGAAGAACTCCATCTGCGCGACGATCCGCTCACGCACCTGCTGAGGGGTCTCCGTGTCTTTCTCGAGGGCAGTGGCGCAGTCACGCAGGAAGGCGAGGGTGGGATCGATCTCGCGCCGCTTGCGGCCCTCGACGACGATCCGGATCACCTCCCACGGGTCCTGCGGCGCCTGGAAGAAGTCGCGACGGTCGCCGAGAGTGTGGGTGACCTGCACCAGGTCCCAGGTGAGCAACTCCTTCAGGCCCATGCTCACGTTCGAGCGTGCGATGCCGAGGGTTTCGGCGATCTCGTCCGCATGCAGGGGCTGTGGGGCCAGCCACAGCAATGCGTGGATCTGGGCTACGGAGCGGTTCACTCCCCAGCGGCTGCCCATTTCGCCCCAGTGGACTACGTAGCGCTGCATGACGGGGGTGAGTCTCATACGACATATTCCGTAATTTCAGTAATTACTGAAATTATAGATGATTCAGTAGGGGATGCAAGGCGCGGCGCCGCCCGCGTCGGGCCTTACATATGAACTACACTGCATAGGTAAATGCAGAGGCTTGGTCCGTCGCAAACGAGCAGGACCCCCTGGACTGCGGTCCATTTTGCGAGGAATATGCTGTCCGCAGCCCTTTTCGCACGCCCCCCTATGGCCATCCGACCTCTGCAGCGCCTCCATCCTTATGCACAGACGTGCATATGCGAGGCACCGCGTCCGTGATCAAGATCGACATCGAGCCGGTCTGGCGCTTCCGCCGCGAGGACGACGGCCAGTCGATGCTCGTCATGCTCGACTTCCTGAACGAGATTCGGGCGACGGGGAAAATCACGCGCGCCGCCGGCCGTGCGCAGATGTCCTATCGGCATTGTTGGAATCTGATCGAGAAGTGGGCGTCGTTCTTCGGCGCGCCGCTGGTGGAGCGCGAGCAGGGGCGCGGGACGCGGCTGACGGCGCTGGGTGAGAAGTTGGTCTGGGCGGGGCAGCGACTGCAGGCGCGGCTGCGGCCGCAGCTGCAGAACCTGGCGCAGGAGCTGGAGACGGAGCTCAACGAGGTATTGCCCCAGCGAGAGAGCGTCGTGCGTGTCCATGCGAGCCACGGGTTCGCGGTATCCAAATTACGCGAGATCCTCAACCGTGGACCCAACATCGGCATCGACCTGCGGTATGTGAGTAACCAGAACTCGCTGGTCGCGCTGTCTCACGGCGGTTGTGAGATCGCCGGTGTCCACCTGCCGCAAGGGGATTTGCGCAAGAAGGCCGTGGCGGCGGCGAAGCAGTGGCTGCAGCCGGTCAGCGAGTATCGGGTCATCGGCCTGGTCACGCGCGAGATGGGACTCATGGTGAAGCGAGGCAACCCGCTCGGGATCACCTCGTTGCAGCGCCTCCTCGAGCCGGGTGTCCGTTTCGTGAACCGCGATCCCGAGTCGGGCACGCGCCTGCTGTTCGACCAGCTGTTGGCCCAACATGATCTCGACAAGACGCGGATCACGGGATATGAGCGCGTCGAGTTCACGCACGCGGCGGTTGCTGCTTACGTGGCCAGTGATATGGCGGATGCCAGCTTCGGTGTCGAGGCGGCCGCGCGGCAGTTCGACCTCGATTTCGTCCGGTTGGCCACTGAGGATTACTTCTTCGTGTGCCGCAAGCACGTCCTGGAGAGTGAGGCGGTCAAGCGCGTCCTGGAGATCCTGCGGGGTGAGGAGTTCCATCAGGCGATCGCGAACCTGCCGGGCTACCTGGCGAAGGATCCGGGAATGATCAAGGGACTGCGGGAAGCGCTGCGCAGCTAGCGGTCATTACCTGGACCGACGCGGATTCGGTGCCGCGGGTCGTCCCGCCGACGCCCAAGGGCGGGGGATTTTCCAGGGTCGTGCGTACCACGAGCACCAGATAAGAGGGAGCCGTCCGTGCGCCAGATATGCGACGCTACCGCCAGTGCCGACTTTATCCAGCAGCTACTTCCTTAGGGCTCGCCCGCCCCGGGAGGACTCTGCCCAGGTGCATCGCATCAACAGCCCGAGAGCCTACGGAAGCGCGCCCGATGCAACGCTCATCAAGTGGGCGGCTGAAGGCGATCGGCGGGCCTTCGATGAGATCGTGACCCGTCACGGTGCTTTCGCGTTGCGTGTCGCGGCGCGACTCATTCCTGATTCCCGGGCGGCGGAGGACGTCGTTCAGGAGGCGATGGTGCGCGCGTGGTCGCAGTCGAAGAGCTTCGACGAGCGCCGCGCTCGTTTCACCACCTGGCTGTACCGGATCGTGGTGAACCTCTGCATCGATCACAAGCGCCGGCTGCAGCCGGATCCCTTGCCTGAGGACTTCGATCCTGTCGATCCCGCCGCTGGGGCCGTGGAGACGTTGGAAATCCTGGAGCGTGATGCGACTCTTGCGCGAGAACTCTCCAACCTTCCTCCGCGGCAACGAGCGGCCATGGCTCTCGTCTATGACGAAGGGCTCTCGGGGGCGGAGGCAGCACAAATTCTCGGTCTGTCGGCCAAGGCAGTCGAGCGGCTACTGGCGCGGGCGCGGGCTTTTTTGCGAGAGCGGTATGCTGCCGGAGCGTGACCGCGAGGATAGAGATCATGATGACGCTTAGGCGATTCAGGGCGTTGGCCCAGAGTTATGGCGCCGAGTTGCAGCGCTGGCCGCGAGAGGAGCGTGGCGCTGCCCAGGCGCTGTTGGAAAGCTCCGAGGAGGCCCGGGCGCTGCTCGCACAGGAGTACTCGCTGGATGCGGCTATCTCGGCGGCCAGCCCGCGAGGCGCGCAAGCGCAAGATGCCGCATTGGCCCGGTTGCGTTCCGGTGTGGCAGCACGGATCGCCACGGAAGATATCCGGGCGCAACAGCCCGGCGGCCTCTTCAGTTGGTTGTTGAGAGGCGGCCAGGATTTCGTCTCCTTGCGGCGGCGCCGGTTGGGGCTGGCGACGAGTGGAGCACTCGCGATCGTCGCCGGATTGCTGATCGGCGCAATGTATGGCCCCGCGCCCGCATCCGCGCCCGTGGGAGTTGTGGCCGCGCTGTTGCAGCCGGCGACGCTCGATATTCTGTCGGACCAGGACTAGCATGAATGAGATAACCAACGTCCCCGCGCAGCCCGCCTGGCGGCGCATCGCATTGCCCGCTTCGGTCATCCTCAATCTCTTCCTGCTCGCGGTCATCGGCGGCCATATGTGGCATGTACGGGCCAGAGCAGAGATCCCCGGCGCCGGAGTGGCGTTGGCGCGTGCACTGGCGCGCGCGGATGCGATTCTGCCGGCGGATGATGCTGTCGCGTTCGGCTCGGTCATCCGTCGCGATCTGCCCCATTTCACCGGATCGGTTATCGAGATGCGGCGCGCGCGCCAGGAGCTCGATCGCCAGATCGTCGCGGAGCCGTTCAACCCGGTTGCCGCGCGCCAGGCGTTGTCCGCTACACAGACAGCCTGGAATCATTTTCTCGATGACTTCGGCGGAACGCTCATCGACGCACTTTCCCAAGTCTCTCCGGAGGGACGGCGTAAACTCATTTCGGAAACGCAGTTCGGTGCGCGAGTGGCTCCTGGGCCTTGAGGACAAACCCATGCCCCGCACTAGAGGAGGGGCATGTCCGGCGAAATCAGTGTTACTCGCCTCAATCGCGAGTTAAAAGCGGTTACCCGCTGTCTGCAGACGCTGTTGCGCTCGGAGAATGAGCCCTGGCTCCTGAGCGAAATCTGTCGCATCGTCTGCGAAGAGGCTGGCTACCGGATGGCGTGGGTAGGGTATTGCCAGGACGACGCGCACAAGAGCGTCAGAGCCGTTGCCTGGGGAGGTACCGAAGAGGGATATCTCGCGAGGAGTGGGATTACCTGGGCGGACACCGAGCGGGGGCGGGGTCCGGTTGGCACCGCCGTTCGCACCGGACAAACCGCCTACATGCAGGACTTCGCGGTCGATCCTCAGGCCGCGCCATGGCGCGAGATGGCGCTCGAGCGTGGCTACCGCGCGGGCATCGCCCTCCCGTTGCGTGACGAATACCAACGCCCGTTCGGCGTTCTGGCCATCTACTCGACTCAACCGGACTCATTCACCCTGGACGAGGTACGCCTGCTGGAGGACATGGCGGCCAACCTGGCGTTCGGCATCGCCAGTCTACGGGCGCGGGTGGTCAACAAGCGCCTGGCTGAGGAGCTGCGCCAGAACGAGACCCGACTGCGCACGGTCATGCAGACCATCCCAGACCTGGTATGGCTGAAGGATCTGAGCGGCGCCTACCTGGCCTGCAATCGCCAGGTCGAGCGGCTCTTCGGAATGAGCGAGGCCCAGATTGTCGGACGCACGGATTACGACTTCTTCCCTCGCGAGCTCGCCGACTTCTTCCGCGACCACGACCGAAGGGCGATCGCCTCTCCGGGAAAGCCTTGTGTCAACGAGGAATGGCTGACGTTTGCCGAAGGTGGCTATCGCGGCCTGTTCGAGACCGTCAAGACGACGATGCGGGATCACACAGGCACCCCGACTGGAGTGGTCGGGATCGCGCGCGATATCACTGAGCGCCACAAGGCCGAAGAGCAGCGGCGCCAACTGGCCTATTACGACCCGCTCACCCAGCTGCCAAACCGTCGTCTGCTCATGGATCGGCTGGAGCAGGCGCTGAACGACATCACCCAAGGGCCGGCGACGAGTGCCTTGTTGTTCATCGATCTCGATCATTTCAAGCTCCTGAACGACACGATCGGACACGAGATCGGAGATCGCCTGCTATGTAGTGTGGCCGCCCGGCTGACGTCGAGCGTGCGCGAAGGCGACACCATCGCGCGCCTGGGAGGGGACGAGTTCGTGGTGATCCTGGCGAACCTCGGTCAACGTTCGCTCGATGCGGCCACGGAAGCGAGGAAGCTGGGCGAGCACATTCTGGAGGTGCTCAACCGGCCCTACACGATCGGGAAACGCGTGTTGCACAGTACGCCGAGCATCGGCGTCGCCCTGTTCAGTGCCGCCGGCGGCTCGGTCGACGAGCTCATCAAACAGGCTGACATAGCGATGTACCAGGCCAAAGCGGCGGGCCGCAATACCCTGCGCTTTTTTGACCCGCACATGCAGGCGGCGCTGGCGGCGCGCGCGAGCCTCGAGGCGGAATTGCGCTTCGCGATCTACCGTCATGAGTTCGTTCTCCACTATCAACCGCAGGTGCACGGCGTGCGCGGGATCATCGGTGCCGAGGCGCTCATCCGCTGGCAACACCCCGAGCGCGGTACGATTCTTCCGCGGGAGTTCATTCCGTTGGCCGAGGAAACCGGCCTGATTCTGGAGATCGGCCAGTGGGTGTTGGAAGCGGCCTGCCGCCAGCTCAGTGACTGGCACACCAACCGGAGCTCACACGGCCTGTATCTGGCGATCAACGTCAGTGCGCGCCAATTCCGTCAAGCAGATTTCGTTGCGCAGGTGGACCGCGCACTCGAGCGCGCTGGCGCTCCGGCCGGGCGGCTGAAGATCGAGCTCACCGAGACTCTCGTGCTCGATGACATCGAGGACACGATACAGAAAATGCAGGCCCTGCAGGAGCTCGGCGTGGGATTCTGCATGGACGATTTCGGCACCGGCTATTCATCGCTGTCCTATCTGACGCGCTTGCCCTTGGATCAGATCAAGATCGACCAGTCCTTTGTCAGCCACCTGCCGCACAGTGGCAACGATGCCATTGTGGTGCAGACGATCATCACCATGGCGCGCAGCCTGGGGCTGACGGCGATCGCCGAGGGCGTGGAGACCGAGGCGCAGCGCGAGTTTCTCGAGCACAACGGCTGCCTGGCCTGCCAGGGCTACCTGTTCAGTGCGCCTGTGCCGTTGGCGGAGTTTGAGGAGTTGCTGCTCGTTTCACAGTGACAGTGAGAGAGGCCGGTGCCCGCTCACAGCGCACCAGGTCGCGCCCGGAGTTCTTCGCCTCGTACAGGGCGAGGTCGGCGCGTGCGACGATCTCGTCGAGTGAGCAAGGCTCCTCACCGGTCGCGGCCAGACCGGCGCTGATGCTGACGCGCAAATCCGGCAAATCCTCTGCCTGCGTGATCAATCCCGCCTGCAGCCTGAGATGATCGAGCAGGCCCAAGGCAACATCGAGCGTGGTGTTGGGCAGGACGAGCAGGAATTCCTCGCCACCCCACCGTCCGAGAGTGTCAGGAGCGCGGATCTCGGCGCGGGCCATGATTGCGAAATCCTGGAGAACGCGGTCGCCGGCCGCATGTCCGTAGCGGTCGTTGATCGCCTTGAAACGGTCGAGATCGATCAGCGCGATACACAGGGGCTCGCGACGGTCAAACGAGGCCAGGAGTGCTTGCGTCGCCAGCACCGCGGTCCGGCCGCGATTCGGGAGCCCGGTCAGGCTGTCTTCGGTAGCGAGCTGCACGAGTTGCCGGCGATAGCGGCGGTTGACGACCAGCAGGTACGTCAGCAGCGCGATCACCACGCCGCTGCAACCTGTGCCGATCACAACCCATCGGAGCTCCGCGCGTTGTCTTTGCGCGCGCTCATCCGCCAACACGAGTTCCCGTCGCAGCGAAGCGTTGCGCTCGATTTCCCGGTCGGTCTCAAATCGCGCGCGGATTGAAGAAACTTGCTGCGCGCGCTCGGCATCTGTGCGCGCCGTGTAGCGCTTCAGATATTCTTCGAGGTCCCGATACGCCTCGGGGTACTTTTGCAGTGATGCATTTGCACGCGCCCGCAGGTCGTACACCGATGGCACCAATCGCGGCATCATCTTCTCGGCGTTGCCGGTGAGCACATCGTTCAGGCGCGCGAGTGCTTTGTCGGCGTGCCCCTCGGCGAGATCGAGGCGCGCCAGGAGTGTCTGCGCTTCCTTCTCGACATCCTCGGTTCGCGAGGCAGAGAAAACCCGCAAGGCACTTTCGCAATCCGTGCGGGCCCGGGCGAGCTCTCCCAGCTCCAGTCGCACCTGGCACGTCGACAGGTCGGCAAAGCCAACGCCTTGCTCGTCCGACAGCTCCACGCTCAGCTGACGTGCTCGTTGAGTTTCCTCAATGGCGTCGTTGTAGTTGTGCATCTCGGCCAGGATCTGGCCGCGCAGGTAATGTGCCACGGAGAGGTTCAGCGTGGCATGGTGCTTCGTCTCCCAGTCGATGACTTCCTGGCTCAGTGCCAGTGCCTGTTTGTAATCGCCCACCGAGCGCATGACAGGCGACAAAGCGGCGGCGGCGGCCACACGGGGCTCGGCGACGGGCAGGGAGAGAGTGGCGCGGTAAGCCTGGGTCAGGGTCAGGAGGGCAAGATCCGACCGGCCCCCCCGATTCTGCACACGACCGATGCTGATCTGCAGACACAGATCCGCCCGCGAGCCGGGTAGCTGCTGACTGCGGGCCTTTTCGAGGGATGTCAGGGCGGCGTTGATACCGTTGGCATCGTAAACATTTTCCGCGTAGACCATCTGCAGTGTCAGGTGAGTCGAGTCGTTGGGTGACGGAGCCAACGCCAGGCCCTGGAGCGCCGTCGCTCGTGCGGCCGCATCGAGCTCGAGCAGACTGTAGCTCTGGGCTTCGATGGCATAGAGCGCCGCGAGCCGTGCCTCGTCGACCGGCTTGGAGAGCCCGGCCGCCTCGAGCGCCGCTTTGACGGCGATGAGTGCCTTTTTCGGGTCCCGGCCGCTCAATGCCTGGAGGGGCTGGGTACTCGCCGGGGAAAGCTCGAGACATCCGGCCCGGGCACTGCCACTGAAGAGTATCGCCCCACCCAGCAGGGCCACCGCCAGGGACGCCTGGCGGGTGCGGCTGGAGGAGGGGCGACGGAGCGTCATAATGCAACCGAAGTTACTTCGGTTGTGGCTTTCGAGCGCCTGTGGATTTCACACTCCTACCTCGGATTTTGTGCTTCCGGCGCAAAGACCTGTTGCGGCGGAACAGCAATGCCCGGGTTAACTTGACATATTGCATGTTGCGGCGGCGCAGTGCGCTACTTGCCCAGTTGAGTGGGGTAGGGCGGAGCCGTTTTCAGCGGCAGCGTCCTGGCTGTCTCGAGTTGCTCCATGACTTCCGTGATCGCCGCGTCGAGTTGGTTGTCATTGCCCGCGTTCACCGTCGCGGGATCCAACTGAACATCCATGTCGGGTGTGACTCCCTCGTTCTCGACATGCCACTCGCCCGCGGGCGTGTACATACGGAAGTACGGGACCGACAGGAAGCCGCCGTCGATCAGTGGCGGGTTCGTGGAAATGCCGATGAGACCGCCCCAGGTGCGCGTGCCGATCAGCTTGCCGAGGCCGAGGCTGCGGAACGTGAAGGGCAGGTAGTCGCCTCCTGAGCCGGCGTCCTGATCGATCAGCATGACCTTCGGGCCATAGATGGCACCGGCCGGGGTGTTGAAAACCAGGCCGTCGCGATCTTTCCATCCCGACAGGTATTTCCGGCTCAGGACGTCCAGGATGTAGTTCGCCGCCTGGCCGCCACCGTTGCGGCGGTCGTCGACGATCACGGCTTCGTGATCAGCTTGGGCGAAGAACATGCGGTTGAAGTATGTGTAGCCGTTGTCGGCCGTGTCCGGAAGATACACGTACGCGACCTTCCCGCCGCTCTTGCGCTCGACGTATTCCTGGTTGCGCGCCACCCAGTCCCACTGCCGCAGTGGAGCCTCACTGCCAATCGGAATCACCGTGACCGTGCGCTCCTCGCCAGTCGGGCGACTCGTCGTCAGTGCCACCTGCTTTTCAGCGGTATTCTGCAGCAAGGAGAAGATGTTGATCGTGGCATCCAGCCGATGACCGTTGATGGCCAGGATGTAGTCACCCTCGGCAATATTGACGCCGGGGGCGGTGAGCGGTGAGACCACGAAGGGGTTCCAGCGATCGCCGTGGTAGATCTTCTGCACGCGATACAGGCCCTTCTCGATCCTGAAATCGGCGCCGAGAAGTCCGATTGCCTCGGGACGGTCGTGATAGAGATCACCACCACCGACGCGGTTGTGGCCCACCTGCATCTCGCCGATCATCTCGACCAGCAGGTCGTTCAGGTCCTCGCGACGTTGCACGTATTCCAACAGGGGCTCGTAACGAGCGCGCACCGCTCGCCAATCGAGCCCGTGCATGTTTGGATCGTAGAAGTAGGCCCGCTCCATGCGCCAGGCCTCGTCGAAAATCTGGTGCCACTCCTGGCGCGGGTCGACGAGCATACGCAGCCCGGACAGCTCGATCGGCTTGGTCTCGAATCTCTCGTTGGCATCGGCGATCTCGAGCTTGTTGTCACCCAGCACGACCAGCACCTTCTTGCGGTCGCCGCTGGCGCGCAGGTCGACGACCGCGGACTTCAGGAGCTTCTCGCTGCGATCCTCGAAGTTATAGCGGTACAGGTCCGCGTCGGCGCCCCGAATGGGGCTCGGCGGCTCGAGACTCGACCCTGGCTGCTTGCGGGACAGGTAGAACAGGGCGCCGTCGGCGGCGACGATCAGGTTGGTGTAGTTACGTTCGGCGACGGGGATGGGCACGAAACGCTGTTGTAATCCCTCGAGGTCGACTCGGGTGGGTTTGAGAGCCGGAACAGTTGGCTCGGCTGACCCATGGTCCACGGTTCCCCGGGCGGCGCGCTCCGCGGCGACGCCGGGCACGGGTGGCTTGCCCTTACCCGGCAGCTCCTCATCGTCGCTCTTGGGCGGTAACGGAGAGTGGCCGTCCGCGGCGAGCACGGCCGCGTAAATCGCCTTGCGTATCGGTCGCTCCTGGGTGGACATGTCGAGTCCGCTGCGGCTTGGGCCGGAGTCGATCGACGCGGTGAAATACAACAGGTTGTCACCACCGAACACCGGGGTGTCGGTCTGGATGAAGCGGTCGGCCAGGTCCGTGGCGCGTCCGGTGGCAAAGCTGAACAGCCTGACCTGGGTGAAATAGTTGTCGCCCACGACGGTGTAGGCGAGCCACTGCCCGTCCGGCGAAAAGACCGCTGCGTACGTATTGCGTCGCTTGCTGGTGTCGATGAGCGTGACGGCGTCACTCTTGACGTCGATGGCGTAGAGATGGAGATGATTGTCCTGGAACACGATCCGCCGCTCGTCCGGCGACCAGCCCAACAAGGTGAAGTAGTTGGCATTGCCCGCATCGCGCGCGGAGGTCAGGGCGTGGTGCGCCGGCTTCTGCTGGCCGAGGGCGTCGCGGATCACGAGCGACTGGATTCCGCCTTCATCACTCAGGTAGGCAACCTGTTGGCCATCGTGACTCCAATAGGCGTCGGACTCACGGACGCCGGAGGTGGTCGTCAGGTTACGAACGGGGCCGTCCTTGACCGGAACACTGAAGACATCGCCGCGCGCGGTCATGAGGACCCGCTTGCCGGTCAGGGACAGATCGGCATTCGTGATGTTCTTGACCGCATCCTTCCACTGCGGCCGCGCATCCGGGGCCTGGATCGCCAGGCGGATGGTGATCGGTTGAATCTGGCCGCTGTCGAGGTCGAGGGACTTCAACAGGCCACCGGTCTCGAAGACGATGGTGTGGCCATAAGCGCCCGCATTGCGTACGTCCCACGCGGTCTCGTGTGTGAGCTGGCGAACGGCGTGCGTGTGACCGTCGTAGAGAAAGAGATTCGCCGCGCCGTCGTTGCGGTCCGAAATGAAAGCAACATCGTCTCCGATCCACATCGGGTTCTTGTCGGAGGCGTTGACGTGCGGGATTTTTTCGAGCGCGCCGCTGGCGGGATCGATGATCCACAGCGGTGGGGTATCGCCGCCGCGGTGCTGGCGCCAGCCTGAAGTGCCCGAGTAGGCTTGTATGTAGGGGCGATAGGC